>CAISDH010000032.1 GCA_903884115.1 uncultured Microcaldota archaeon | reverse complement strand
GCTGCTGCAAACCCGGCCAGCAACCTGATACTGGTAGGAAGCGGCTATGTCAACGCACTGAGCGCACAGCTCCAGTCAGCATACAACGTCTCCATGGTGCCAACAACGCAGATAATGCAGGCATATGGGACTAACCGTGTGCTGATCGCAGGATACTATGCGAACCAGACAACCGCCGCAGCGAACGCGTTCATAGCGCAGCTGTACGCACAAGCAGCCAAGTGAATTGGCTGCTCTTTCTTTCTTTTTCTCTTCCTTTTTCCTTTTTATTTTTTCATACCCAAGTTGCCACACTGTTCCTGCTGCCAGGCGTTCGTAACGCGCTGGGGTTATGGCCTCTACGATACAGCAGGTATCGCAAGTCGCATCGCTGAACCGAGAACATACTTCTGAGATAATCTCAGGAGGAAGCCTCAGGCTTTAGCCCGAGGAGGATGTCACAAACCTTGCCATGCAATAGTAACAATTAAATTTGTATGCGATTTCTCAACAGGAAAAAAGCCCTCTGTCTAGAGACTAAAGTATGTTTATCATCGGAAATATTTGGAATCTGCACGTCGAAGAAAAGTTGTTTTTGAAGAACCGTAAGACTCTTAAACTCTTACATGCAATAAATACCGACGGCGAATCAATGGCGAAACTCCTATCTGTTCTGGCACTGGCGATTGTGATTCTGTCATCAGAGGCATGCGCGAACAGCATAAGCCTCAATACGTCGCTGTACGGCTATCTGTCCACGTACATACCAAACTCCACACTGCACGGCGCGTCGCTATACAACCTGACGCTCGGCAGACACACCTATGCGATAATGCAGCTGGGTTCCGGCGCCAACAAGTTCATAGTCATAAACACCACAAAGCACTACTCCGTGCTGCTCAGCGCCGCAAACATAAGCGCGGTGCTCGGGCCGTTCCTTCTTGGCAGGTACTATCCTAACCAGAGCACCCTGAATTACCTCGATGCCTCAATGCACTCATACCTGAACCAGAGCTCAAAGCCCATAAACGATTGCCTGATGGAGACCGGGCTGGACAGGTTCACTTGCACAACGGACAACGAGTGCTTCTCGTGCAGGACCATACCGAGCTGCGGCGCGGTCATAACCTCTCTTGGAGGCCCAGGGAACAATCACGCATATCCATTCGTCAACGGAATAGAAAACTTCTCAAGCCAGTATGCGCAATTGAATGCCAGCTACATCAGCTATTTCTCAACTCTGGCAAATATCAGCGCTTCGAACATAGGCCCGTCAATACAGACCCTTTCAAGCGATGTTTCCATGATAAGCGGCATCTCCACAGCAATGCCGCAAAGTCCTCTGTTCCCAATTCCGACTGGCGTCAACCTTGCAACGCTCTACGCCTCATGCGGCTCGTACACTCTCGCAAACCAGCCCTGGTACTGCGTCGACATAGGCCTATGCCAGTACCCTAACTTCAACTCCACGCTGCTGTCTGGCGTACAGGCTGCAGTAACGCAGCTCAAGCAGTCGCCTCTCTCAAGCGCAGGCCTGAGCTCCGTGAGCGCCAATTCCTCATCGATAGCAAACGGCTACGTATATGCTGTGGTCTCAAGCGAGGAGAACGCGTCTTTCAGCGCATTCCTCAACGCTACAGAGCCCAAGTACAATTCAACAGTGCAGAAATCCCAGGCGCTGCTCGCAATGTTCGGCAATTCGGTGCTCAGCAGCAGGCTGATCGCGCTCAAGAGCACCTTTGCGACGATAATCAGAGCAGGAGAAAGCCAGAACATATCGGCGGCAAACACGATGCTGGCTAATGCGCTGTCCGCTACAAACGCGGCATATTCTGCGGTGTACGCGGCGTTCTCTCCAGTGTACACAATCGCACAGAGCAACAACTATCTGCTTGCGGTAGACCAGCTGAGCTATGCACACATACCTGCAGGGCTGGCGAGCATTGCACTTGAGCAGCAGGAAATAAACGCAAGAATCGCCTCCGGGGTGAACCAGAGCCAGCTCTCTTCGGTGCTGTCCGAGCTGAGATCCGTCAGCTCAAGCCTCAGTCTGATGATGCCGTTCACGCTCGGATCTGTCGTGAAGGCGTTAGACAGCGGCACAGCAAGCATGCTGCTCGGAGGTGCATCTTCACTCGGCGCGAAGAACTCCGGCGCAGCGCTCTATTCTGCCGCAATATCGCTGATAATAGGCTGCCTGCTTGTGCTCGTGTTCCACATGCAAGTATACTCAAAACTGAAGAGCAAGCACAAGATCAAGTTCAGCAGGCGAGCCAAGAAGGCATGGAACGCACTATTCATCGTGTTCGGCATCCTTGTGGTCGTTTATGTCCTTGTCACGTATCTGGCTGCAGGCAGCGCCAACAAGTTTCTGCCTGTTTCGGGGTTCATCAACGCAGTGACCGCAAGCAAGAGCTTTGCGATAGTGCTGAACACCACAAGCTCAGGCGTGATCGCATGCGCTGGATCTGTCAAGGCCTCGCTTAGCGCCATGGGCAAGAGCGTGAATGTGATAAGCATCGTAAACGGCACATGCTCCAGTACAATTCCTGGTTTCAGCGGTGCATGCCTTGGCAATGTTGCGGGGAGCATGCCCTTGGTGCTGATGAGCAACGGCAATTCCAGCATAGTCTACAGGGGCATGTACGGGCACGTGCTGTATGCAAGCGGTGCCGCAGCTTCAGGGGCTTCGTGCCCTCTGGACACGCTGTTCTCAAAATAAAGAGCGATTCCATGACCATATCAAGAGATATGTGGAACAACGGGCACAGGGTCACCGATTCGTTCGGCAAGATGAAAAGGGACGAACCTCTCACGGAGCGCGACCTGCGCAGGATAAAGCGGCAGATGTGCAGGGACGGACTGGAAAAATTCAGAACAGAGAACGATGAATAAACTATTTAAAGGTACATTTAAAGACATAATTGTGCGTATATAAATGACCTGTATTTAGGTGTATCTGATGCCAAAATCCAAGAAAGAGCGTCGACTGTCTGACGTGCAGATCTATGCTGCCGTTGCCATCGTGCTAGTCATAGCAGCAGCAATCATCACGATCATATACATGTCGCAGCCTCCAAACTTCTCGGAATTCAAGACTGCATTCACCTCTGCAAGCCAGGTCGCGATCTTTGCAAGGTACAACGGCACGCTTCTCGGGGTGGGCGGCAGCAGCGCAGTGAGCTGCGCGACAGCAGTCATAGAGCAGCTGCACAGGGTTCCAAGCACGATAAACTTCTTCGTGGTCAACCAGACGAGCTGCACATTCGCAACCAGGGGCCTGGGCGCGAACAACACAGCATCATCCAATACCGTCAACATCACAACAACCACCAGCATGGACAGGTGCGTCAACATGAGCAAAGGCATGCCGACCCTGTACATAAACTACAGCACGGAGAACGAGACCATTGTAGGGCGCGGAACTCTGTACATATCCGGCGACTTGCTGTTCCTAAGGGAGTGCGGCATCGCGGTGCAGCTGACCTGAGCATCTCTGTCGCTATCCATCTCAAGCAGGATCGGCTTACCTGTGCCTTAGCATCGCGGCTATGCCCTTGAATCCGAGGAGAAGCTCGTTGCCGTACTGGCTGTTCGTGGATACAAACACTACATCTACTCCTCCTGCATCGGCCAGCTCGATAAGCTCCTCGAGCGCGTCCTTCTGGCTGAGCATGTCGAGGTTGCCTCCGCAGCCGTGCTTGCTCTGCCTGAAATTGCCCTGTTCAATTGCGGTGAGCTCCTCGCCGTCGTTGCTGCACTTGTACACGACCTCTGTCAGCTCCAGGTCCTCGCTCACTATTAGCGTGGAGACGTTGCGGCCCTCAAGCGCCTTCTTGACGTTGGCGTAGCCGTATGCCTCGAGCCCTCCCCTTCCCACCTCTTCGAGGAAGCGCTCCATCACCTTCCTCTCCTTTACGGCCGACTGCTCTGCCAGCAGTTCCCGGGCCTTGTTCAGCAGCTCCTCCATGCCTGCGTTCTCGTCAGTCGATCCTATGTCGAACGTGCCGAGCACCTTTATCTGGTAGTTCAGGTTCTTCGATCTTACGAAATTCTCCTTCGTAGGGCCTGGGCCTCCGACAACTACGCCGTTTATCTTGTGGTTGTACTTCTCGTACACGGTGTTTATGGCATCGCCAATGCTCTTGAAGTATTCGTCTATGCTCTCTTCCCTTAGGCGCTCGAACCTCATCGCAGACTGGCCTCCCTTGCTCATCTTCCCGTGCGCGAACGACCTCAGCCTCTTCTCAATGTTGACGCTCGTTCCCTTGAGCAGGCCTACCGTCGCCTCCTTGCCGTCCATCGTGAGCAGCACATAAGCGTCCTTGGCCTCAAGCATCTCCTCAAGCGGTTCGAGCAGGAAATCCGAATCGCACCTGTATATGTTCGCTCTTATCGGTGATGGCGGCTCGACGGAGAACAGCTCTATGTTCGGCTTTGCCTGGACGCTTGAAGTGTTACCTGCGAACACAGCTATGCCGTTCTTCGGCGTCTCCTTGTAAAGCTTAAGGTACTGTATGATCTTCTCGGTGGCATCCTGCACGTTGAGCCTTGTCGTCTTTGACTTTATGTTAGATGCCTGGTCGTGCTCCTGCCGCAGCTTGCCTATCTCCTCGCTAATGTAGAAGCCTGTGGGTACGTATATACTGACAAGCTCTGTGCCAGTGCCCCTGATCGACCTGAGCCTCTTCATCTCCTTTCTTATATCGTAGTCGCTCTTCAGTGAATCACCAGGAACAGGTGCTATGCTATCTTGCTCTTGCCCATGTATGGGACAAGAACGTCCGGAACGGTTATGGTGCCGTCGGCATTGTAGTAGTTCTCTGCTATGGCGCAGATCGTTCTCTGCACTGCTACCGCAGTGGCGTTGAGCGTATGGACGTACTTCCTCTCGCCCTTGTCCTCGTATTTTATGTCGAGCCTGCTGCTCTGCCAATCTGTGCAGTTCGAACCAGAAGTAAGCTCCCTGTATTTCTGCTGGCTCGGGAACCATCCCTCAAGGTCGATCTTCTTCGCCGCCACCACTCCTATGTCTCCGGTGCACATCTCTATCCTGTGATAGGGTATGCCCAGCTTCTGCAGCAATTCCTCCTCGTTGCTTATCAGCTGTTCGTAATACTTCCACGAATCCTCCTGGTTGCAGAAGACAAACTGCTCAATCTTCTCGAACTGGTGGACCCTGAATATGCCCTTTGTATCTTTTCCGTGGGCTCCTGCCTCCCTTCTGAAGCATGGCGATACGCCTGCATACTTTATCGGCAGATCCTTTGCCAGGAAAACTTCTCCTGCATGCATCGCTGCAATCGGATGCTCTGATGTTGCAATCAGCATAAGTTCATCGTCTGTGCTGCCTTCCTCTATCTTTGCCCCTTTCGGATTTGTCACAGAATAGAGCGCATCCTCGAAGTCTCCAAGACCTGTCACGCCTTTGTAGTACTCGCGTTTTATCAAGTAAGGAGTAAGGATCGGCGTGTGCCCCTTCTTCATCAGCTCGTCGAGTGCGAACCTTATCAGCGACTGCTCAAGCAGCACCAGGTCTCCTTTCATGTAGTAGAATCGCGCACCTGACACCTTTGCTGCCCTTTCTACGTCTATCAATCCCATCTTTTCCAGCATCTCAGTGTGCCCGAATGGGATCTTCTTGTCGGTCTTGCCCCACTTCTTGATTTCGACATTCTCCGTCTCGTCCTTTCCGTACTTCACGGATTCATGAAGCGTATTCGGCATGTTCCACAGCAGCTCGTTAATGCTCTTTTCCTCCTCTTCAAGCTTGCCGCTCATGCTTGCGATCTGCTTCTTCAGCTCCGCAAGCGCAGAGACCGCAGCGTCTATCCCCTTTCCGTCCTTCTTGAGCTGTGCGATCTCCCTGCTGGCTTTGTTGTGCTGCGCCTCCAGGCCCTGGAGCTTCGTGGTTAGGGCGCGCCAGTCCTCGTCGAGCTTCAGCAGCTTCTCCAACGGGTAATCGCTCTTCCTCTTCTGCAGCGATTCCTTTATCCCATCGACGTGATCTCTCACGTATTTCATGTTAAGCGCAAAATCACTTCAAATTGATATGAGCTATAAAGTATAAAAGGCTGTTATACAACCTTTGCGCGTCGCTGTCAAGGTATAAATAGCTGAACGCAGAGACTAAAATCAATGCAGGGATAGCAAAGCCTGGTCAAATGTGGCGGGTTTAGGGCCCGCTCCCTTAGGGGTTCGAGAGTTCAAATCTCTCTCCCTGCATTTCAAAACTGCGACTACGAACAGGGTTCAGAACCAGACGATTTCTGCGAATCCCTGAAAAGAATGATTAGTATTTGAAGCGCCTTTCGTACTTTTTATGTGGAAACCACTCGAGCAGTATGGCTATTATCTCGACTTCGTCGCCTGTTATGGAATAAACGAGCCTCCAAGCATTTGGCAGGTTGTATTTCCAAAGGTTGTTTATCCCATACCGTTGCCTGTACATCTTGGGTATTAGGCGCTTAGGTATCTCTATGCCGCATCTTGGGTCTGCCTTTATGTCATCAGTTGCCCTATCTAGGAACTTGTACAGGAGTGGGTTTTCCTTTTGTACTTCGTAGTAAGCCTTCTACAGCTTCTCGTCGGCAAAGACTACACTAACCTTCCTGTTATCAGTTATTTCAACACCAGCTTGCTGTTGCTGTACTTCCTTATCAGCTCAGGATTCCATATCCAAATTATCTTTCCATCCTTTTGGATTATCTTGCCTGAGTTCTCCAAGTAAGCTATTATAACATTGAAAGTCTGATACATGACTTTCTTTTTCAAAGAGAGCCAGAGCTGCCTCTTTGATGGATATTCCTTGGCATCTCTGACTGCAGCCTCTACCATCAATACCGTGTCCAGTCTAGGGTAATGTATTATCTGTTGTGTCTGCATGCTATTATATATGTTTATATAATATATAAACCTATCTATTACTCTGTTTTAAGACAAAGTTTCGGATTCTTGCCCAAATGCTTGCATAGCGAAAAGTCAGACGTTCCTCTTTGCTGTCACGCCAATCCCGTCCCTCGCGAGCGCCTTGAACTGCGATTCGGGCACGTCCCTTGTCAGGGCTTCGAACTTGCTTGATGCCTCTGCCACAAACCTGTCAGCTTCCTTCTGGGCGTATGCTACCGATCCCATATCCCTGAAGGTGTCCAGCACGAATTTCACGTCGGCCTCAGTTTTTTCTGACCTGTTCTTCAAATAGATTGCCTTGAGCCTTTCCAGCGTGCCTGAAGAGGCATTCTGCACTGCATGCCACAGTATCAGCGTCTTGGTGCCCTCCCACACGTCTGTGCCGATGCTCTTGCCCAGCACGTCCACTGTGGACGAGCAGTCAAGTATGTCGTCCTTCATCTGGAAGGCATTGCCGCACGGTATCCCGTATTCTGGTATTCTGTCTATAGTGCCTTGGTCTGCACCGGCGATTATTGCTCCGCACTGCATCGGGCCGTATACTGAATAATACGCACTCTTTGCGCTTATCGATGCATAGTATTCTTCTAGCGTGAACTTCGTTATGTCCTTCACTTCCTTGGTGAGCCTCACGTCTCGGTACTGGCCCTGATGGGTTACGAGCATTATGTCGTAGAACTTGGCAAAGTACCTCTTGCCCCTCTCGCCGCCCAGCGCATCGCAGGCTTCTTTTGCCATCTTCCATGTTGCCATGTGGACAACGCTGCCTGCGTTGATGGCATATGCGGGGTCGTACATCACGTGCGCAGCCGGGCCTCCTCTCCTTACGGAGTTGCCGTCCATCCAGTCGTCATGCATCAGGAAATAGTCTTCCGACGCCTGCTGCGCCGCTGCAGGGAGTATCGCGTCGTCTATGCTGCCTCCGTAGAGTTTTGTCCATAACAGCACGTAAGACGGTCTCCTGTACTGGCCCTTCCTGTCGACATAGCACCGCACCATGCTCTCGTTGAATATCTTGGGCTCTCCGGTAGGCATGTACTCGCATACCTTCTTGTAAACCCTGTCTTTGTACGCTGCGACGAAATCCTTGAAATTTGCCGGAACATTGTCAGCCATGTGCTCACTGCAATTATTTCTTTATGCAAGTTTAAATATCCATCATGCTCCGTCATAAAAACGGCTCGTCCAAACGTTCAGCACTATCTTTAATAAGGCTGTTTTGTTAGATACTTGCAGGGAATCTCTTGTACACAGGAAAACCGCCTGGCATTGCAGCGACTGCGCAGCAGGAGAGGCAGGCATTGCCGAAGAAGTGCCGAATGAGCCTATTGTTTGGTGCGCTGTTCGCCGTGCTTTTCATCGCGTCTGCGGAAGGGTCTACAGTAACACTGACCGGGAGCTGCGCAGCGCAGACAGTGAATGCTGCGAATAATGTTTTTGTGTTCAACCTTACGAACTACGGCAATGGCACGGCAACCGACCTTTACCTTGCGCCCCTGCTTTCAGGCGTGTCCACATCCAACAGCGTCGTGCTGCTTCCTGTAATCTCTCCAGGAGCGCACTATTCAGAGAGCTTCTACCTGTACAACTTCTCCATGCCCGGCAGTTATGCAGAGTATTTCATTGCAAACTACACCCAGGGCACTGAGACGTTTACGACAATCTTCCCCTGCATACTTGATGTGAATAAGTCGTCCCGGAGCATTGTTCAAGTATTCTCAATAAATCAGTCTAAAGGCACACTTAATGTCCTGCTGGTCAATTACTACAACGGCACTATTAACGCGACAGTGCACGTGCAAGCGCCTTCGAGCTTTGCGATACTGGAGCCTGATTCAAGCTTCGCACTCGGGCCGCTCTCGCAAAAGAGGCTGCTTTTCAACATCACCACGCCAGAGTACGCCAGTGCGTCGTTCCCGATAAGCGTTGCAGTTTCGTATACAAGCAACGGCGTGCATTATGCGGCAATAGCGCAGACTTCTGTGGTGTTCGGCGGCACCGGGGCGCTAGGCGCTTCTGGCCTGCAACTCACCACTATTGCAATAGTCGCAGTCATCGTAATCCTTCTGATGCTCATAGCCGTATCCGCAGTCAGAAAACACGTGCATGCAGAACCAAAAAGGTGAGTAAGCGAAGCCATATGTCAGCATAGTGATCCCAACTTTCAACGAGGCGGCAAACATAGCCAAGGTGCTGTCCGGGATAAAGAGATCGATGAAGCGGTACTCCTACGAGGTCATAATCGTGGACAGGCATTCCCCTGACGGCACTGCGGAAAAGGCAGAGGATCTTGGCGCTTCTGTGCTCTACGACGACATAGGCAAGGGATCTGCGCTGATGAAAGGCTTCAGAAGGGCAAGAGGCAAAGTCATAATCTCGATGGATGCGGATCTCTCGAACAGGCCCAACGAGCTTGCGCTCCTGATAGCGGGGATAGAATCAGGCCATGACATCTGCATGGGCTCAAGGTTCCTTGCTGGCGGAGGCACCGGAGACATGCCCGTGCACAGGAGGCTCGGCAACAGGTTCTTCGTTTCATTGGTGAATCTGCTCTACGGGTCGCATTACACTGATCTTTGCTACGGCTACAGGAGCTTCGCACGCGGCGTAGCGCAAAGGCTTCACCTGGACGAGGAAGGCTTCGGCATAGAGACAGAGATAAACATCAAGGCGCAGAAGAAGCGCCTGCGCGTGATGGAAGTGCCCAGCTACGAGAAGCCGAGAGTCAAGGGCGAAGCCAAGCTGCGCAGCATCCAGGACGGCTATGTGATACTGCGGACGATCTTCAGGAACCTGCAAGACTGAACGCGCATCGCGCTAATCCTTGGAGTGCAGGTAATACAGGCCATAGCCGTAGTTGAAGAGTGCGTATTGGGTTGTGGAGATTGGAGTTAGGTTGAAGCTCTGGTTGACCGAGCTGCACAGGTTGCTAGGCGTATGGCACCAGTAGCCGTAGTCCAGGACGGTGCAGCCGTACTCTGATTCCAGCTGCTTGTACTGGCTTGTGTTGTACAGGTAGCTCAACTGTATCGCTGCCCTGCCGTTGATGTTGAACAGCGAAGGATCGTATGTGTAGACGAGGCACGACGCTGGTATCTGTTGGCTGGCGTTGAACACAAAGTTCTCGTAGAAGCGGGCGTCCCCTGCCTGCTGGATCTGCGACGGTTTCACCGAGAGCAGCGGGTACATGGCATACGTCGGGTACAGCACCACCGCGACAGCCACGATTGCCGCAGCGCAAGTGATCTGCATAGAATATCTTTTCTTCTTCAAGGATGCAGCGGCATCAATAATGCACGCTATTGCAAAGCCTCCGAGCATGCTTGCCTGCGCGATGAGGCTGAGCATGAAGCGCCAGTCGACGCCGTATGTGGCGCTGCCCGCATAGAATGTTGTATAGAGCAGGAATAACGACAGGAACCAGCATGCAAGCGCCGCAAGCTCGTGCCCCCTGCCTGCGAAGACCAGCAGCACTGCCCCAAGCAGCGCCAGAGCGGTGAATATTGCGGGCTGCATTATGTACTGGCTTTTATAGGCGTTGAACCAGAATCCCGTGTTGGCGCACATGTTCGCCTCGAAATTCTGCAGGTTGGTGTTCCCGGTCACCTGCATCGGCGTCAGGTTCTTTGAGCATGAGTTCTGCAGCGTGCCAGTTGCCCCGTAGTTGCCATAAGCGGACTCGTACGCCACGTAGGTGATAGAAGGCGCCAGTGCTATGACGAACACCAGGAGCGCCATGAGCACGTTCGTGTCCATCGCGTGCTTCGCTGCAAGCCTGAGCGTGTCGGTTATCGTGCGCAGCGCGCCGCCATTCCCGAGAAGCACGTAGATGGTTGCGAACACAGGCAGATAGAACAGCGCATCCACTTTCATGTAGCTCAGGAGCGCAAACGCCATCAGCATGTTGAAGAAGCTCCACAGGCGCCTGTCGCGCATGAACGCAAGCATGAAGAACAGCGCAACCAGCGAGTATGCGAGCATGGCCATGTCCGAATTGGTGGGCATGGCCCACACAAGCACTACGGGCGACAGCGCGATCAATAGCTCTGAGAAGAGTGCCGCCTTTGTGTCCTTGAACAAGAGCAGCGCTGCAAGGAACGTCATGAACACCGCAACCATCGCAAGCAGGAACTCTGTCCCGTACGCGACCCCGCGGTGCACCCCGAAGGCAAGGAACGCTATCGCGATGTTGAATGACAGGCCGATCGGCTCGTGGAACGCTTCACCGACAAAGCACGCAGTCGGGGTTCCATAGTCGCACATCACGGCCTGGCCCGTGTGCATAAGCTGCAGAGCCATGCCCTGGTATATCACGTCGTCGAAGAAGAGCTGCTGCGTAGGCTTCACGATCCAGAGCTCAAGGAATGCGAATGCCGCCACTATTGCGAACGCAAGGACGATGTGCTTCTTCCTGAGGCCTGCGCCTTTCACAGCGTGCGCAATTCTCTTCCGGTCATATATGCAGCCTATGATAAGGCCTACAAAAGCTATCAGAATGCCTGCTGTCATGCTGTATTCTGTGAACGCTACGGACATTCACGCACCGTCCTTGTTCGTTACGAAAAGCCCGTTGATGAACATGTATTTCGTCTTTGTCTTTCTCATCGTGTCCACGGCATCCGCAGGGCTCATCACGATGGGCATGCCGTGTATGTTGAAGCTTGTGTTCAGCACAATTCCGATGCCTGTGCGCTTCTTCAAGTGCCTGAGCAGGCCCTCGTACATCGGATTCTCCCTTCCGACCATCTGCGGCCTTGCAGAGCCGTCCACATGCATGACAGATGCCGCATTCTTCCTGTGCGAATTCTTGACCATGTACGACATCGTCATGAACTTGTCATGGCCCTTGCCGTCGAATTCAAGCATGTGCTCCGCCTCAGAGTCAAGCATTGACGGCGCAAAGGGCTGGTACCATTCGCGCCTCTTCACATAGAGATTGAGCCTGTCCTTCACAGCCTCGGAATCTGCAGGGGCGAGTATGCTCCTGTCCCCAAGCGCCCTTGGTCCGTACTCCATCCTGCCCTGGAACCAGAACACGTAGTTTCCGTTGCTTATCAGCTCGCTAGCGTGCGACGCCTGCTCCGCCGTGCTCTCGCGCTGGCAGCTGATTCCCGCCTCTTTCTTCAGGGCATGCTCCGTCTGCTCTGTGCTGTACCCGTCGCCAAGGTAGGCGCCAAAATCGTAGCTGTTCGTGCCGTCAAGAACGTACTTCGCGTGCAGCGCCGCTCCGAGCGCCATGCCCCCGTCGCCCATGTGCGGGAACACGTACCAGTGCCTTATCCCGTCAAGCATCCGTATCTTCATGTTGGCTTTCACGTTGGAGAACAGCCCGCCAGCAAGCACCACGTCGCCAATGGAATACCTGTCAACCGCGCCGCCCACAAACTTCACGAGCGCGTCCTCAAGCAGCTGCTGCGCCATGTACGCGAACTGCTCTCGCGGAATCTGCCATGCGATCTTCTGAAGTCGCGCGAACTGCTTGACTGCGCTGTACTTCGCACTGATCTTTGTGCCATCTATCTTGAACAAATCCTTGAGCTTGTTGTCCTCGTATTTGAATGGATAGGAATAGTCTGCCATCGCCATGACCTTTCCCTCGTCCTCGAGCTCTCGCATGCCGACTATGTTGGTGACCTGCTCGAACATTATCCCTAGTGAGTGCCTTGCGGGTATCGCGATTTGCCTTTCCAGCTTGCCGTTCTCGAATGTGCTTATGCTTCCAGACAGGCCGTCCCCGAGCCCGTCAAGCGTGATGACAAGCGATCTCTTGAAAGGGGAAGTGAATGCTGCGCACGCCGCATGCGCTGCGTGGTGCTCCACGATATGGATCTTGGGATTTGCGAAGCCCATGCCGCGGAGCCTCTTTGCAACTATGCTCTTGCTGATGCTGCCGCACATCGGCAGTATGCCTATGCCAGTCAAGCCGTACTTGAGGTTGTGCCTCGCGTTCTCGAATGCAGGTTTCAGCATCTTCCTGCGCCTGAACTGGTAATACTGCTCCTTCATCGGCGGGAACACGCGCTCCAGCGTCTTGGTAAACTCAGTGGTTGTGAATGCAACGTGCTCAACGTCAGAGGGCTTTATCCCCTCATGAGCGAGAGCTGCCCTTATGGAGTTGTAAGGGAATTCAATCTCGAGCTTCCTCTTTGTGAAGCGCTCCTCGTTCGCAGCGAAGACTATTCCCTTGTCTCCGATTAGCGCTGCTCCTGAGTCATGCCCATCCCACACACCGAGAACGTACAACAAATCACAGCTGCAATTCGCTCTTTAAGCTTCTTTCCTTAATTTCTTTCTCAATTCCCTTTATGAATTCCTCCAGTGCCACGCCATGCTTCTGCTTGCCGTCCCTGTCCCTTATCGTTATGGCATTCTTCTCCACTTCCTTGTTTCCCAGAATTATCATGTATGGCACCTTCTGCATCTGAGCCTCCCTTATCTTGTACTCAAGGGTCCTGTCGGACACGTCAAGCGATGACCTTATCCTTCTCTTCTTCAGCTCAGCGTACACGGTCTCCGCGTACTTGTTCGACTGCTCTGATATCGATATCACAGTCGCCTGCACCGGCGCAAGCCAGACCGGGAACTTGCCCTGGCAGTGCTCCACATATACTGCTATGAAGCGCTCTAGCGATCCTAGGCATGCTCTGTGGATCAGGACTGGCATGTGCTGCTTGCCGTCCTCTCCTGCGTACTCCAGGCCGAATCTCATCGGCAGCTGGTAATCAAGCTGTACAGTTGCGCACTGCCACGTCCTGCCCTGCGAATCGAAAACGTCGAAGTCTATTTTGGGGCCGTAGAATGCGCCTTCCTTGTCCTTGAGCTCGTAGTCCATCTTGTTTACTTCGAGCGCGCGCTTCAACGATGCAGTTGCAATGTCCCATGTTGCCTTCTCTCCCAAGTGGTCATCTGGCATCGTAGACAGTTTTGCCTTGAAGCGCATTCCTAGCGTGTTATATACTTCTTTCACGAACCTCAGGAACAGGGTCATCTCTTCCTCGACCTGGTCTTCCCTCGCGAAGATGTGGCCGTCGTCCTGAGTCAACTCCTTCACGCGCAGAAGGCCCGTCACCACTCCGCTCAGTTCGCTCCTGTATATCTTGTCAAATATCGCAGTCCTGAACGGCAGCTCCCTGTAGCTCCATTTCCTTGACTTGTAGATCATGATTGTGGATGGGCAGTTCATCGGCTTGAGTCCCAGAGACCCAAGGTCTGAATCCATGGTGAACATGTTCTCCTTGTAGTGGTCGATGTGGCCGCTGACGTGCCAGAGCGCAAGGTTTGCAATCGCCGGCGTGCTGATCTCCTCATAGCCGTAATCGTACTCTTTTTCCCTGATGAACTTCACAAGCTCCCTGTACAGAATCCATCCGTTCGGATGCCAATATACCATTGCAGGCGAGACCTCCTGGAAGCTGTAAAGGTTCAGCCTCTCCCCTATGGTCCTGTGGTCCGTGTCTGGAAGCCCTGCCCAGTCTGCCTTTCTGACTATGGATGTGTTCACTTCTGCAGGTTTCTCCCTCTTGACCGCAGTCTTCTTCAGGTCCTCCCTGCCGTACCTTTTTGACTGCTCTGCCATCGGGTGCCCTTTTATGTTCAGGTCGAGCTTCTTGTTCCAACCAAATGGCGCCTTCCGCACTTCGATATTTTCAGATGCTGCTCTCTCCGCCATGTAGTTGATGAGCGCCATGGCGCTCTTGGGCTCTGCAAGGTCGCTGCTAAGATGTGCGAATGGATACACTACGAGCTTCTTCCTCTTCAGCTGTGCCATCTGCTTTACTACGTCCTCAAGTGCCTTGTCCGCAACGCTGTTTTCGTCTCCCTTCTCAATACTAACAAGCAGCACAAGCGCATCATCTATGGTCACCTTCTTCTCAGTGCTTTCCTCGTACAGGCTGGCTTCAGGCTTGACCAACTCGTAGCTTATGCTGTCGCAGTCTAGCTGAAGGATTTTCATGGATAACAAATGCACGTATAATTATAAATACGTTGAGACGGCGTAAGGAGCCCTGCGAATGAGTGCTGTTATCTTCTGTAGCGCCATAGTGTTATGTGTGTTAAAATAGCCAACAACGAAGCAGGCACGGTTCCCATTAAAATTCAGAGATGATGTGCACTTCCTGAAACTGTCTGTGTGCCCAGATGCTGTTATCGTCGTATCTCTATACAAAGTTTTAAAAATGTTCCTAATAGATGTACGAAAAGTTTATATAGGACCTTTCGCAGAGTTATTCTTGCATAATTGTACCTACTAGTGCGATGCCGCTAATAACCGGGACGTTTCTGTGCGATAAGCGCTTCTCAACATCTGGCTCAGAACTGGCGAAACGGTTCAGGTGCGGTATTGTGTCCACAGGTACGTGCCCATCCTGGCCTCTAGAGAGCTTACAAAACTACAAACTTCCGCAAACAAATTGCAATAAAAGAAATAGTATAAATATTAGGAAAACCGAAGAATACATGTGATAAAATCTCGAGATTAAACACAAACCATCCAAATACGGGGATGGCGCATGATAAAGATGGAAGCGTCTCCGCTAGTAAGCAGATAGCAGACACTATAGAAAAAGTTGAAAAGTTTGTGAAGGAGGCTGAAGATATAGACAGACTCTCGCGCGCGGTCAATGCTGTCGGGCCTACAGAAGAAGAGGTAGAGCAAAGCAGGTCTGAGATCCAAAAGAGATACGAAGATCTCGCAAATAACGACGGTGTGGTCCCCGGGGTGACTGCCCTTCTAATGCGTCAAAGAGTGCTTCCAGAAGATCCAGAAG
>CAISDH010000031.1 GCA_903884115.1 uncultured Microcaldota archaeon | reverse complement strand
TACTCAAAAATATCAGTTCAGGTAAGGAAAGAACAGCAAAGTATACCGTAAAGGTCAGAGCCTGATGTGATGGACGTAGAAGCTACTAAAGAGTTTCAAAAAGATATAGGAAAACTTACCGCCAGGGATCGCGTACGGCTGAATGAAATAATAAAAAGGTTGTCGAATTCTGAGAAGCTTGGAAAACAGTTACATCATCTGAATGCAGTATACTCAATAAGAATAGAAAATAGGCGTTTAATATATCAAATTTTCGAGAAGGAGGCCAAAATTATATTATTGTTTTTCAAGAGCAGAGAAGATGTTTATGAATATCTTGGACATTAAAGATATGCCGAAACCCTTCGCTGTTTACTTAAAAAGATAGTTTCTCTTTTAACACGTGTGCATCTGCAGCACGCTCTTAGCCTCGGATTCGTCAAGTCCGTAATCGCTCATCAGACCTTCGATGACATCCTCTTGCTTTGCGATCTCATGGGCGATGTCATGCGCGGCCTGCGCAGAGATCATCTCGAGCTCTCCCCTGACTATGTCAGCGACGCTTGCATGGAACCTGCGCTGCAGCTTCTTTGCGATCGCCACATTCTGCTTCCTGGTCTCCTTTGTGCCGCTCAGCGTCTTTATTCTCTGCGGGAACACGTAGCTGTAGCGCCTGTCTGGATACACTTCCTTTGCAAGCCCCACGCCGCTTGACATGAATGCGTTCATGTAGCGCCAGTATGCATAGTACTGAGAGCGCACCGCCCGTGTTGAAAACATGGTGGCAAGAGAAAGCGAATCGTAGGCCTTGCGCATCTCGCTTGCTTTCAAGTACCTCCTTGGCACGTTCTCGTCAAGCCAGCTGATCAGCATGTCGTTTGACAGGTCGGTGTTCATTATTGCCCTGAGCGGCGCCGAAGCGCTGTTAGAGAAGAATATCTTGTCAAGCAGTTCAAACACGTCGATCTTCTTGTCGCGCATCCCAAGCACATCGGTGGTGTCTTCAACAGAGCCGGCTATTGCGAACAGGTCGTTGAGCGCGCTCCGCGCATCGCCGTTGGAGCGCAGGGATATCGTCTCGATCTGCTTGCTGTCAACGTGAAGATCCGCACGCGAGCAGGCCTTCTGCAGCAGCTTTGCGATCGTATCCGCAGGGAGCCTCAGGAACCGCACGGGATCGGCCTTGCCGCGCAGGAATGTTATGCTGCGGTCCCACATGTCGTTTGCGATGAAAATCACAGGATTGCGCGACTCCTTTATCAGGGTGCCGATGGCAGAGCCCGCGCCCTTGTCAAACCCTGCGGCAAGCTCGTCTATCTCGTCGAGTATTATGACGTTCCGCTTGCCGAACAGGCTCCTCGACGTAGCGGCGGCGACCAGCCTGTGCTCGATGCTCGCAGCGTCACGGTAGTCGTCCGCACCCATCTCCACGACGTTCCAGCGGTGCTTTTCCGCAAGCAGGTGCACGGCAGCAGTCTTGCCGACGCCAGGCGGGCCGTATATGAGCAGCGGCTTCCGCGTCCTGCCGCTGTCGATTTCTGACGCGAAGCTTTCCAGCTGGCGCACTGCGGTCGCGTTGCCCAGCAGCTCTTCCATGGAAGCAAGCCCGTAGAAACTTTCATAGTCGAACATCAGAAATACCAGCAGAATCAACACATATTGGGAGCTGACAGATTAAAGCTTTTCTCTACGGTGCGGGACCGCGACCAATTAGCTATTTAAGTATTGCTTACGATACCATTTTGATTTGATGCTTGCAAGCAAGGAAAAGCGCATAGATCCGGTACCCAGCCACCTCGCATTGATACCAGACGGAAACAGGCGCTGGTCAAGGAGCCACAGCTTCTCATTGTATAATGGCTACGCCTACGGCATAAAGAAATTCATGGATTTCGGCATGTGGGCCAAGAGCTTCGGCGTAAAGACGATCACCGTCTGGGCGCTGTCAACCGAGAACGTGAAGAAGAGGAGCAGGCTGGAGCTGGGCGCACTGTACCAGCTGTACATAAAGAGCGCAAGGGATCCGAAAATACTGGCGGAGCTTGCCAAAAACAAGGCACGTGTCAAGATCATCGGAAACCTGCAGATACTTCCGAAGAAGCTGAAAGAAGCGCTGCGCCATCTGGAGAAGGTAACGCGCGCTTACGAGGAATTTACGATAAACATACTGGTAGGATACGGAGGCAAGGAAGACCTCATGTACGCGTTCAGGGGCATGAGCAAAGCGGGCGCGAAGGGAGTGGATGAGGAGTTCATCTCGAAGCACATACGGACCGCGTCAGTGCCTGATGTTGACCTCATAATAAGGACAAGCGGAGAGCAGCGCCTGTCGGGATTCCTGCCATGGCAGTCCGATTATTCTGAGCTGTACTTCGCTAAGAAGTACTGGCCTGATTTCGAGAAGCGCGACCTGGAGAAGGCTTTGCGAACTTTTGCACAAAGGGAAAGGAGATTCGGCAAGTGATATCCTTCCGTCTGAAGACGTGAGTTTTACAACATAGGAGACATAGTGTTTCGATGGCAAATCGCATAGATAACCTGCCAGAGCTGAATCCGTTCACCAAGAGCCTCCCAAAAACGCAAGTGCAGCTTGCGGCGCTGCTCATAATAAGCATGCTGATGGGCATAAGCGCAGTGTTCCTGATAAACAGCGGGCACGCAAACACATACTTGTTGCTTGCGAACGGCGCGCTGACAGGCATACTGATAATCGCGCTGCCTGCGCTGCTCACAATAATACTTGTAAAGTCGCTGCGCCGCTACATCAAAGCCAAGTACATCTTCTTCGTGACGATAGTAGGCGCGATTACCTACGGGCTTTTCATCATCATAGGCAGCGCATCGTATGCGGTGCTCAGGTCGCACACCGCCGCAAGCGTGGTAATACTCGTGGGCAACGCGAGCATATTCATATGGTGGTTCTTTGTGGACAAGCTGCTGCTGGGCCAGCACAGGAAGGCGGTGCTGCTCGCGCTGGTGCAGCCGACCCTGGACATGCTGCTCTACATACCGTACAGCCAGTTTGTGCTTGCGTTCAACACGCCGCTCAGCGTGCTGCTCCTCAAGCTCTACGCAGGCATAGCAGTGTTCCTTGTCGTGAGCTATATGATAACGTTCGTGCTCGAAAGGCCCGTCAAGAGAAGCACCGGCATGCGCAGCATCGACGCGGTCTCGCAGATGCTGCAGAACTGGCTCTTCGGCATAAACGTGTCAAACCCGTTCGGCGCCAGCTTCGGCACGCCTTCAGACATAACAACCCAGACCATCGTGGTGAAGGACAGCGGCGGCGCGCCTAAGGCGATATTCTTCATACCTGAAGTGCACTACGGGCCCGCGGGCACGCTTGGTGGCAGCAACTTCCCCTGCACGCTGGAAAAATATGCGGTGCAGAAGTACAAAGTTCCCTCGTTCATCATGCACAGCGCCGTTGACATAGACAGCAACCCCGTATCGGTGAGTCAGTTTGCGCAGCTCAAGCAGGCGCTTGACAGCGGCGTGGAGCGCGCGGGGCTTTGCAGCGGCAGGACAAGCTACTCTGCATGCAGCCACAACGGCGCAACCGTCGCCAGGTTGTGCCTGGGCGGGGTCAACCTCGTCACGCTGACAAGGGCGCCACGGGTCACCGAGGACGTGTCAACGGAGTCGGCACACCTGTTTCGAGAGATGCTCGAGACGAAGTTCGGCACCACCGTGCTCATCGACGCGCACAACTCCCGCTATGAAGGAGCTCCGAAGGAGGAGCTGGCAGGCGTCTGCCCCAGGTCAAGGATAGAGAAGGACTTTTCAAGCGCGATAAAGCTCATCGACGGCGCAGAGCACAGCAGCAAGGAGCTGCGCGCGGGATTCGCGAGCGTAGAGCTGTACGACAGGCTCGGCAGGCCCCTTGATGTGGCAGGGGGAAACCTGAACGTCGCGGTATTCGCGTTCAACAGCTTCAGGTACGCCATTCTGCAGTTCAACGCCAACAACATGCTGCCCAGCCTGAGGACATTGATGCTGCGGCACATAAAGGAGAAGTACAACATCAAGGCAGAGGTGCTCACAACAGACACGCATTTCGTGAACTCGTTCAGCCTGAGGGAGGACAACGAGCTTGGAAAGATCACCAAGTACAGGAATCTTGAGGCACTGATTGACGACGCGGTGGAGCGCGCGATATCGAGCGTGGAGCCTGTCAGCGTGCATCACGGCGCGCACGTCATGAAGAAGTTCACGGTGTGGGGCCCGAACACGCTGCAGAAGCTCACCGACGCTGCGAATTCTCTCTTCGCACTCCTGCGCATCTTCGTGCCATTGCTGCTTGCCATGGGCTTCATAGTCGCGGCATGGGCGATACTGCTAATATAGTGATCATATGGTTGCGCTGGAATTCTCTGCCCTTGCCCTTTGCGCCGTATTGCTATTGGGCAGGCCATCGAAATCCAAGCGACTCTACACTGTCGCGATGGCGTCCAGCATGCTCACCGCAGTTGCAACGGCATTGCTTATCGGACAGAGCGGAAACCTTGTGCTCTTCGCAATTGGCACAGCCATGCTGTCATGCCTCATTGCGATGTGCTACATATCAAGGCCACGGCTGTTCACGGCGTTGCTCCTGTTCCTTGCCGCCGTTGTCATAGCGTGCATATACTACTACGGAGACACTGCGCTTGTCGGGATGTTCGGCATAGGCTCGGTGTGCGGCCTGCTGTACCATGATTCCATAAATCCAAAGCGCAACGTCATAAAAAAGAGAGGCGTGGAGACGAACCGCGACATTGTGCAGATCGCCTTGGGCATCATCATGTTCGCGGTGCTCTTCCTGGTCAGGCTTCCGTATGCGATCTATGCGGCGTTCGCCCTGATCATAGCAGGCTATGCGGTCAACAACCTGTTTGCGGGCAGGGACACTGGAAACATCTATGAGAAGATACTCGCCACTCTGGAGCGCAGCAACGCCACCTATGGCATCGGCGCAGTCTACCTTGCTGTCGGGACCATGCTCGTGATCGGATTTGTTGGAAGCAGGAGGCTCATGCTTTTCGGCATTGCGGCGTTGTTCTTCGCAGATTCTGTTGCCACGATAGTCGGCATGCACTTCGGCAGGCGGCACATGCCACACAACAAAAGCAAGACATTGGAGGGCACGCTCGCGTTCTTCACGGTGCTTGTACTCATAGGGTTCCCGCTTATCGGCGCGTACGCGGTACCTCTCGCAGCCGTGCTGGCGTTGATAGAGAGTGCGAAAATCTCATTGGACGACAACCTGAGGTCAGGGATCGCGCTGGCGGTGCTGGGCATAGCCCTGAGACTGTAGCCTTGCGCAATTAAGCCACGCTCTGGCTCAGCAATAAAAATAGTTGCACGCAAGTAGATATTATGCAATGGCCGAAAGCGCAAATAATCAGGTACAGGGCGCCGATCATCGCGTTTGCTGTTTACCTGTTGATTGCGTTTCTGAGATTCCCACATATAACATTAAACATCACCAGGGTCGTACCCGGGGCGGCTGCAGACACTTATGGCAACCTGTGGGATATTTGGTGGGTCTCCTATTCGCTGTTCACGCTTCACACGTCGATGCTCAGCACATACCTGCTTTTCTGGCCCATAGGTGCAAACCTGATATACCAGACGCTGACGCCAATAGCGGCAATACTGACGGCGCCGCTGCAGAGCGTAAGCCTGCCGCTTGCCTATAATGCGCTGTTTTTCCTCGGTTTCGCGCTTTCCGGAATCGGTATGTTCGTTCTTGCCGATCATGTTACATCAAACAGGTATGCCGCCTTTATTGCGGGCATGATATACACGTTCAGCGCCACGCACATAATGCAGTCGTATATTTACCTCGACTGGATGTTCTGGGGCTGGATACCGCTGGGCCTCTACTTCTTTTTAAGAATCCTGGAAGAGAAACGCAATTACTACAACACGCTGGGATTCGCATCAGCGTTCTTTCTGGCAGTATTTATGGGAAATCCGGAGCTGGGGCTTATTGCGCTCATCATGTATCTTTTTGTTTTGATTGCGTACCTTCTGCGTCACGAAACGCGGAAGAGAGTTCTAAGAAAGGAGGTGGTTGTGCAGCTTTCGTTGGCGGCGCTTTTGATTCTGGCACTAGGGTCGTGGTGGATAGTGCCTACGGCCGAATTGCTTTTTGCTAAACCGGCACCATTAGGCTCAAACGTCACATCGGTCGCAAACCAGCTCAACACAGTACAATATAACGTGCAGAACAGCATGGATCTGCTTTCGTTCTTTTTACCTGACTTCTATAACGGGCTTGGTTCAAATGGCGTATTCGGCTATTATTGGAAGATATTCTCTGTCGCTTCGATAGAGAAGACGGGATACCTTACATATACCGCAATAGCGCTGGCTCTGATAGGCTTGATCAAGAGCAGAAAGAAAGTCATTCCGTGGCTGGTGTTGGGCTTTGTATTTGCATGGCTTTCGACGGGCCCGTATCTTCAGATAGCAGGAAATAACACAGGCATACCTGGCCCGTATCTGATGTATCACAGCGTGCAGCTTGTCAATATCATCAGGGAGCCCGGACGTTTCATCACCATACTCATCATGGCCCTTTCCATAATTGCGGCGTGTGGATATGTTGAGATAGAAAAAGCTATTGAAAAATCCAGATACAAGCCCAGGATTAACAAGACATGTCTCTTGGTAGCGGCGATATCTATCTTGTTTCTCATGGAGAACCTCGGTTCTCCCATAACGAATAGTGCAGGCATAAAGCCGTTCACTACCGCACCAGTAATACCTAGTTTCTATTACTCGCTGGGCAAAGCGGCTGGCAATTTCAGCGTATTGCAATTGCCCGCCATCCCGAGCCCTACAGGAGAGACCGAACTCTTTCCTGCAGAGGCGTCTTATTATACGCTTGCATCTCTGAAACCCACTTTGGGAGGATATATAACCAGAATGAATTACACTGAAATAGGGTATCTCTACAATTTACCTCTTGTGATGCAAGCGCATCTCCTCCAATACAATGGCACTCTCACGTATATGTCACCAGTGAATGGAAATTATACAAACCAGACACTTTTGTTCCTATACAACTTTAAGACGAAATTCGTGGTGATAAATAAAGCGGCGTACAACAATTCAGACATGGCACGTTTAGACGCATATCTTACAGATACGTTTGGAGCTAGCGCATATGAAGATAACTCGACAATAGCATTTGAAACCGGCAATGCAATTCAGAGATCGCTATTCAAGTCGTTTGTCGCATTTCCTGTGCTCTCAGACTGGAGTTATGTCCCGATAGGCAATAATGGCAACACCACATATGCGTGGTCCCCATACAAGCAAGGTCTGCTTGCGGTTTATGCGCCATCTCCTGGTGATGTAAGTTTCAACAGCAGTTCAGAATACAATAAATACACCACAAACGCAACGCTAAGCTTCAGCGCCATGTCTACAGCGCAATCCGCACAGTTGGAGATAGGAGAACAAACGGGAGCTGGAGACTCTACAATGATTGAGACGTTGAACATAACTTCAGTACAAAACAGATACACGGTAAGATTAAATGATTTGACTTCAGGAACCAGGGAAAACTACGTTATGTTCGTTCCGAGCAACAGCAGTAGGAATTCATACAGCAACAGCAGCGATATAATCATAGGCAACATAAGCATATCAAGATCTTAGGGAATGCATGGCGCCAGAAGAGGATATTATCCTCTTGACGGCAAGGTAGTTTCTCGTGTCGTCGCCTTCGCGCGAGAAAGGAGTTTCCAGCACGAAAGAGCCATGATCGAAGAGCCTGTTTCTGAAAAGGTTAATGAAGCCCTGCGCGCCGATGAACCCCTTTCCTATGTGCCAGTGCCTGTCGCGCCCGCTCCCTAACGGGAATTTCGCATCGTTGAGGTGCACAAGTTTAAGCTTATCTGCACCTATCTGGGAGTCTAATTCTTCAGCGACGCACTCGATACCAGCCTCGTTTCTTAGGTCATAGCCGGCAGCAAACGCATGGCATGTGTCAAAGCAGATTCCGAGCCTGCCAGGGCCCACAGTGTCAATAATCCTGCCGATATCACTAAGGCAGGAGCCCATGCTGTTCTTGTAGCCTGAAGAGTTCTCCAACAGCACGGCGACGCGATTGGTCTTCTGAAGCGCTGTGCTGAGCGCTTCACAGATGCGCCCTGTGCCGAACTCTATGCCTTTTCCAAGATGGGAGCCCATGTGTGCCACCAGATAATCGATGCCTAGCGCTTCGCAGTCCTTCATGTTAGCCACAAGCGCCTTTATGCTCTTGTCATGGACATCGCGCTTGTCTGATGAGAGGTTGCATATGTACGGCATGTGCGCAAAAGCCTGCAGGTCGTGCTCCTTCACACACCTGATGAACTCCTGGCATTCCTCCTTTTCCACCCTCTTATGCGTCCAGGACCTTGAATTGGAGGTGAACATCTGGAAGCAGGCGTAGCCTCTCATCGCGGCGTTTATCGGCGCGTTGACGACCGAGCCCGCTATGCTCATGTGAAACCCCAGCCTTATTGCAGGAATCATGTAACTTCCACTAATATGTCAGAAACCGTTCAGCTTAAAAACCATTCTATCCATATCCCTTCCCTGTGGGTTGGTCCTGTGGTAAATCGCGAATTTAGTCTTTATGATATAGAGCAGTTCCTGCGCGAGGCGGGCGCGGAAAAGGTCAACGAAAGGGCAGTTATCAGCCTTGAGAAGGAGTTGGAAGACACGGTAAAGGAGCTTCTGGCAGAGGCTTCTGTTTATGCCAACTATGCCGGCAGGAAGAGCATCAAGCGCTCAGACATAGTGCTGCTGCATAGGCACGGCCTCAAGGCAAGGAGGACCAGAGCAAGCAGATACGCACATAGCGCAGGCAGGCGCGTGCGCAATCAGAATGGCCGTGCGCTCATCGAAATGGTGGCGAGCGCGCAGATACCTAGAGCAGTGCAAGAAGCTTCATTATGAATGCAAGCGCGACAAATGCGATTTCCACGCCGCACATGCACGCTGACACTTCCCATTCCTTCATCGGCCTTATGTTCATTATAGCGTGAGTCCAGCTGTACACCTTCTTTCCGTACGGCGCAGCAAACGTGCCGTCGCTCCTCCTCTTACCTAGATCGGTCACTTTGAAGCCTTTCCTTGCATGAAGGAAGAACTCGATCATCCATGGGAAGAAGACAACGAAGCCGAATGACTCCATATTGCCTATTATCATCGAAGCCACGAGCGCAGTCCCTACCGCATAGGTGAAGCTGTCTCCGGGTATCAGCTTTGCAGGATATATGCTGAACGCAGCAAACGCGAGCAGCGCTGCAAATAGAACTCCGGAAACCAGCGCACCTGTGTATGTGCCGAAGAACACGCTGTACAGCAGCAGTCCCAGGCATGCGATGAGCCCGGTGCCTACTGCGATGCCGTCAAAGCCTCCGAGAAGGTTGTACGCATTGGAGGCAAACACGACGGCCAGGGGTATTATTATCAGCGGATAGAGCACGCCGAAATTGAAAGCGCCGATGAAAGGTATCCTTATGATGGACACGCCGGCATTGACGGCCATCAGCGGAATTGCGCCTATCAGCGTCAGCAGCGGCTTCTGCCATTGCTTCATTCCCTGCCTGGTGTCCAGCATGTCAGTGGACTTCACCATCGTAGCCTTGACGTTTATGTCGTCAATGAATCCTGTGAAGGATATCAGAGTCACAGCTATGACTGTCGCAAACAGGTATTGCAGCGCAGCTACAGGCTGGTACAGCGAAAAGCTTGCGCCGAACGCGTATGTGAGCATTCCAACCGCAAATCCAAACGCTACAGCAAGTCCGCAGCTCCCAGGAAGCGTCCTCTTGTCCTTCTTGTTGTGGTCTATCGCAGTGACTCCTGCGCCTTTCAGATAAGGCATGAGGAACAGCGTGGTGATTACCGTTATCGCAAACGAGATGATTGCGGGCACTAGCAATGTCAGATAGGTATGGTATGCCACGGAATCAGATTACTCACAGAACGCAAGTTATTAACTGTTTTTGTGGAGATAGTTTAACACCAGTCCAGACAAATGCCCTTGTAGTATAGCTTGGATAGAACGCGAGCTTGCGGAGCTTGAGATCCGGGTTCAAATCCCGGCAAGGGCGTTCCCTACTTGTGAACAGAATCGCAGAAGACAGAAACCCTTAAAAGAGTGTATGTCGTATGGAATAATAGAAAGCAGGAACTTTTTTCCGCATTTGCGGATTCTAGCGGTGCTATTTTTGCGCCTCAAAGCATTTCGTACTTAACTCAATATAACGAAGTGCACGCATGCCACGTAAAGACATGTTTGAGGGTCTGAGTAAGCCAACAGGAAGAGGCATCACCGACAGGTATCTTTCATATCTTGCTGTGATGCGGTATATTCGCTTAAAACTAGAATATGAGGTGCCAAAATGCCTTTTTTACTACTAGGACGTTCCGAGAAAGAGATTGCTAAGAGGATCAAGACCAAGGTCGAGTCTTTCAAAGAGGTTAGGGACTGCCATAACGTGGCAGTGCGCGCAATAGGAAGAAAGTACGATGTGACTATGCATGTTTCGTTGGACAGCAATCTGAGTTTTGACGAAGTGCACAGGATTGCATCAGAAATCGAGCGGGAAATCAAAAGGATGATTCCAGAGTCAAGGATAACTGTGCACACAGAACCGGTCAGCAGGGCAGGCAGCAACCTTTGGGAAACGGTGAAAGAGATTTCAGACAAAGTTCCGGGCTCAAGAGGAGTACATAATGTGCATATCCAAGAGATAAATGGAAAGATAGCTATCGATATGCATCTTGAAGTGAGCGCCAACATGAACATAGAAGAAGCCCATGCTGTCGCCGACAAAGTAGAGAGCAAGATTAAGAAAGCCGTAAAGAACGTTGGCGATGTTTCCATTCATGTAGAGTCGGTATCAGAACGGGTATCGAAGGAGATGAGCGAAACCTCGCTTGAGCTCAGTTCAGAAATTGAGCACATGGCGATGAACTTCCCAGAAATCAAAGAGGCAGAGGTCGTTTCTATTAGGAGACTTGGAGAAAACCAGCACCTTGTTATAAAGTGCTATTTCGACCCTAAAACAAACATACGCAAAGTACATGATGTGTCAAGCAAACTTGAGCTTAAAATAAAGAGCAAGTTCCCGAGAATAGAAAGAGTTGACATACATCAAGAGCCATATTGAGAGGCAGACGAACAAATGAAAACCATAGAGGATAAGGCAACGGCACGAAAGGAATATTGGTCCATGAACAACGAGGACCTTTACGCTAATCTTGAAGGCAAGGAAGATGGCTTATCTGAAGAAGAGGCAAAAAGAAGACTGAAGGTTTATGGCTATAACAGGCTCCCAGGCAAGGCGCTAAGCAGAATAGCAGTCTTGGTCAGGCAGTTTAACAATTCGATATTTATCATACTAATCATATGCGCAGTAGTTTCTGGTTACTTCGGCCAGATGGATCAGGCCATCTTGATATTAATAATGATATCACTTAGCGTCTTGCTAGGCTTCTACAATGAGTACAAGGCAGAGAAGACCGTGGAGAGCCTGCAGAGCAAGGTTTCACTCAAAGCCGTTGTGATCAGGGACGGAAAAGAATTCGATGTAAACGCGGATATGCTTGTGCCCGGAGACATTGTCTCGGTCTATGTTGGAAGCATTGTGCCTGCAGACATGAGGTTGATCTATTCTAAGGAGCTGCAAGTTAACGAGGCGAATCTCACAGGGGAGTCATTTCCTGTTGATAAAAACACAGGAAGACTGGATCTGAAGAATCCGAATCCGCAAAGTCTTAGCAACTATCTCTTCATGGGAACAAACATCGAACACGGGAGCGGAAGAGGCATAGTAGTTGGAACCGGAAAGAATACTGAATTCGGCGCCATAGCAGGAAGCCTTGCGAGGCCGCACCCGGAGACAGAGTTTCAGAAGGGCGTAAGAGAGTACGGCTCCATGCTCATGACTCTAGCAATCGCACTTGTTATCGGCATATTTGCTCTGAATGCCTTTGTAGGGCATCCGCTTGTCGATTCTCTGCTTTTCTCGCTTGCGGTTGCGGTCGGACTTGTGCCTGAGCTCATGCCTGCAATTGTAACAATAAGCCTGTCGCACGGCGCCAGCAGGATGGCAGAAGAGAAGGTCATAGTAAAAAGACTTGTTTCAATCGAGGACTTTGGAAACATAGATGTCCTCTGCACAGATAAGACGGGCACGCTCACTGCAGGCAACATAAGCATGAAGGATTACTGGATGCTGGATGATGCTAAAGACGTCAAGATAGTGAGCTACTCTGCCTTATGCAATTCTGCATCTAGCGAAGATAGCGCGAAGGGGAACGCCATGGATGCGGCCATATGGAAATACACTTCAGAGAATAATCTGAAAGACGACTTGAAACCGTACAAGAAGATAGACGAAGTCCCGTTCGATTATCAGAGAAGGATGATGTCTGTTGCAGTTAGGAAAGGAGAGGAACTTACGTTCATTACAAAAGGGGCTCCAGAATCGGTGCTCCCAAGATGCCAGTATGCCGAAATCAGCGGAAAAAGGGAAAAGATAGAACATAGCATTAAGCCCATCAACTCGAAACTCACAGAGCTTTCTGAGGCCGGCTACAGAGTGCTGGCAGTCGCATGCAAAGAAACCACGGAGAGCACGAATCACGGCGTAAAGGATGAAGCAGGCCTCACATTCGTAGGACTTCTCATATTCACAGATCCTCCAAAGAGCGATGCACACGACGCCATCGTTGTGCTGAATAAGATGGGAGTGAATGTAAAGATATTGACCGGAGACAACGAGCTTGTTGCAAAGAAAATTTGCGAGGATTTGAAAATACCTGCAAAAAAAGTTGTTTGTGGACCTGAACTTGTGAATATGAGCTGGGTGCAGCTGAAGGAAGTGGTGGAGGAGACCACAATATTCGCAAGAGTAACACCGCAGCAGAAACTTGACGTTATAAAAGCGCTGAGAGAGAACAAGCATGTCGTTGGATTCATGGGGGACGGCGTGAATGATGCACCCGCCTTGTACGAAGCCGACGTCGGCATTTCTGTTGACACGGCTGTTGATGTTTCAAAAGATGCTGCAGATATCGTATTGCTGGAAAAGAATTTGCTGGTTATTGCGAACGGTATACAGGAAGGTAGAAGGATCTTCGAGAATACCCAAAAATACATACTCATGGGGACGAGCTCTAATTTCGGCAACATGTTCAGCGCTGCTGCAGCCTCGCTCTTCCTTCCGTTCCTGCCGATGCTTCCGATGCAGATAATCTTCATGAATCTGCTTTATGATATGTCAAACATGACGCTGCCCACAGACAATATCGATCAAGAGTTTGTGAAAACTCCAAAGAAGTGGAATATAAACTTCGTAAGGAAGTACACACTATTCTTTGGCCCGTTCAGCTCGCTCTATGACTTCCTGACGTTTGGAATAATGCTTTTCATATTCATAGCTCCGATGCATCTCAATCTGGCAAACCCACAGCAAGTAAAAGTTGCGGCAAGCATTTTCCAGAGCGGGTGGTTCGTGGAGTCATTCTGGACAGAGGTATTGATAATATTCGTGATAAGGACAAGGAAAGTGCCGTTCATATCAAGCAAACCAGGCAAGTGGGTAGCACTCCTAACATTGTCGCTGATCGCCTTTGGAACTGTTCTTCCGTTCACGCCATTTGGTAGCTTCCTTGGCTTCGTTCCGCTTCCAATGGCATATTGGGGACTGCTGATACTTATGGTCGCAACCTACCTCTTGCTTGTTGATGCAGGAAAGGTGTTCTTCTATAAGATATGTAAGAATATGTGAGGCATAGAGTGATATCATGGCTACTGCGTATAATGATCTGTTTGGCTGGTACATAATAACGATAACTTGGAGCATAATATTCATCGTGGGAGTGACCATATACCTCTATGTTAAAAGCAGGAAAGCCAGGGAGGGGAGCCCAACATCCCTGATTAGAAATTTTACTTTCGTCTGGATACTTATCATTCTGCTGATGCTGTATATCATATCAATCAAAGAGAGTTCTGCCATTCTGTTTGCGGCCGGCAACGTTGCTGTTGAATCATATCTGATTTATTACATAATGAGCAACAGAACAAAGACCGAACAACGCAATGAGACACAAGAGACAAAGGCTTAAAGAAAGGGGCACTTCAACCAGTCAAAATAAGATGGCAAGTGAGATTAGTATTTACTAGGGGAAGTATGTTCGGAGTACCTACGTCCTTGCACACTTTTGCACCATCCGACGGGTTACAAAACCACAAAATTCCGCAAACAAACTGCAATAAAAGAAAAAGTATAAGTATTTGGAAAACCAATAACATATTCGTGGTATCATGCCTAGACACGTGTCTGTTCAAACTGAAGTCACAAAGATGAGAGACTTAGGAAAGGAAATATACGAGAAAACAATGAAAGATGGATTACTTTCGATTCAAGTCACGGTCAAGGAGAATGAGAAGGTAGGACGATTGAATATTGAAAAGGTAGAAGGAATTGTAGAGCAAGAGCCAATCGAGTGGACTCGACTTACTGCCCCTAATGGCGGCATCAATGTGCTTCCTATATTGAGAACTGATGGTGAAGAGCAGTATGTACTTACATATAAACCGCAAGTATCGGTCGGAAGTTGGACTTATGAACTGATAGGAGGCTATGGAAAACCAGGGGAAACTTCTGAGGATACTGCAAAGAGGGAGCTTAGAGAGGAGACTGGCTTTGAAGCAGGCAAACTCACAATCATATCTCCTGCGATATGTAATTTCCCGGGAAGGCTTGCTTGGTACGATACCACCTTCTCTGCAGAAGAACTGACATATCTGGGCAAAACAACAACAGAAGCCGAAGAGCGTCCTATGAAAATCATCGCACTGAAACCTGTTGAAGTGATGAGCATACTACAAAACCACCAAGTACTTAGCGCCTTAAGTACGGCAACATTATATGAATACATGATGGGCAGGTATTTTGAACCAACAGAGGAGTACAGAAAGTTTTTAAGACGATAAACTTTGCTGGTATTCACTTCATGAGGATAGATTATTGCTTGTGCTGTAGCCTGTAAGTTATCCAGCTATTAGTCTACACAGCCAGCACTACAAATAATAAGCATGTAAAGAAAGCATATTAGTCGTTCAAAAAACTGCAAGTGCGCAGCACCAAGACGCAATGCAAGATGATGTGATGTCATGCTGATATGTATACTCGGACGCCAGCCAGGCCTTAGCGTCGCTGAACTGGAAGCAACGGCGGGTTCAGAATATATTCAATCGGTTGGCAGCGATTATGCAATCGTAAAATGCGAGCCAACAAAGCTGCTCCAGCAGGAACTTGGCGGAGTCATAAAAATTGCAGAGATCATCACGACTGTGCGTTCATTGAGATGGGGCAGAGTATTTTCCGTATCTCGCGACAAAATTGTTCGTTACATGATCGGAATTGCAGAAGGCACCGACCGCAAACTGGAGTTGGGCTTGAGCGTCTATGGCCTGTTTGTACGCCCTGAACAGTTATCGGAACTGTCCTTTGCCATCAAGAAAAAGCTCAAGGCAACAGGCTATTCAGTTCATGTGAGCTTAAGCAAGGACTTGGCGCTCAATAGCGCCTCGGTCATACACAACGGGCTGACCGACAGATTAGGATCCGAATTCCTTCTGATTGCAGGTCCCGAAGAGACTTACATCGCCAGGACGCTTTCCGTCCAAGACATAGACCGCTATTCGAAGCGTGATTTCAGCAGGCCAAAACGCGATACGGTAGTCGGCATGCTGCCGCCCAAACTTGCACAGATAATGCTTAACCTGGCCAAGGTCACCGCTGATCGCACAGTGCTGGACCCTTTCTGCGGAACAGGAGTTGTGCTGATGGAAGCCGCCCTGAAACACGCCAAAATCGAAGGCAGCGACATCGACCCGAAAATGATCGAGTACACGAAAAGCAATCTGGACTGGCTGTCAAAGGAGTACGGCCTTGACATAGACATAAAGCTGACTTGCGCAGATGCCACTACGCACAAGTGGCACGACCGTGTTGATTGCGTAGTCAGCGAGACGTACCTGGGCCGCCCGCTCTCGTATCAGCCCAGCAGAGAATCGCTGAAAACGACCGTAGACGAATGCAACGCCCTTGTAACGAAGTTCCTTACCAACCTGCGCCCTCAACTTGGACCAGAGTCGCGCTGCTGCATTGCCGTCCCCACCTGGAGCTCTCCGCAAGGGCTCATCCACCTGCCAGTCGTTGACCACCTGGATGATCTGGGATATAATAGGGTTGGATTTTTGCACACCAAGGTCGATCAGCTTGTGTATCGCCGCCCAGACCAGATCGTAGCACGTGAACTTCTTGTACTAACGCCCAAATGACGGACTGCTGGAAACTTTAAATAGCTTGGTTTCCCTAAGGTATAACCTAGAATATAGTAAACGCTGTGATTTAATGGAAAACAAGGAGGAACGCAAAGAAACTAAGAAATCCAAGATAAACACGAAGTACGCTCTGGCCGCTGTTGCAGCCATAGTGCTGTTGGGTGTGATTTACCTTACGATCGGAAATATGACGCCCAATGTCGTGGCAGCAGGCGATGTGATCAACGTAAGTTACACAGGAAGATTTACGAACGGCACGATGTTCGGCACAAACGTTGGAGGGCAGCAGCTACAGTTCATGGTTGGTTCCAACCAGATAATCCCGGGAGTCGACCAAGGAGTTATCGGAATGAGCCTGAACCAGAACAAGACGATAACAGTTCCTCCGAGCGAGGCTTACGGTGAGGTGAACTCCTCATTGATCATACAGGTGCCCGCCAACGTGTTAGGGAACAAGACAGTGCAGGTTGGTATGGTACTCACCAGAAGAGCAGGCACACAAGAGGAGCAAGGCCTTGTAACTGCAGTTGATGCGAATACGGCAACTGTTGACTTCAATCCACCGCTTGCAGGCAAGACCCTTGTCTTCAGCATCAAGATACTTTCGATACGCAAAGCATGATGGTGCACGGGAGGGGCCTTGAAGGCAGGAAAATAAGAGCAGCTTGCTCAGGCAGATATCTCCATGATCGCATCGAGAGCTTCAGGCAATTGGGTCATCAGGAAGTGCCCCATGTTGTGCTCGATTGTGAGCTTTGCCCCTAGTTTCTCCTTGAAAATGTCCCCGTGAGCCAATTTTACATACTGATCGTTGTCAGAATGGATAGCCGTGAACTTGCCGCAGTGCGCCCTTATGGCCGCCCAATTGACAGGAGTGTCAAAGAAGCTGTGATGCTCCTTTATGCCTAGACCGTAAGAGAAGCCCGCAACGAGCACCGCGCCGCCTATCTCCTGCTTCGGCTTTAGCTGCTCGAGATACCTGAGGATTGCTATGACCCCGAGGCTATGGCCTATCAGGTAGTCTGACTTGGTCGGAGTGCCGATTGTCTCATTCATGCAGTTTATCCATTCGCTGGCTATGGGCCTGGAGGAATCGGGCAGGGCCGGGACGAAGACTTCGAATCCCCTCTTCGTGAGCTCCGCCTTAAGCCAGGGGAACCAGTTGGAATTGGGATTGCACTGCCAGCAATGAATGATAAACACGCGCTTTGCCATGATGACACCTAGAGATGTTTAAATCTTCTTATTGAGTATAGTGAAATACCTTTTTATTCTGATGCTGATAAGCCATTCTAGGAGATTCTATGAAAAAAGGATATGTAGCGCATCTCGAAGACGAAACAAAGAAGAACAGCCTGTTCCGTCGCGTTCTTTACACTGGAGCACACTGCCAGCTTGTGCTGATGAGCATCAAGCCTAAAGACGACATAGGCATGGAAGTGCACGAAGACAACGATCAATTCTTCAGGATAGATGCCGGAGAGGGCAAGGTGGTCATCAGCGGAATAGAGCACGCAGTAAAGGATGGTGATGGGATAGTGGTGCCTGCAGGAACAGAGCACAATGTGGTCAACACCTCACCAACCAAGGATCTAAGGTTGTACACGCTCTACTCACCGCCGCATCACAAGGACGGCACTATCCATCGCACAAAAGAAGAGGCGATTGCGAGCGAGGAAGAGTTCGACGGCACGCCGACAGAGTAATCTATAGACAGAGCAGGCTGCACTATACCAGTACGGCATCAGCAGGGGAAGGGCGTCAGGTGAAGCGCCCTTCGTTATTTCCTGTTATGATGATGGCCACTTTCTTTCCTTTGAATGCCTTTTCGTCCTCGTTGTACATCCGCAGGAAACCGGCAAAGCCGGTGCCGCCGCCAAGTTCTGAACAAACACCATATTCTTCTAGCATCCTGACAGCGTCTTTAAGCGCGTCGTCTGATACACCCACCGCGGAGCCTTTCGTACCCTTTATTGCTTCCAACACCTCAAAACCGAAAGAGGGATACCCCACGGCTATCGCATCAGCAGCAGTTCTCGGCGTCACATGTTCGATCCTCTTGTTGTTCCTGTACGCGTTCACAAGCGGCGCGCACATCTCAGACTGTACCGCGACCATGCGCGGAATCTTGCGTATCACCTTGTACCTCTTCAGCTCCAGAAGCCCCTTATAGATCCCGGCGAAGTTGGTACCCGCCCCGATAGGCACGAACAGATAATCGGGCATCCTGCCCTTCGTCTGCTCTGCAATCTCGTATATTACGGACTTCTGCCCTTCCTTTCTGAAGTGATAATCTCCGCACATGAATGCGAGCCCCTTACCTGCAAACATCTCGGCACCCTTCTGCGCACTGTTGAAATCTCCGTTCACGTACGCTATCCTCGCGCCCTGCGCCCTTATCTTCGCTATCTTCGCCTTGCTTGCGCTCTTGCTTATGAAGATCACAGCACGTATGCCGAAACGTTTCGCATAATGCGCCACTGACAGCCCCATGTTGCCTGTGGAAGCGCAGCACACTGTTTTAGCATGCAGTTCAAGCGCCCTCGAGATTTCCACGGCGGAGCCCCGGTCCTTGAAGGTCTTCGTCGGATTTTCCATTTCCAGCTTTAGCAGTATGTCGACATCAGGTATGGACTTGGGCAGTATCCTGCGCAGCGAAGTGCCGCCCTCTCCGAGCGTCGCGAGCTTCTTTATAGGGAAGAGATTGATGTATCTCGCAAGGCCCTTCTTGTTTTTCTTGAAGACGCTGCGCGGGCTCAGCTTGGCATATTTGTATTCGACCTCGAGTATCGCGCCGCATTTTTTGCACCTGAATCTGGTGTCGCCCTGCTCTTGGCCGCATTTTGTGCATACCAATTTGTAGTCCATGCAATCGTCTGATGATAGCTTCTTACGGCACGCTTTTAATCCTTCCAGTCATCATTCATTGTTGTTGGCATGTCCGCCATGGGAGATCATATGAAACTCAACAAACTAACCCCTGAGGAGGAGATGGTGATTGTGCACAAGGGAACTGAAGCGCCGTTCACAGGCGAGTATGACAAAGTGTTCGAGCCTGGCACCTATGTGTGCAGGAGGTGCGGCACACCACTGTACCGTTCCGAAGACAAGTTTGATGCCAGATGCGGATGGCCCAGCTTTGACAAGGAGATAAAGGGCGCGGTCAAGAGGATCCCCGACGTTGACGGAATAAGGACAGAGATTCAGTGCGCCAGGTGCGGAGCACACCTTGGCCACGTCTTTGAGGGGGAACGTTTCACAGCCACGAACGCAAGGCACTGCGTAAACTCGATATCCTTGAAGTTCATCCCGAAGAAGCAGGCAAAAGGAAAGAAAAATGTTTGATTACCTCAGGTAATAAGGCTCGCTCTAGAGCTAAGGGGGTGCTCCTTGAGATAATTGCCGAGCTTCAATGAAATTGTGCAGCAGAACGCAAATAAACGCACGTTTTAGACCAATCACAAAAGGTTATTATACCTTAAATACCCCGTTATCGTACTAAGTGAGAGCTTGACAGATGAGAGCAGGAGTATTATGAATTGCTACAATCATCCTAAGGCAGGGGCTGTGGGCGTATGCTCGGAATGTGGAAAAGGAGTATGCAGCAAGTGTGCTGTGGAGATTGGCGGCAAGCTTTATTGCAAACCCGACGCTGACAAGGTGTTCGGCAGCAAGCCGCAGGCCGCTACGGTCCCTGCAGCAAGCAAGGCACCACAGAAATCAGCTTCGGCTATGAAGAACAGCGTGCTTGGAATGTCGTCTTTCGCATGGATGCTTGCCATCATTGGATTGTTCTTTTTCCCACCTATATGCTGGGGGTTGGGAACTATTATGGGGTACATCGCCGTCAGCAAGGCAACAGACAATCTCGACGTCTTTTCGAAAAGGGATGTGACCGTTTGCGGCATCGGCGCGGTAGCAAACGTAGTGCTTCTGGTCTGGTGGGGAATCAAGATTATTAATCTCCTGCCATAGATTTATATCACGGAAAACGGCAGATTACAGAACAAGAGCAATTTGAGGGATACGAACTACCTTTCTTCGTCGTGTCACGTCAAGGAAAGCCCTGAGAGGTCTCGGCGAATATCATTTAAACCCTTAACAGATTTCTACCGATTTTCATAGTTAATACATAATATGAATGAATGCTCCGACGTCAGGAGGTGCAAAATGGGTTTATAAATGGGGGATAAATTTTTGTCTTTTATCCCATCTCCCAAAAAGATAAAAGCCCTTATATAAGTTCGGCGCGGGAGAGACCGTTACTGGAGGCAAAAAGCCCCGCTGCCAGAAACTTCCACTTGTGCATATTCCGCTAAAACCAGCAACGAAAGCTATAAATATCTATAGTAACATATAGTAGACTATGGCTATTGTTGAACAGACCACAATACAGATAAGCAGAAACACCAGGAGAAGGCTTGATGAGTTGAAGCTCTACAATAGGGAGCCTATGGATTCTGTAATAGAAAGGCTGACCAAGACGGCGATGGATGACGAACCGCTGTCTGAGGAGGATATAGAAGGCATCAAGAGAGGGCTTGCAGACATACAAGCAGGCAGGGTGCACACGCTAGAGAGTGTCAAGAAGGATCTCGGGATTAAATGAGCTACCATGTTCTTCTCTCCGAAGATGCAAAGCGAACACTGTTAAAGCTTGACAAGGCAGTAGCAGGCAGAATTGTTAAGAAACTTGAATCCGCAAAGGAGGATCCGCTGCCGTACCTAAAGAGACTGGAAGGTGTTCCGCTTTTCAGCCTGCGCGTAGGCGATTACCGCCTAATTATCAGCGTGGACTTCGAGAAAAAAGCAGTGCTGGTGATCAGAGTCGGACACAGAAAGAAAGTATATGACGGTTTATAGCGGGAAGCCATTACTGCTGACCCATGACCCTGAGAAGGACTTGGACCTTTCTGCTTCACTGCGTGTTCCTTACGGCGCCACTCTGCCCTTCGCGAAGATCCTGGGTACCTGTTCTCTGATGAGCAGGAACTCGTCACCGGCCTGCAGCGCCAGTGCCTTCTCCAGCTTGAAGCCGCATGCGCCTGCAGAGACAGATTCCACCGTGGCCCTTGAGACAGAGAAATTGGACACGAGCGTGTAGCTCTTTCCCACAAGCATCTCCTCTTTGCTTAGCTTGCTAATCTCCAGGCTTGCAGATAACTTGCCGACCTTCTGGTTCGGCTCATTTGTGAGCAGGTCGCCCTTGTCTATCTCATCGGCCCCTATGCCCTTCAAGGCAAGACCAACGCGCGTTCCAATGCCTGCCTCCTGTATGTCAACATCCTGGCTCTGGATGGACCTCACAGTCACCTTTGCAGCTCCGTGGTACAGCTCGTCATGCACTCTCACAGCGCCTTTTGTGACTATCCCGAGCGCCACCATGCCAATCCCCTTCACGTTGAATGCCTTGTCGATGTCGACCCTCGTTGCCCGCTCAGGCGCACTAGGCTTTTTCGCGGCTATCTTCAGCAGCAGCTCCCCTTTCTCAGATAGCTCGAAATCTGCAAGCTTCACGCTTGACAGGAACGCATCTATGCTGTTGTCCTTGGTGAATATGACATGCTTTCCAAGCAGGGAGCACGCGACAAGGAGCTCCCCGAATATGCGGTCAACGTTTGCGGTGCTCATCACGACCTGGCCTGCAACGGTCAGCACCTCGGCCACAGCATAGAACTTCTCCTCTATGGACGTGGGCGCAAGGAAGGACATCACGTCATCCACGGTCTTCCGGTTGTAGTAGGTTATGCTGTTCTCAGAGCCTCCCTTGCCCAGGAACTCGGCAAGCTTCACATCAAGCGGCAGGGCAACTATGTAGTTCAAACAAGCACCATCCGGCGCGCGCAACTGCCGCGCAAATCCGTGTTAGCTTTACCTGTACGTTAGCTTTATAATTGTTTGTTGCGCAGTTTACTTAATAATAGTCATGATCAGCTTGAAGGTTTGCATATGCACTACTTATACCTAAGCATTGTGTTCGGCCCTGATCCAGGGCGTACTCGAGTAGCGTAAGCAAGTCTCTGCTCCTTTGTGGCTATTACACAAAAGTGATAGCATGGCGAAAACATACATAGACGTTGTAAAATACATGGTTGAAACGCGGTTCGAAGTCGATGGCATAGTCGAAAGGCCAGACATAATAGGAGCCGTATTCGGCCAGACAGAAGGCCTCCTTGGAGGAGACCTGGACCTGCGCGAGCTGCAGAAGAACGGCAAGATAGGCAGGATAGAGATAGAGACCTCTAATGTCAGCGGCAAGACGAATGGCAAGCTGTTCCTTCCGTCTTCGCTCGGCAGGGTCGAGACCTGCATACTCGCCGCGGCGATAGAATCGGTTGACAGAGTAGGCCCTTTCGAGACTAACTTCAAGATTGACAAGGTTGCGGACACGCGAAGCGACAGGAGAAAGCGCATCGTGACCCGTGCAAAGGAGCTGCTCAAGACGCTGCTCACAACAGAGATACCTGACAGCAAGGAGATCAGCGAGCTCGTTGAGACGGAGGTCAAGTCAAGCATAATAACGACCTTCGGCCCAGAGAACCTGCCTGCAGGACCAGAGATAGCCAACAGCAACGAGATAATCCTGGTCGAAGGCCGCGCAGATGTTGTGAACCTGCTCAGGAATGACATAGAGAACTGCATCGCAGTCGGCGGAGCCTCAGGCACCATACCGAAGACGATAATCGATCTCATCAACTCAAAGGAGACGACGCTGTTCATCGACGGCGACCGCGGCGGAGACATCATCGCAAAGAACCTGATGAGCGTTGCGGACGTGGACTTCATCTCGAAGGCGCCAAGCGGCAAGGAAGTGGAAGAGCTCACAAGGAAGGACATAATAAAGGCGCTGCGCGCCAGGATGCCGGTCGACCAGTATTTCGCAAGGGTAAAGCAGAGCGAGGCAGAGGAGCACCATTCGATGCATCAGAGGCCGCCGCAGCAGAACCAGGCGAGCCCGAGGTATTCCGAGCCCGCAGGCCCGAGCCCAAGCCAAAGATATACGGAGGCTGCGAGCGCAAGCCCAAGCCAGAGGTATCCCGAGGCCGCAAGCACTGGCAGCAATAGCACCAGCGACGTGGCAGACATGGCGCAGAGCCCCACGGCGATATCAAACAGGCTGCTGAACAAAACGCCGTTCTCGCAGGAACAGTCAAAGTCCCCGTTCTCACGCCAGGAAGCTGCAAGACCGCAGTTCCAGCGCCCGGAGCGCCAGGAACCGCAGATGAACATGAAGGACACGAGGGAGCGTGCTTCCGCAGCATCAAGGGGAGTTGAAAGCATACCGACAATCGGAGGCGCTCAGCCAAGCCAGCAGGCGCCCGTCCCAGAGGACAGCAACAAGCCGCAGTTCATCACCGCGTTGGGAGAGCTGCACAACACGCTGCGCGGCAGGCTGTACGATTCCAAAGGCACAATGATCGCAGAGATACCAGTCAGGGATCTGCTGCAGAGCATACAGGACGCGAGCAACGCCGCCACCATAGTGTTCGACGGAGTCATAACGCAGCGCCTCCTGGAGCTTGCGAGCGGACGCGGAATCAAATCGGTGTACGCGAACAGGCAGGGGCAGGTCTTCAGGATGCCTCCGAACATCTCGGTGTACACCACTGAGAGATAGGCCGCTGCCTCTTTTTTCTTCAGTGCGCCGTAAGGCGCACATTTAAATAGTTTTAGTTTGAAAGTAATATAGTTTAGATTAAAACTACTCGGTTTTATGGACGCTAAGGACAATTTCGGGGGTGCATTCTTCAACAGGGGAGTTCAGAGCCTCGCGCTGAAGTTAGTACTGCTCAAGCGCATAGGGCAGGGAGAGGTTTATTCTTACGCACTCCTCAAGGAGTTGGACAAGAGAGGCGGCTTCTTCAAGCACCTCAGGCACCACGGCATGAATGTCAAGAACGACGTGTACAACACGGTGAAGGCGCTTGAGAAGTCAGGATACATCAGGATGAAAGCACGCATCGAAGGAGGACGCCTCAAGAAGTACTATTCCATAACCATGAGCGGAAGGAGAGTTCTAATGCAGACGAAGAAGGTCCTAAAAAGCTCGATGAGAAATCTGATAGAAATAATGAGGTAGCCTGCTTGGAGAATATCATAGAGATAAAAAGCCTTGTCAAGAAATTCGGAGACTTCACAGCAGTCAGCGACATCAACATCAATATTAAAAAAGGGGAGATCTTTGGACTTCTCGGACCTAACGGCGCAGGCAAAAGCACCACCATAAACATGATACTTGGCCTGCTTGCGCCGACATCCGGCAAGATCATTGTAAACGGCACAGACATGCAGAAAGAGCCGGAAAAGGCCAGGAATGAGATAGGAATAGTCACGCAGGAAACGGTGGTCGAGCCGGAGCTGACCGGAGAGCAGAACCTGATGATCTTCGGCAGGCTCTACCATATCCCAACTTCAGAGTTGCAGAAGGGAATAGACTTTGCGCTGAAGCTTGCGGACCTTACCGCTTTTAAGGACGCGTACGCGGGCACATACTCAGGAGGCATGAAGAGAAGGCTCGAGACTGCGAAGTCATTGATGCACGCGCCTAAGATACTGCTGCTTGATGAGCCGACAACGGGCCTTGACATCCAGAACAGGTCGAAGATCTGGGACGTGCTAAGGGAGATAAACAAGAATCAAAACGTGACCATACTGCTAACGACGCAGTACCTCGAAGAGGCAGACCAGCTTTGCAACAGGATAGGCATAATAGACCACGGCAAGATGATAGCGCTCGGAACCCCGACCGAGCTGAGGCAGAAGATAGGCACAGGCAGCGTGATAGAGGTATCGGCAGACAAGGAAGACCTGCAGAAGGTCGCGGCTGTTTTCAAAAAAGCGGGGCTCGAACCGAAAATCCTCACGAACAAAGTTGTAGCTTCCGGCGGAAGCAAAGGTACCGAGAAAATAGAGGCGCTGGTCAAGGCGATCTCGGCGAGCAAAATCACCATACACAACATAAGCATGCACGAACCAACCATAGACGACGTCTTCCTCAAACTGACCGGTTCAGAGGTGAGGGACACGACCGGCGATTATCAGGGAGGGAGGGGCATGATGATGAGGAGAGGTAGATAGAATGGGGCTGCTTGGAGACACCTACACGCTCTTTCTCAGGGAGATGCTGATATTCAAGAAGAACATAACAATGAACATCGCCAGGTCCCTGATGTTTCCGCTGATCTTCATACTGGTGCTCGGCAGCTTCGGCAGCTCTCCAAAGAATGTGCCGATAGCAGTGGTCAACTATGACAATGGGCTCGGTGCACTCAGATTCATAAACCTGCTTCAGTCAGGGAACAACGTCGAGGTGGTAAGCGCTACGACGCAGCAGCAGGCGATGGCACTCCTCTCAAAAGGCACTGTCGCGGCGGTGGTCGTGATTCCTAACGGATTCACACAGTCGAGCGGAACGGAGGGCACCATCTACGTCTACCTTGACAACTCGCAGCCCCAATCAACAGCCATAGCAAGCGCAACCATCAGCGCAGCGACATCACAGCTTGGCGCAAGGGCTGCGACGAGCAGCCTCGGAGGGCAGAGCCGCGGCCTTGTATCTGTGATCACCAATTACGCCTACGGCGCAGGCAGCAACTACATCAGCTTCGTTGTCGGAGGCCTGCTTGTGATGGTGGTCTCATTCGGCGCAGTGTTTACCGCAGGATTCACCATGCTGAGCGACAGAGAGTTAGGAAACCTCAAGGCATTCCTGACAACTCCAATAAATAAGTTTGCGATACTGCTAAGCAAGATATTCTACGGCACGTTCCAATCATTCTTCTCGGCTTTTGTAGGGCTGATCATAGGCCTGATGTACGGCGCAACAATAGCAGCAGGCGTCATCGGCTTCTTCGAGCTGATCTGGATAATCTTCCTCGTCGGATTCGGATTCAGCGCCATGGCGATAGCGCTTGCAGCAAGGGCCAAGCAGCTCCAGACATACGCGCTTGTTGGCCAGACAATAATCATGCCCCTCTCGTTCCTTGGTGGCGCCTTTGTGCCTACAACGCTGCTGCCAGCATTCCTGCTGCCGATCGTAGAGGTAAACCCGTTGACTTATGCGGTGAACGCAGTAAGGGACGTGATGATAAAGGGATACCTGCCAACGGCCACGCTTGTGTCAGTCTCAGCGATACTTCTAACGTTCACTGCGATAATGACTGCACTTGCATTCATACTCTTCAGGAATACCAGCAACCAGCTAGCATGATGATTTGCGATTATACTATTGGTGTAAATATGAGAACAAGAACAGTCTTCATGGTCTTTGCCGCTGCGATCATACTTAGCGGCTCTGCTAGCGCACAGGCAGCATTGAATAACGCGCTCAGTTTTGCGAACGTGTCAGTGTCGCCAAACCCTGTCGTCGCAGGCGGAAACGTGGTGATAAGGTTCCAGATGTACAACGCGTATGACTACTGGGTCTACAACACCAACCTGCAGCCGGAAGGCAGCTATCCGCTGCTCAACGTCTCTCCGCTGAAAAGCAACATCCTTGGTGTGATAAGCGCCGGCGCGAACAGCAACTACACCACATATACGATCGCGATACCAGCTACAACACCTAGCGGAGTTTACACCATCACATTCGTTGCAACGTACTATGCCTATGGCTCAGCAGGAATAGACTTAGGAACCTCATCCATGCCCGTCAGCTTCTACGTTCAGAACAGGCCCTCGATAAAGGTGGTGGCCGTGAGCGCACAGCCTTCGGCGCTCTATTCAGGGTACAACCAGACAGTGGAACTTGCAGTGGAGAACACAGGCTATGGCACAGCAAGGAACGTTAGCGTATCACTGGCAGGGCAGGGCAGCCTGAGCCTTCTGAGCTCGGTGACGAACTTTTTCATATCAAACCTGACGCAGGGTTCCAGCGTGACAGAGCCCGTTCTTGTCTCTACAAATAGCGGGGGCCAGGCCAGCCTCTTGGCAAGCGTGGTGTATTATTCATCAACACTCAACCAGCGCTTCCTCGGCACGGAAACGGTGAACCTCTCGGTCGCACCAGCAGCACAGTTCAGCATAACATCACAGAATTCCAGCATCATGCCAGGCGCAACAGCCGTTCCGGTGAGGTTTGTGCTCACAAACACAGGAACCAGCGACGCAAAGCAGGTGCAACTCAGCCTGGAAACCAACTACCCAATAGTGCCTATCGCAAGCACTGCATACGTAAGCGACCTGCCTGCAGGAGCCTCGACCAACGTCGACTTCCTGGTCAGCGTCGACTCCCACGGGATTCCAGGAAACTACCCGGTAACGCTGTATGAAGGATGGAAGCAGCCTAACGGCGCAGTGAACCAGCAGTTCTCAGGCTCGAACAACTACTTTGTCACGGTGCATAGCAGTTCAGGCACAGCCACACTGGCCTATGTGGTAGTTGCGGCCGTAGTGATCGCAGCGGCAGCAGTTGTATACTTGAGAAGAAAAGGCAAAATGCAGAAAAAGAAGTAATCAGAAAATAGTGTTGGAATGACTTCGGCCAAGGATATCGTAGGCAAGGCCCTTGACAAGTATGGCGTGCCGGAATGGGTGCGGCCCTACATATTCAAGCACGCGCTGACCCACCCGGTAAGCGCGGTGAAGTTCGCAGTGAGCTTTGTCGACACGAAGCGCAAGAAGGGAGAGGTCACCAAGGAGTACGTGCGCCTTCCGAACGGCCTGCGCATCAGGATGGCATACATACTGCGCGTCCTGAACCTGTTCTATTACGGCGAGGAACGCATGGCGAAGATGTACGGCCTGTGGTCTGAGAGAGCAGCAGTGCCAAACCACGCATACGCAGAGCATTTCTACAACACAGCAGCAACAGACGACAGGCATGCAAGAGCAGTAAAGAACCTCATAGAGGGCCTTGGCTACAAGATAGGCGAAGCGCCAAAGGAGCTCATGGATGTCTTCGACTACGTGGAAAGGATGGACTCGTGGAACGACAGGATAGTTGCAGCGGCAATCGTGCTCCGCGGCTCATATGCGAACTCTTTCGGGCGCATGTTCTACAAGGTGTTCTACCCCGCAGCGCCGGAATTCATGCGCAGCTTCGGGAAAGCCTTCAGGGATTCCGAAGCGTCGTGGGAATACGAGGAGGCGATGCACATAATCCAGGGAGGCACAGTGCCAGAGGAGCACGTACTGGAGCTCACGCGCAGCATACTCTTCAGGGTGCTGTACTCGATAAGCGCGAACATGCAGCTGGCAACGCGCTCAGGAATAGAACCTGAGATAAAGCTGCTGAGCGAGATCGCGATAGCGTACCCGTTCCACATGCTGAGAGAGCTAGGAATCAATGTCGATGTCAGAAGAGAAGTCGACAACCTCAAGAGGAGCATCGCAGCGTTCAAGCGCAGGAACGGCAAGCAGAAGCCGACGAAGTGACACCATGCCTGACATGCCGATGACCAGAAACGATGCCGTAGAATTTCTCAAAGGCATGGACCAGCAACCGGCAGACATGAATCATTATCTGGAAACAGAAGCAATCATGAAAGCCCTGGCAAGAAGGTTCGGAGAGGATTCAGAGTATTGGGGAATGCTGGGCCTGCTGCACGATGTTGATTGGGCATCGACAAGAGACGACATCAAGGGTCATTGCATCAAGGCAGCAGAGATACTGGGGCAGAAAGGATTTGATGAGAAGTTCATCCAGATCGTACAGTCTCATGGATATGCACACGAAGAGATTCCTGCATTGAAGGACAAGCAAAGAACCGAGAAGATAGAGCACGCGCTTATTGCTGCAGAGACGTTGACCGGAATAATCTATGCCTATGCCTTGATGAAGGGCAAGAAGATCAGCAACATGGAAGTCAAGGGACTGGAAAAGAAATTCAAAGACAAGAGCTTCGCAGCAAAGTGCAACAGGGAGCTTGTAAAGGAAATAGAGAAGACGGGACTGACCTTGAACGAGCTTTTTGAACTCTCAATAAACGCCTTGAAGGAAATAAAGGGAGATATCGGCTTAGAGTAAAGCAGAAAACATCAATCTTAAAAATCCTGCATGACATGGCATAGGCATGAAGAACTGCATTTTCTGTAGCATCGCAAAGGGTGAGGCCAAATCCTGGAAAGTGTACGAGAACTGGAAGGTCTGCGCTTTTCTGGACATCAACCCGGCAAACAAGTACCACACAATAGTGATCTCAAAGAAGCACTACACCAACATCTTTGACATTCCTCCAACGGAATTGAAAGAGATTATTTCTGTGGTAAAGAAGCTGGCAAAGATATACGAGAAGAAGTTGGGAATAAAGAACATCCAGATTATCAACAGCTCTGGCGCCGAGGCGCAGCAGGACGTCTTCCACATCAATTTCCACATAGTTCCAAGGCAAAAGGGCGACGGCCAGGATATAAGGTGGGAGCCCCATCCAGAGTGGACTAAAGAGTATGACCGGATGCTCAAGAGGCTGAAGCAATAGCCCTGCGAGCGCCATTGTGGAAGGATATAAAAGGACAGTCACAGAAATGATCAACAGATGGTGATTGAATGGAGGGTGAAGAAATCAAGATGGAGGCAAAGCCCGAGAACGTGGTGTACATAGGGAAGAAGCCCACGATGAACTACGTACTTGCAGTTGTGACTCAGTTCAACAAGGGAATGCCTGAAGTGATGATCAAAGCCAGGGGCAATGCCATTTCCAGGGCAGTGGATGTCAAGGAGATCGTTGTCAACAGGTTCATGCGCGATCTGAAGGAAAAGAGCATACAGACATCTTCAGAGGAGGTCACGGGCGAAGACGGAACAAAGTTCAAGGTCAGCGCCATACGCATAGTCCTTGGGAAGTAGCGCTTTGCAGCTTCCCTATTTCTTCTCTTCCTGCTTCCTTGCGCGTATCAATTCCGTGGAACTCACAGTGCCAGTGCACCGCATGCTTTTCTTTGACAGGACAACGGGCAGCCTGCCAAGGTTGTGTTCGATGACATACTTCACTGCGTCGTCGACGCTGCTCTTCTCCTCAAGGCACCATGGCTCCTGCATGATCCCGCTTACAGGCGCTGTAGAAACGTCGGTCAGGTGAACGTCCGCAAGCGCGACCTCGTTGACAATGCCCATAAGCATTCCGTCCTGCAGGACAAGGAGCATGTCAACGTTAGAGCTTTTCATGAGCTTCACCGCGTTGCCTATGCTTGTGTTTGGGCTTACAGCAAGAAGATGCCGGTCCATTATCTGAGAAAGCATCATACGATCTGTCCATAACCTGTGAGGCGCCATCTGTGCGATATGCTGCGCATCACCGCAATCTTCATCCCGCTAGGGATGCTGAGGGGCCTTTTGAGCTCTATCTCCAGCGTGTCCTTCTTCGCGCTCTTGACGTAGCCGAGCGCCGTTGCTGTTGCAACTCCAAGTATGAGAGACTCGTTCTCCACTATGCGCTGCTCTGGAAGGTCGTCCCTTGCCAGCTTGTGGTACTTCATCGAGAGGCTGCTTATCACAGGAGGCAGCTTGCCGACAAGGCCGACGGCGTTGCCCACAAGGCTGTCCGCCTTTGTGAACGACGGATCCATCTCTGTTGAGAGCGCGATGAGCCCTCCCGGCGTAGCTTCATCAAGCTGGTCCGTGCCGCTGCTGATCCTTCTTATCACCGTGATTATGGGCTCGTAGACGTCCTTCTTCAGCTTCTCGTTCTTGAACCCAGGACGTATCTCTATCTTGTCGTCGCTCTTGATCGTGCCCCTTATGATGGCGCCGCCGATGACCCCGCCGACGAGCTTTGTCGCATCGGAGCCCGGCTTGTTGACGTCGAACGACCTTACAACAAACATCAAGGGATCCGACGTGGTGTCGCGCTCAGGCACAGGAATGTCAACTATCTTGCCCAGCAGCACGTCAAGGTTTATTCCGAGGTTGGGCATAAGGGGTATTATGGGCGCATTCTCTATTATCGAGCCATTCACGAACGCCTTTATCTGCTTGTAATGCGCTATTGCCGCTTCTTTCCCGACTATGTCGACCTTGGTCTGCACAATTATGACGTTCTTTATCCCGAGAACGTTTATTATCATCAGGTGCTCCTTTGTCTGCTGCATGGGGCACTGCTCGTTCGCGGCTATCACGAACAGTATTGCATCGATAACGCTTGAGCCGGCTATCGCAGTGGCCATGAGCGTCTCGTGCCCCGGCGCGTCTAGCATCGATATGCGCCTGAACGGTTCAGGTTTGCCTCCGCACTGCGCGCACGTGTCGCCGACGGTGTACTCGTTGCACTTCCTGCACACCTTTATTATTGCGTCGGCATAGCCCAGCTTTATCGTCATGTTGCGCTTGATGCTCTCGCTGTGCCTGTCTGTCCACACTCCGGTTATGGCCCTCGTAAGAGAAGTCTTGCCATGGTCGATGTGGCCCAGTGTGCCTATGTTGAGCACGCTCTGCTTTGTTACGCTTGGCTCTTTCATCGCGTCAACTGTCACTTCTTCTCCTCTTTCGGCGTCTTGCTTTCAGGGAACAGCTCGCTCACGGGCTTCGTGCCGTATTCAACGATGACGGCGTTTATCTGCGCTGTGTCGCTCGCGATTGTGCTGCCCCTTACGCTCGTTCGCCTTTTCTTTGCGATAGCTCCAGTGCGCCGAAGCACCTTGGTCTTTATGCTGCCCTGTATGCTCTTCCTAAGAGGGAATCCGCTCGTATCTGTGCCACCGGTTATCCTGAGCTTGTAGCCTGGAAGCCCCAGTTCCGAACCGTCAATCACATCAGTGACCTTGTAGTTCAGGAGCATTGGCACCTTGGCCGGATCTATTGTGAGCTGCGCGCTCTTCCCTGTTTTTGCGTCGGAATACACTAGTATCATTTCATTACCTATACATGTTAGCTGGTTCTTCCTTGAAGCGTTTTATCCTATCAGTGAGCTCTTTCGGTATCGCGGGATGCACCTCTTCCAGCGCGAACTCGAAGTCTTTTTTGGTTACAGTCTCACGTTTCTCGCGTATCGCATTCATCCCTGCTTCCCTTACAACATTCTGTATCTCCGCACCTGTGTAGTTCTCTGTGGCAGCTGCAAGAAGTTCGGAAGTGACGCCCTTGTCCAGCGGCATGCGATGGGTGTGCACTTTGAATATCGCGGTCCGCGTCTCCAGGTCAGGCATCGGTATTTCTATAATCTTGTCGAACCTTCCTGGACGCAGCAATGCAGGATCCATGTCCTGAGGCCTATTCGTCGCAGCAAGCACAACGACGCCCTTCAGCTCCTGCAGACCATCCATTTCTACCAACAGCGTATAAAGCGCCTCCTCGAATATGTGATTCTGCTCGTCCTCTGCCCTTGCTTGGGATAATGCGTCTATCTCGTCTATGAATATTATGCACGGCGCAGCCTGGCGCGCCTTCCGAAACACTTCATGAACCTTTGATGTCGTCTCACCGATCCACTTGCTGGCTATCTCTGGGCCTTTTATCGATATGAAGTTCGCCTCCCTCTCCGTGGCAATTGCCTTCGCAAGCATCGTCTTTCCTACCCCTGGAGGCCCGACCATCAATACACCTTTCTCCGGTGTTATGCCTATCTTGGTGAATACCTCAGGGTCCTTTATCGGAAGCTCGCACGCTTCCTTCAACTGCCTCTTGACGTCCTCGAGCCCGCCTACATCGCTCCAATGGACGTTGGGCCGCTCAACAAATACCTCTCTGAGCGCGCTCGGTCTTATAGAGGCAATCGCTTCCTGGAAATCATTCATCTTTACTGTCAAGTTTACAAGCAACTCATTGGGCACGCTCTTTTTGTCCTGAACTTTCGGCAGTATGCTGCGCAGCGTAGCCATTGCTGCCTCGCGCACAAGCGCCGCAAGATCAGCTCCTGTGTATCCATGGGTCTGGTTCGCAAGCTCGTCCAAGATCACGTCCTTCGCAAGCGGCGTGTTTCTTGTGTGTATCTGAAGTATCTCCTTCCTCGCGTTCCTGTCCGGAACGCCTATCTCTATTTCCCTGTCGAACCTTCCAGGCCTCCTCAATGCCTGATCAACGGAATTCTCGCGGTTCGTGGCACCTATCACTATGACCTGGCCTCTGGCAGAGATTCCGTCCATCAGGGTCAGCAGCTGCGAGACCATACGGCGCTCGACCTCGTTTGTGGCCTCTTCGCGCTTCGGCGCAATCGCGTCTATCTCATCCATGAAGATTACTGTAGGCGCCTTCTCCTTCGCCTCGTTGAATATCTCACGCAGCTTCTCCTCGCTCTCGCCCACGAACTTGCTGACAAGCTCTGGACCTGATATCTGTATGAAATGTGAATCGCTCTCGTTCGCTACAGCTTTCGCAAGCAGGGTCTTTCCAGTTCCTGGCGGGCCGTAGATCAGGACGCCCTTAGGCGGCTCGATGCCGAGCCTCTCGAACAGCTCAGGATAACGCATTGGCAGCTCCACCATCTCCCTTATGCGCTGTATCTCTGTCTTCAGGCCGCCTATGTCCTCGTAGTGCACATCACCGATCTTGACCATCACATCCGACACTGGCTCTGTCTTGACAACGACCTCGGTGTCCTTGGTGACGCGCACGCAACCATGAGGCTGCACCTGCACGACTATGAAGTTGAAGGAATAGCCGAACATTGCTATGGGCATGACGTCGCCCTTCATGAGCGGCTTGTCCTCAAGCCTGTTCTTGGCATAGTCTGAGAATTCCGGCGACATCGGGGTGCGCTGGTTTGGCGGAGGCGCAAGCACGATGCGTTCCGCATTCTTCACTTCAGCCTTCGCGACGAATACCCTGTCGCCTATGCCTATTCCGATGTTCTGACGAAGATAACCGTCAATGCGTATGAAGTCCAGCCCCTCATCCTGCTGGTATGCCTGCCATACCACGGCAGCGGTGCTCTTCCTCCTGCCTTTTATCTCTATAACGTCGCCGGATATGACGCCAAGCAGCTTCCTCGCCTTGGAGTCTATCCTGGCTATGCCTCTGCCGTCGTCTGTAACAAGCGCCCCGGCAACAGTAAGCTCTATTCCATCTGGCACATTTAGCACCGATAAGAAATACAAAGTAGATATTACAGATTAAAACTCTTTATGCCTTTCTGTCTGTTGAAAGGAAAAGAAGGACTAGAACTCTTCGCTTTCATCGTCGTCGGCATCCTCGGAGTCCTCGTCATCCTCGTCTATGGACTCGTCGTCCTCGTCGTCTTGCGCCAACAGTATTCTTGGGGTTTTCATAATATCACTTCGTTATGCGCACTGATTATAAACAGTATGTCTTAAATATCTTTCTACGATGTATAGAACTCTATAGCTTGTGATGCTTATCGTAAGTGCTGATGCCATGGATACTGCTGTTGTGATAGCCGGGGGAAAAGGGCTGAGACTGATGCCGTTGACGCAGTCGGTGCCTAAAAGCCTCGTTGAAGTGGAGGGCAAGCCTTTGCTGTACTGGATCATCAAATGGCTGAAGTCGTACAATGTGAAGCACCTTGTTGTCGGCGTAGCGTACAAGAAGGAGAAGATATTCGAATTCATGAAGAGCAACGACAACTTCGGCCTCGAGGTCGAATACAGCGAGGACCTGCAGGGCGGGACTGCGCAGGCGTTCAGGCTCGCCATCAAAGACCACGTAAGCGATGAGAACTTCATCGCGATGAACGGCGACGAGCTCACGAATATGGACCTGAACAGGCTGGAAAAGTCGCACATGCAGAACAAGCCCGTTGTCACGATGGCGCTTACCCCGTTCAAGTGCCTGCTGTCCACAGTGAAAATAACCGAGGGCAAGGTTGCCGACTTCGAATACGGCAAGATATTGGAAGATGTACCGGTCAGCATCGGAATCTATGCATTCAACAGGCACATACTCGACTACTTGCCTGAGGCAGGCTCCATCGAAGATCTCACGTTCAAGAAGCTGGCTCCGCAAGGCAAGATACTCGCGCACATGCTGCAGGGCAAGGAGGAGTGGATAACCGTGAACACGCAGAAGGACATCACGGAAGCATCGGCAGCACTAAAGCGTTGGGGCGTGCTGGACGGCACCAAGTAAGAGAACCTGTTTGCAATTATTTCGCCGAATCAGCCACAGGGAAGCGTTCCGCAGACGCATAGGTTTTTATACTTTCTACCAATAATACTATCTACTGTTTGCAGCTATTTCTGCAAGGCAGTATATGCGCTTTACTGATAGGTATTACGCTAATATAATTGGTGAATAAATGGTAGAAAACACAGGAAATAAACCACACTTGAATCTGGTCTTTATAGGGCACGTTAGCCACGGAAAGTCGACCACGGTCGGAAGAGTCCTGTATGACACAGGATCAATATCAGACAGGGACATAGCAAGGTACAAGGAAATCACAGCACAGTACAACAAGCCCACTTCTGAGTTCGCGTTCGTGCTCAACACGCTCAAGGAAGAGAGGGAGCGCGGAATAACAATAGACATCGCACACATGGAATTCCAGACGCCAAAGTACTACTTCACGGTCATAGACGCACCTGGCCACAGGGACTTCGTAAAGAACATGATTACAGGTACCAGCCAGGCAGATGCAGCGGTCTTGGTGGTAAGCGCAGTGGACAACATCATGCCGCAGACGAGGGAGCACGTGATACTCGCAAGCGTTCTCGGTATAAGACAATTGATAGTTGGTATCAACAAGATGGACGTGGTCAATTTCGAACAAAGCAAGTTCGAAGAAGTGAAGAAGAGCACGCAGGACCTCTTGAAGACGTTCGGATTCAAGATAGATAACATACCATTCATACCATACTCTGCTTACGAGGGTTCTAACGTCAAGGAGAAGCCGGCAAAGATGCCATGGTACACAGGGCCTACGCTTCTTGCTGCCCTGGACAACCTGACAGTGCCGCCGAAACCAACAGACAAGGCGCTGAGGCTGCCTATACAGGACGTGTTCAGCATATCAGGATTCGGAACTGTCCCAGTGGGCAGGGTCGAAACCGGAGTCATGCATCCTGGAGACAATATCATATTCATGCCAAACGGCATAAAGACGGACGTCAAGAGTATAGAGATGCACCACAAGCAATTGCAGCAGGCAGTGCCTGGAGACAACATAGGCTTCAACATCAAGGGCGTTGACAAGAAGGACATCAAGCGCGGAGATGTTGTAGGACCTGCAAGCAATCCGCCGACAGTCGCAAGCGAGTTCAAGGCTCAGGTCGTGATACTCCACCACCCGAACGTTATCGCTAAAGGCTACACGCCAGTGTTCCACATACACACTGCGCAGCTGGCATGCACGTTCACGGAGCTGCTAGAAAAGAAGGATCCGAAGACTCTGGCAACAGTGGAGAAGAACCCCGAGACGCTCAAGACAGGAGACGTTGCAATAGTCATGATAAAGCCAACAAAACCCATAGTCATAGAGAAGCACAGCGAATTCCCACAGCTTGGAAAGTTCGCGATAAGAGACATGGGCGAGACAATAGGAGCGGGCATTGTCTTGGAGATAACGCCAAGACAGTGATCCAATGACTACTGCGATAATAAAGCTGATCGGCACCACTAACAAGGCAATAGACGAGATAGCCAAGCAAATAAAGAGCATAGCGGGCACCGCCGAGATAAAGATGCACGGACCTATTCCTCTGCCAACCAGAAGGATTGCCCACTGCACAAGAAAGACTCCGTGCGGCGACGGAAGCCACACATACGAGAAGTGGGAGCTGAGAATACACAAGAGACTGCTTGTCATAGACGGGAGCGAGCAGGCGCTGCGCCAGATAATGCGCATTCACGTCCCAGACACAGTAAAGATTGAGATAAGCCTTGCTGGTTGAAGCGCGTCAGAAGAAAGTTATGTCGTGCTTTTCTTTTCATTTTTATTCTACGCTAAACCGCGTCGCAAAAATTAGTCGTCTTTTCAGCAAGTTTATCTTCACTTAGTGAATCTCTGTCGCAACTGCCGTATTCTAGATAATAGATTGTGCTTAGGCTCTGCTGAATTGTTTGCAGCAGTTGGCCGTGGAATCAATGCTATGACTATATCTTGAAATCCCTTCGCGCGTTCGTCATCTATTTCGTCAGGCAGTATTCCAAAGGCAGATGATATTCTTGCAGCTTCTGCAGGTTGTTTTTCCATGAGCACTACAACATTCTCTGTCACTTTTTGTATAACGGACACTTCATCTTCAAGATCAGTATAACGATCTAATTGGAAAGCAGAGACTACGTCTGAGGCAAGGGCGATGTCACCTCTATCCACAGACGCTTTTACGTTATGTACCACATTCCGTATGACAGATGCTTCATATTCTCCAAAATCACTACGTTTAAGTTTGAATGCAGAAAATATCTTTGAGGCGAATGCCATGCTGCCCATATTCACTTGCTCTTTTATTTTGTTTATCACATTCTGTGTAACTGATTTTTCAAAGTCATCACTTGTTAATTGGAAAGTTGAGACTACCCTTACGGCAAAGCCTACATCGCCTCTATTCACATTCTCTTTTGCTCTGTTTATCGCACGCTGTATGAAAGACCCTCCAAAATCATGACGCACTAGTTGCAGAGCCAAGACTGCTTTCGATGCCTCTTCTATCGACCCATTATCGACGCGCGCTTCAACGCGCGCTTCAATCAGTTTTATCGCTTTTTGTATTAAAGAACCATCTATCTCTGTCCTTTTTATCTTGAATTCGTCAACCACAATGCAAAAATCAGCCAGCAGGCTTCTATCCATAAGCGCCTTAAGTCCCAACATCACTATTTGTTTTACTTCGTCTTCTGGAAGCCCGAAAGCGTTGGATGCGCTTTCGAAAGCAGCAGCATATCCTTTTTTCATCGTTCTGGGAAGTAGTGAAAGCACAGCAGGCTTGAAGGAGTTTATGCCATCATCATCTATCAACCCATAAAGTTTGAACACCTCGATTTCGCGCGAGATGTTGTGTAGTTCATCCAGTACCCGTCGCATAGTCTCTTCGCGATCCAGATCGTAGTGCGGATTATCTAGGTTACTTTTTGTCTGCACACACCAACTAACGCGCGATCCTATCAGTACTTCTATGATTGGCTTGCCATACGACTTCAAGTCCTCCATTGTTCGCCCATACTTTGAGAGTATCTCTTCAATTTCTCGTTGGTGGTCCTGAAAGTGTGAAGTATCATTAATTTTGATATGTAGAATCTCTTTTATCAACGGCTCATAATCAGATGCTAAGCCCATTGCTCTAGTGTTTGCTTCTGTCTTGCTACTTTCGGCACGCACCAGCCTGTACACCATACCACCAAATATAATTAGGGTTAGGAGATACTTATACGTTCGATTCTCTGACAGTTTGTTTGCTGAAGTTTGTGATTTTGGAACTGCAGCAAATGAGCAGTTCTCAACATTCAATCCTGCGGAGATATTTCAGAGATATTTCTTTTATCGATGATCGCGCTATTTCAAGTACCTTCATAGCAACACCCTACATCACTCCCTTGCATTCTTCTTTATCAGGATTATCCTTTCCATCAGCCTGCGCTCGTCGTCGTCTATGAGGTTTGAGAACTCCTTCGACAGCAGCTTGTAGTCGGTCTCGCGCACGTCGGTGTAGAGCACCTGGCCCTCGTTTATCTGCCTGCCCATGGTAGGCTCCGCCATGGATATCGCTATCTGGTCGCCCTTCTTCGCGAGAGGCAGTGGCGCTTTCTCGTTCTGCATCTCCTTTATCTTGCCCACGAAGGTTCCAAGCTCGTTTATCAGCTTGTAGCCCTGTTTTATCCGGCCAGTAAGAACGCGGACTCCGAATACTGCGGGGTGGGACATCCTGAACACCGTGCCCGGCATGATCTCTATCGCAGCAGGGAACACGAGCGTGCTCTCGACTTTCTCTGTCGTGGTCTTCCTGTGCGCGTCGACGAATGCCTTGTAGTCGTCGAGAATCTTGTATATTACGTCACTCTCAATGACCTTGACGCCGCTCGTCTGCGACGCCTCCAGCACGTCGGGATCCATGCCGGCGTTGAACGCCAGCACGGCGGCGCACGCGGGATCCTTCGCATTCATGGAGAAGGCATCTATGATGTCGCGTTTCGTAACCTTGCCTATGCCCTTCTTGCTTATCTTGTACCCTGCGCTTCCCATGAGCATCGAGATCGCCTCCATACTCCCTATTGAATCGGTCTTGAGCACCACGCCCAGCGCATCGGTCTTGAAAACGTCGGATATCTCCGCCTTTATCTCCTTTGTGTAGTCGCTCCCCTCTGTGACTTGCACAACGGGGGATCCAGGCATCGCATCATCGAGACCCTCGCCGCTTATCTTGATCCCGCTTGCGGCGCTCACAGAATCAACGTTCGCGAACTTGCCAGTGCCTGCGCCCATCTGGTGCAGGGCCTTTGGCTTCAGCAGCGCCCTTATCTTCGAGGTTGCGACGCCGGTAGAAGTCGCGAATGCTATCGTGTCGTTGACACGCAGCGACCCGTCGTAAAGTATTATGTCTATTGTTGTGCCGAGGCCTTTTATCTCGTTCTTTTCAAGGATGCTTCCTCTGCCTGGGCCCTTTATCTCTATTCTCAGCTTCTCCTCCAGATACTTCTGGGAAAGCCCAGTTATCAGCATGAGAAGCTCAGCGATGCCTTCTCCGGTCTTGGCGCTTACCGGCACCAGCGCCAGCTCTGTCTTGAAGTCCTTTATCCGGTCGAAGCGCTCGGCGTTAAGGCCGTACTGGCTCAGGCTTCCGATCAGAACGTACAACCTTTTCTCGATCTCGTCTGCAACGTAAGAGTTCTGCTTGCTCAGCGCCTCCAGGAAGCTCTTCGATTTCGTGTCGTGCCATCCCGTCACCAGGTCGACCTTGTTCACGGCAACGACAAACGGCGTCTTGTACTCCTTGAGAATCTCGATGGCCTCCACGGTCTGGGGCTCGAAGCCCTTCGAGATGTCAACAACGAGTATCGCTATGTCGGAGATGTTGCCCCCGCGCCGCCTCAGGTTGGTGAACGCCTCGTGCCCGGGCGTGTCTATGAAGAGCAGGCCGGGAATGGTTATGCTCACATTCATTGCCTTGAGAAGAGGGCCTGATATCTTGTTTATCGCGTCAATGGGCACTTCGCTGGCGCCTATGTGCTGGGTCATGCCTCCAACTTCCTTCGTGACTATCGCAGTGCTCCTGATCCGGTCAAGTAAAGTAGTTTTGCCGTGGTCGACATGTCCGAGCACAGCTATGATGGGTTGCCTGATCATGAGAGCACCTCTGAAACAAATAGACGAATATAATGCATGCACGGAACTTATAAATATTACATTCCGCTCATGAAAAAGCATGTCTAGCATAAGTAAGCTGTACGAACCAAGGGAAACGCCCATGCAGGTTGCAGTGTTCATGTCAGGCTCAGGCACCAATGCGGTAAAGCTGCTGGAAGTCCAGAAAGAGCTGGAAGGGGGCGGCAGGCAGGCGCCATACAACATCTCAACCATAGTCACGGACAATTATGAGGACAAGAACAATGCGTGGAGGATAGCAGAGAGGTTTGGAATCCCGTCTTTGTTCTACTCGGATTTCAAAGAGTTTAAATCTCACTTGGAGGATCCAGGAGACTTGGGTGCGCGCGCACCTTACTTCAGCGAAGTGCTGCAATGCCTGAAGAACGTTGAATCCGGAATAGACTGCATAGCCCTTGCGGGTTACGAGATAATAGTCACGGAGCCGCTTCTCAGCGCGTATGAGAACATGATAATCAACGTACACCCTGCGGACCTTTCAATAACTGACGAGACATTGAAGAGGAAGTACACCGGCAACCACGCAGTCCTGGATGCGATACTGGACGGCGAGCCAGAGATAAGGGCGAGCACGCACCTGGTCACATGCGAGGTAGATGGCGGCCCTGTGCTGATGATATCAGAGCCCGTAACGGTGGAACTGCCCGAAGGGATCACTCTGGAATACCTAAGGAGGGAGGAGAATGTGGAAGAGGCCAATGGCATCGCGAAAGCGCACCAGGACAAATTAAAGGAAGTCGGAGATTGGCGCATATTCCCGAAGACCCTGGAGCACATGGCAAACGGGGAGTTTGTAAAGTATGCGAACGGGACGGTCGCGTTGATGATTCGCAATTGACCTGAAATTAGCGCAGGGATTGCGCAGCTTTTTATTATATTGCTGTGCATATCTTCGTGATTATATGATTGAGCGCACGCTAGTACTGGTGAAGCCCGATGGCGTATACAGGGCACTGATAGGCAAGTCCATAGCCGCATTCGAGGATGCGGGCCTGAAAGTGATAGGCATCAAGATGGTGAAGCCTGACAGGAGCATCGTTGACAAGCACTACGTGGCTGACGAGGAGTACCTGAAGAGCATAGGGGCCAAGACCATAAACTCGTACAAGAAGCGCGGCATCGAAGTCAAGGATACCGAACTGCAGATCGGCCAGCGCATCCGCGGCTACCTGTTCGATTATCTCACCAACAAGCCTGTTGTCGCAATGGTGGTGGAGGGCAACGAGGCAGTGGCGAACGTAAAGAAAATCACTGGAGCCACGAGCCCGACAGATGCAGACCGTTCAAGCATACGCGGCATGTACTCATCGGATTCCTACGACCTGGCCGACGCCAAGAAGCGCGCAATAAAGAACATGCTGCATGTCTCAGGAGACAAGGCAGACGCAGCGCGCGAAGTGCCGCTGTGGTTCAAGGAAAGCGAGCTTGTGGAGTACAAGAGATCTGACGAGAGCATGCTCTACGATTAGTGCAAATACCTCATATCGCCGCCCATCATCTCAGGGCTCCATAACGGATCCCACACTAGCTCAATCGCCACCTTTCCTATTCCCGGCACGGCTTCGAGCCTTTGCTGCGCGTTTGAGAGTATAGAGCTTGCAAGCGGGCACATCGGCGAAGTCATCGTAAGCACAACTTTCACGTCCTTGCTGTTCGTGACGCTTATACCGTACACCAGCCCTATGTCTATTATGCTCGCGCCAAGTTCCGGATCCAGGCACTCGCGCAGCGCATTCACGACATCTTTTACACTTACCACGTGACATCCTCCCACGGCTAAAGCCTGTGGGCTTCCCCCGCACTTGACAGTATAATGCTCTGACTGAAGATGATTAAATGCCTTTTGATGCGTTGCACTCCCGTGCAGGAGCGGCTCAGAAAGGCTTTGATGCGCACGAAGCTATGGGCAGGGCGTTGCCGGCGATCGCCCTGAGAATGTATGGCGCAAGCACCGTGATTATTATGGCGATCATGGCTCCTATCATCAGCCCTATGCCATAGTTCATGAATGTATTCTTGTTGGAGCCAGGCATCACATTGCTAAGGGCGTACATGGCAGCTCCGAAAATCAGCAGCATTATGCACAGCAGGAATATTGCATTGTGCACCATCGTGTATATGGAGCATATTATGACTATGATGGTGCTTGACGGGGCAGGTGTCGGCACCGGCGCCCATTTGAAGGTATTATTGCCGATCAAGCCGCAGCAGTTTGAAGTTATCGTGTACGTGCCGTTGATCCAGGCATTGGTAGCCCCGCCAACGAAGCTGGTCTCAAAGCTGCCAGAAGCTGAGAGCGGCAGCTCTGCGCCGACCACCTGGACGCCTTTCGGATTCGTGACTGAGAAAAGCACGGCAACTCCGGAGGATGACGGCACCGGCGAAATCCCCCCGGACACCTTCACGATGCTATTTCCTACGTACGAGGCATTGCCAGTTTGCACGACTATGCTGTTCATTGGAATGGTGGTGGTTGGTGCTGTTGTTGAAGTTGATTTGACTGTGATCGTGGTTAGCACAGTGGTTGTCACGCTTTTGAACAGGTTGTGGCTCAGCGCATAGAACAGGGACAGCGCAACTATGGCGATTATTGCAATGATTATCAGTATCCCTTTCAGAATGTCCCATTCCAGGAGGGGTCTGGAGACTTTTGGCGCCGTATTAGGGGCACTAGGTTCGGTCGCGGGCTGCGTTGCAAGCGCCGTGTGGCTCACTGCAGCTGATTTCTGCTTGGCCCCGACTGGAACTTCATACCAATCACCAGGTTTAACATCGCCAGATGTGATGGGCGTTTCCTTGTGTTCAGGTTCGTGCACGACCGCTGGTTTCGGTTTGGCAGTGCCTGGAACCTCATACCAATCACCAGGTTTAACATCGCCAGATGTGATGGGAGTTTCCTTGTGTTCAGGTTCGTGCACGACCGCTGGTTTCGGTTTGGCATTGCTGGGCGGCTCGTACCAATCACCTGACGGAACAGCACCAGACTGGACTGGCGGTTTCTTGTGCTCCGGCTCGGGCTTGACTGCATTATTTGCCGGCTTTGCTGGTTCTGGCGCAGATGCTGTTGTTTTTGCCGGAGGCGAAGATCCAGTTACTTTTGCTGGCGCAGGCGCAGATTCAATAGCATTTGAAGGTTTAGGTGATTCCGCGGCGTTGGCAGGTTCTGATGTGGATCCGGAAGCATGCAAAGGTTCAGGCGCCGGTGACGCAGTGCCCGGCACCTCTGGTGAAGGAGGCATTGGTTTGGATTCAACATGCCCTTGTTTTGCCTCTTTGGGCAGGGCACCGATCTTGGCTGCCCGCTTTGCACCGCCTGCTGCACTTTTTGGAGTTTGCAGCTTCCTCTGCCGCGCTTTGGGCTTAGGCTTCTTCTTACTGCCCTGCTCACCTGAAGAACTATCGTCTTTTGCTGTGGAATCTGCCGCAGTACCTGAATCTGATGATTCGTCAGGTTTCGGAGTCTGTTCTGGAGCATTCTGTTCTTCTGGCGAGTTGTCAGGTTCCGAAGTCTGTTTGGGCGTGTCCTGTTCCTCTGGTAAGTCGTCTGAATCCACGCTAGTCGCCAGCGACTAATCTCAAGAAAAACCTTTAAAATGACAGGTCTATTGGACACGGCCTTAATTACGCCTGGTATTTATATCTGAACTGCACGAGTAGTAGGGGACATATTTGGAAGCAAAAACAATAGACAGCAAGATAACCATCGAAGCGGCGATTACGCTAGCAGATAAGTATTGCAGCGAGATTAGAGCCAACCTTGAACTTAGGTCTCCCATTCTGGACCTGGATTGTGTATTAAAGATTGAAAAGGAATGGGAAAGGATAAAGACCGGAAAAGAGCCAGCGTACTTCTATTATGAGATTGGACGCAAATTCATAGTGGAACATCTTGTTGCCTCTCTTAAGAAGGATATTGGATTACGTGATGATGAAAGCAATAATGAGGAAAGAACCTTGCGGGAAGTTATGGGAAGAGTATATCACTCCCCTCCAAAAGAGGACGAGCTCATGCGTGCAAAAGCAGCCAGAGATATGAATGCTAAATACGGAGAAGCAAGGAGCAGGCAGATATTTGATGCACTCGTAGCAGAAACAAAGAAACTAAAGCAGAGCATCTCTGATCAGAAACATGTAACAGAAGTACAGGACATGTTTTTCAACACGTTGCAGATCTATCCTGGCCTGGATTGTGATAGTTTCAGCGAACTAGCCTCTTGGATAGAAGACATAGCGAAACTTGGTGACAAGACAGGCTACGATTCCATTTACTCGTGAATCTGGCTCTTTCAAACTCCTCAACGAGACTTTAGCATACTACGACTCACTTCGAGAGTCATTATCTGGTCGTTGGCGGGACGTTCCCCATTACGCATCTCTTCCGGAGGCTTGTTCGCCAGAATGTTCTGTATCGCCATGATCACTCCGCCGTGCGACACTAGAAGCACAGCACATGACTCGTGCTTTTGCATAAGAGACTGCAAGAATGATCTTACCCTTGACTGGAAGTGGGCGAGACTTTCCCCGGGCTTGTCAGGATCCAATCCTGCATTGAACATGATGTCCATGCGATCAAAGTGCTTGCCCGACAGCGAGCCTACGTCTATTTCCCTTATGTCGCTCACCGCATTGAAAGGCGCGTCCTCGTGGGAATCCTGATCTCGCTTGCAGTGTCCACGACCCTTGCCAGGTCGCTGGAGCAGATCACGTCTATTCTCACGTCTTTCAGTTTCAGCGCCATCTCCTTTGCTTGCTGCTTGCCCTTCTCGCTCAGCGTTCCCTGGCACTCTCCACCTATCAGTATCAGGTTCTTGTTCTCCTCTGTTTCCCCGTGCCTTACCAAGATCAGTTTCATAAGCACCAGCAACATAAAGTTTTTCTAAACTAAAAGGTTTTGGACGACGCAGGGGATCAGGGTTTGCGCGCTGCAACGGTTATGTGCACAGAGGCATCATCTGCTGCAGCAGAGTGAGAAGCTTGGAAAAGTATTTTGCTCATTTGCAGCCCTGACGCCCGCCTGCGTCTCTGATATCGACCATGCGGCTTCCTTGAGCAGAGCAGATTCTGGCATAAAGTTATGCCGGAGTTCGAGTATATAAGCGTTTTCTGCATGACTAGAAACCGTGGAGAGGAATCAACCGCCGCAGCTCTCATAGGTTTTGAACTGCTTTTTTATCCCCTTCACTTCGATTACGTTCTGCATCCGATCAATTCTCATGTGAACGTGAGCCCCGGGAGGGATTTGAACCCCCGGCCTACCGCTTACGAGACGGTCGCTCCACCGTGCTGAGCTACCGAGGCACGTAATTAAATAGATTAGCATTCAACATTTTTAAATTAGTGCTTATTATGTATTTCATGTATGCCCAGATAGTTTCGGGCAGTCAGCCGACAGGTGTTCAGGGAGTAGCAGGATCGCAGCCGAGCGCCGGAACGCCGCAGGCTCCTCCTTCACCGACGCAAGCACCGGCACCTTCACAGGCGCAGCAGCCTGCAAAACAGCAGAAACCTGCGTTCCATATGCCAGAAGCGCGCATGATAATCGCAGCCATAGCGATCGTCATCGTGGCAATTGCAGGCGTTATGGTGGTTTTGCACAAGCCCTCAAACACAACCTCGACTTCCACCACTATACAGGTCATAAGGGTAGGCTCGGTAAGCGCCTGCGGAGAGATCTCCAAACCCGGAAACTATTTCCTGTCGGCAAACATAAAGACAGCAATACCCAGCGGCGCATGCATTAACATCACAGCAAGCGATGTGGCGCTGGTGTGCAACCTGCACAGCATAATAGGCTCCGGGCCGTATTCCGGAGTGCCGCCTTTCACTTATGGGGTAGAAATAAGTGCGCATAACAACGTCTCAGTATCCGGCTGTGCCATAGAGAATTTCTCTTACGGGGTGTACGCGCAGGATTCCAGCAACGTCGTAGTGCGCAACAACAATCTCACGTCAAACTATCTTTCCGATGCTTACTTTAGCGGTACGCAGAACAGCATCATGAGCAACAACTTAATGTCGAAGGCATCCAGCACGGATGGCGCACTCTACCTTGCAAACGGATCAAGCAATAATCTTATCTACAACAACACCATAGAGAACAACAGGGTCTACGGCATAGGCGTGAATTCCACAGGCAACAGCTACATCAACAACACGCTCAACTACAATCCTTCATCATTCCACTGCGGGATCGCAAACAGTTTCCCGGGAAGCAGCCGTGCTAGCGGAAATTACTGCTACAACAACACAGGCTGCGCATTCGTCACATGCGGAGGCATCAATACGCCTGCGAACCTCTCGTTAATACACCTAGGCAGCAATGTAAACAGCTGCGGTTCGGTGGTATCTCCTGGCAAATACCAGCTGACCTCGAACCTTGACACATCGATGTTCGAGAACACGTCGAATCCTACTTTCAGGCAGTCAGACATGCCGTGCATAAGAATGGACACTAACAACACCACGCTTGACTGCAGGGGCTTCTCGATAACAAATTCGGCAGTGGCCATACTTGCAGACGGCAGGTACAACATCACAATAACCAACTGCAGCATAAGAGGTTCCGGCTACGGTGTGAAGCTGAGCAATTCTACAGGCGCGTATGTAAGCAATATGACCTTCAGGAACGACACGGCATCCCTTGCGCTTCTGAACACCACATCTTCCGTGATCAGCAGCATCACGAGCGCAGGGAGCAAGTACGGCATATACCTGTTGGATTCAAGCGCAAACAACTTTCTGGGATTCAATGCTTCAAAGAACCAGTACGGCATATACCTGAGCCAGTCGGTAGGAAACCTGTTCAGCAAGGGCGTTGCGTTCAACAACTCCATAATAGATGTCTATGCCACTCCTGATTCCGTGAACGCGAGCTACAACCTGATGCAGCAGACGAGTTGCGGGCTGACCAACACCAAGTGGGCGAAATGCAACCAGGACGTTTCGTCAGGACTTTCATACTATCCGTTAATCGGATGTGCCACACTGAACAGGCAGGGCAATTACACCTTAACTGCCAACATCGTAGGCCAGCCGGCGTATTGCATGACCGTCAACGCCAACAACGTCACGCTCGACTGCACAGGGCATGCCCTGTCACAGATGAGCACCACACCAGGGCCTGCATTCTACATCAACGGCAGGAACAACGTCACGATAAGGAACTGCGCCATATACGGATACACGGCAGGAATCAACGTATCCAACTCGTCGGCCATAGCCGTATACGACGTTGCGGTGCAAAGCTCTCGTTATGGCATAAGCCTGAGCAATGTCAACCAAAGCGCCATTGAAGGAGACCTCGTCACAGGCGCAGCGAATGCGTCGATAAAGCTATCGCACGTCTCGGTAAGCAGCATCATGAATAACAGCTTCGCTTATGGCACAGGCAGCAACATCGGAATACTGGTCAACAACTCGCAGAGGAACATAATAGCCGACAACAACGGAAGAACTGACTACATAGGAATGTATTTCACGGGCAATTCGCAAAACAACATAGTCGTGAACAACACGATGCAGCTCAGCGGCCATGCAGACTACGTCTGCAACGGCAACAGCGGGATAAATGACGAGATAGGAGGCATAAACTACGGCACCACGAAGATCGGATGCTCGTGGATGGCAGCACTTCTACAGGGCGCAACACAGATCACTTGTGCTGTCGCGTTGCAGGCAGACACCTACGCGCTTCAGAATGACGCAGAGTACAACTACGGAGCCACCTGCTACAGCGTGTATGCCAATGGCACCACCATAAACTGCAACGGCCACACAATCATAGCGACAAATGGAGGCACGTTTGCATCCTTCAAGAACGTGAATAATGCGAACATAGAGAACTGCACCCTCAAGGGTTTCGCCAGTCCGATAGTGGCGGTGAACTCTGGCATAACAGTTTTCAACAACAAGATACTCGACAACAGCACTACGAATGCCGCGATTGCGCTAACAAATGTGTCCAGCGCCACGGTCTTGGCGAACAACGTCACTGCATCGTATTATGGCATAAGCATTTTGCGCGGCCTGGACTCCTCTCTGCTCAACAACATCGTAGCACTGGCATCTACTGCATACCGAATTTCAAATTCGATTGGAATTGAAATCTCGAACAACACTGCAACGGGCAGCACAGGCACAGGGATGGTGCTTTCAAACACCACTGCCTCTGTTATAACGAAAAACAGGCTGCAGGCGAAGAACAGCGGCTTGATATGCCTGTCAGGGTCGCAGGGCAGCTCAAGCAACATTGACAGCGGCGGCAACATCTGCACGAGCAGCACAGGCTGCGGATGGATGCAGAGCTCGAGCACCACGTGCCATTAGCATTTCTCAATAGGGTGAGGTATTGATCTTCAGGGAGCTTGTAGAATACTATGAAAAGCTCGCAGGGGTGTCATCAAGGCTCAAGATGATAGAGATACTCACCGAGCTCTTCGGCAAGGTCACAGACAGCGAGATTGCGCAAGTGATATACATGACGCAGGGCGTGCTGGCTCCGCCATCCGAAGGCATAGAATTCGGAGTAGCGGAGAAGATGGCGCAGGAGGCCATTGCAATCGCAACGGGCTACACCAAGGAGCAGGCAGAAGAGGAATACAAGAAGAGCGGCGACCTCGGCACTGCTGCGCAGGTGCTCAAGGAGAAGAGCAGGCTGAAGGAGATGGCGCATGCGAAGCAGAGTGTGGCAGACATCTATGTCACGATGCGCAAGATTGCAGAGACGGGCGGCAAGGGCAGCAAGGACCTGAAGATAAGGCTGCTCGCGAGCATGCTGGCAGCTGCAACGCCGATAGAGGCGAAGTACCTTGTGCGCTACCCTCTTGGGCAGCTGCGGCTTGGGGTCGGCGACGCCACCATTCTTGAAGCGCTTTCGGCGACGGCCACTGGCTCGCGCGAATTCAAGGACGAGCTCGAGAGGGCATACAACCTGTGCAGCGATCTCGGTTTCGTGGCGAGCGAGCTGCTCAAGAACGGAAAGAGGGCAATAGAGCAGTTCCATGTCACGCTCTTCAAGCCGATAAGGCCTGCGCTGGCGGAGAGGCTCTCAACCGCAGAAGAGATACTCGAACGCATGCACGGCAGGGCGGCAGTGGAACAGAAATACGACGGCTTCAGAGTACAGGTCCACAAGAATCACAACTCCATAAGGCTTTTCTCAAGGAGGCTGGAAGACACCACTGAAATGTTCCCTGACATAGTAGACGCAGTCAGGAAGGAGGTGCATGCAGACACGGCAATATTCGAGGGGGAAGCCATAGCGTTCAACGAGTCGACGGGCGAATTCCACCCGTTCCAGGAGACCATACAGCGTAAGAGGAAGCACGGCATCAAGGAGATGGCCGAAGAAATGCCTCTGCACCTGTTCGCATTCGACCTCATGTACATGGACGGCAAGGACTACCTCAACGAGCCTTATGAGAAGCGCAGGGAGTCCCTTGAGATGCTCCTTAAAGGAAGTACGCTTATCAGGCCCACCACAAGGATCGTGACCTCGTCAGCAAAGGAGCTGGAGAGCTTCTTCAGCGACGCGATAGAGAACGGCCTTGAGGGAATAATCGCAAAGGATCTCGAAGCGCCGTACATAGCAGGTGCAAGGAAGTTCTCGTGGATAAAGATGAAGCGCAGCTACAAGGGAGCGCTATCGGACACGATGGATCTTGTCATAGTAGGATACTATCTCGGCAGGGGCAGCAGGGCGGAATTCCAGTTCGGAGGCCTACTGTGCGCAGTGTACGACAAGAAGAAGGACACGTTTGAGACGATATCAAGGATAGGCACCGGATTCACAGAGGCGCAGATGGGCCAGCTCAAGGCAGCGCTCGACAAGATAAAGGAGAAGTCAAAGCCCGCCAGGGTCGATGCACTAGTGGAACCCGACTTCTGGGTCTATCCTAAATATGTCATAACCGTGCAGGCCGACGAGATAACGAAGTCGCCGATGCACACCTGCGGCAGGGAGAAACAGCCAGACGGAACCGAGACAGGCTACGCGCTGAGGTTCCCAAGGATAGTGGGCGACGAAGCCATACGCAAGGACAAGAGCATAGAGGATGCCACGACGACGCAGGAAGTGATAGAGATGTTCAAGCAGCAGAAGCGCGTCGGGATAGAGGATCAGTGATCAGCGCATGCATCATTGCGTATAAGATTTGTGCGTCCCCAATTCACAACTGTCGTGATCTGAGGTATTTCTGCAATTTGCGCGTTGTCTGGAATTAGAAATAGCAGCCCACAAGCGCCGCGACTTTTGGCAGATACGTTCAGCTTGCCGTCTTCACTGATGGCAACGCACACGTGGCCTTTGCCAGGAGATACCCAGACCCGCTCGTAAGACAGCAGCCTGTCAAACTCTTCAAGTATTGCATTCTGCTCTTGCTTGGTGAGTGTTTCCCATGATTCTTCGGATAATTTCTCAAGTATTCCAATACCAAACCTATAAGGCCCGGAAGAAAGCATAATACTAGTATCGCTTGTTAGAACCTGGCTTTTTAGGATAGCTGGCCGTGCCTCGTAATTCTTGCATGCCCAAGTCACCACTTCCAACCAGGTAGCCGCTCGGTATCCTGGAAAACGTGCGACCACGTCAGGCATTTCTGTAACAGGTACTGGCATAGAGGACATCATCACGCTTCCAATCTGATTGAATGCCACGTTTGCTGGTGCAGTTGCCTGTTTTCCTGTGTGTGCGGACATAATATCCTCAACAGTATTTGTTATCAGCAAAATATAGAATGGGCATGGTCAGTCAGTGCCCATGTATTCCCTGAGCTTCCATTCTCCAGCCGGTTCAAGTGCTTCAAATTCCTTTCGTTTCTTTTCTGCGCGCAACATGTCTGCCATTATTTCGTCTTGCTCGTCGGTGGTTTGCGCTTTGACTGGAGGGATATTTTTTGATGCGGTTGACTTCTTTTCCACCATAGCATCAGACGTCCCTTACGTTCTCTATCATCTTGGAGAACTTCTGCACCATCTTGACTATGTCCTTGATCTTTGGGTTGAGCCTGTAGCCCAGGCCGTAGCCCTTCTCGGTCCTTATGTGCGTCGGCTGCAGCACGTTCAGGTTGAGGGACAATTCTCTTAGAGTCAGAATAAGCGTCTTTCTGGTAAAGCGTTTCTCTAGCACTGCGTAGAGCTCCCTGGTCGACCTTGGAGACTTCTGCAGAAGCAGATTCATAACCGCAAAGTTAGGCTTGGTGAGCACCTTCCTCAGGGCCCAGACTTCGTCCTTCTCATTGGCACGCTTTGCCATGTATATGTTTGTGAATGAACGTTTAAAAGCCTATGCACGAAGCCTGGTAAATTACTTTCCTGTAGGTTAAATAGTTTGTATAGAAGTATATATACTTCCACCCAAGTAAATAAAGAAAGGCAGAATCGGCAGGGCTTTTTATGCTTGCCGCAATTAGTCTGCACCCATATACGCCCTGAGTGCCATTTCTTCGTCTGATAGGAATATGCCTTGCTCTTCCTCTGTGCGCAATAGGCCTGCTGCAGTCTTAGGGCTGCCGGCTATTTGCGCGTTGTTTGGCACAAGGACCACCCAGGCAGTATCAGTCGGGCTCCAAACGTAAGCGTTGAAATCCATCCTTTTGAAACCATTGGCATCCGTACTTCTGAACCCGCCATACTCGTCGATTCCGACAGTCACAGGGTTTTCGCCAGGATAAGCCCAAGCTTTATTGTCAATTGGCAAATTGTAGAATGCTTCCCTGATATCGGCCTTTTGCGCCTCAGAGAGATCGCCCCATGGCTTGTCTAACAGCTGAACAAGCTCTCCGTTTTTGAGCCACTTGCAAGGCCCGGAGAGGGTGAGACCGATCTTGCCGGCCCATATGCACTCATCTACGAGTTTCCTTCTGATCTGTTTATTTGTATATGCCAGGACAGTCAGTTCTTGCCTGGTAGCAATGTGACATCCGGCAAAATCCAGGGCGGCTTTTTGCCCGTGCTCCCACGTCATAGCATGTTTTGAGATCCACAGGCCTCCCCGTACTGCATAGAATTCATTGCTCTCTGTTTTGGTGGCAATTTTTTCTGCAGGCACTGCCATAATATCGCGCAGTATTTTGTAATTATCTAAATACTTATTGCTTTCTCCGGTTGCGACTTGCGAGGGTTTTTTGGCATATGTAAAGACAGACTCAGGGTCTGGGCGCAATAAAAACGCCCATATGCTGTAAGTTATACAAAGGTATATATATTTTTACTGAAGTAAATAGATTGTATCATAAGTACAATCGATGCTATGACGCTATGATGCTATGAGATTACCCATCCAACTTACCAGGCTGGCAAGCGGCCGCGGAGCGCACAGCGAAGCAGAAGACAGCAGACCTGCATCCTTGTGCTTCTCGGTCACGCAGGATTATCCTGATAAGGTGCTCTGGGCGGACAACACAAGGGCGATAGGGGACAGGGGGCAGCAGCACATGTATTCGCTTCTTGCATTGAACCTTGACAGAGGGGACTTGGATGTGGCGGGCAAGGTGAAGGCAGGAGTCATAGAGGTCCTCTCGAAAGAGCCCTCAATTCAGTATGCAAAGGACAGCATATCAAAGGCGCAGAATACCGCTGCAGGCATGCTTGCACAATATGGCACAAGGGAGAGCAAGGAACTGCTCGCGTACATGATAGCGCACGACACCGTTGGCTTTGGGCCCATAAGCATACTGCTTGAGGACCAGCAGAACATAGAGGAGATAGTTGTCAATGCGCCCGCATCGCCGATCGGAATATACCATGCAACCTACGGCTACTGCACCACCAACATGCGCTTCAACAGCGAAAGGGACTTCAGGTACACGCTCAACAAGATGCTGGTCTCAACCGAGCGCGAGATCAACTCGAACACGCCGATAATAGACGCGCAGCTGAACGACGGGTCAAGGGTGCACGCGCAGCTCAAGCCGTATTCGTCAAACGGAACGCTCGCCACGATAAGGCTCAACGGGGGCAAGCGCATGGACATAAGGAGGATATTGCAGCTGGGGACCGCAACGCCGGAAGAGCTTGCATACCTGTGGCTTGCGATAGAGAGCAACCTCAACATTGTGATAGCGGGCGCACCGGCAGCTGGCAAGACCTCCTTCCTGCTGGCGCTCAATGCGCTTGTGCCGAGATACTCGCGCGTCATCACGATAGAAGAGGACGTCAACGAGCTCAGGCAGTACTGCAACTTCACAAACGTCGTGTCTCTGCAGGGCTCCAGCATCAGAGGCATGACGTCGCTCAAGGAGCAGGTGATAAATGCGCTGCACCTGAGGCCTGACCGCCTGATTGTAGGGGAGATACGCGGCAACGAGGCGAGCGACGTGCTATCAGGGTCGAACTTCGGGATACCGTTCATGACCACGATGCACAGCAGCGACAACGGCAATGCCATAATGAGCAGGCTGCAGGCAAAGCCGATGAGCGTAGAGCCCCAGCTGGTGTCCATGCTCGACGTCGCCGTTTTCATGCGGCAGAAGGGCATGCAGTCAAGAACGTTGGACAGCATTGCAGAGTACAGGTGGCTGAGCAGGAACGAGATTGGCGCTGATGAGACAGATCCGGTTGAATACAAAGTGAATTACATCGCAACGGACGGCGCACTGTCGAACGATGCGCTATCCTGCTCGAAGGTGATCGGCGCGTATGCCAAGATTCACGGATTGCGGATTCCGGCTACGATGAAGGAACTGAAGTCACGCGCGGCTTTCCTGAGCAAGCTGGCGCAGGACACAGACGCAGACACAAGCGAGTACATAGCGAGCTATGGTGAGCCCAAATGAGAAGAGAGCAAGCAGGCATCGTGGCATTCAATGCGGCGGCCATCGCAATCGCGCTTGCCATATGCATGGCATTCATAGGCACCGAAGGCGCCGAACTGGGTGTTATTGCAGGCATTCCGATGATGTTTGCGTTGTCGCTCTCCGAATTCGTGCTCTGCAGGAAGGCAGCGTGCTCTAAAGAGCGCGACGCAGTGCTGTTTGAGCTTCAGCAGATCTATTCTGGCATAAGGTACAGCGGCAAATCCCTCCTTGCCAGCATAAACTGCGCGCTGACAGCCATGGACAGGAGCATGTGTGACACAGCCTACAATCTGCTGCTTGGAGTCCATAAGAGGCTGCTTCTCGGCGCGCAGCTGGACGAGGCGATTGCATCGTCATGCACAGGCAAAGGCCCTGCATGCGTTGCGCTTGGCGACGTCGGAAGGGAGTATGCCAACGGCCGCGATCCTGCGATCGCCATAAAGAACGCATACGACAGGCTCTGCAATACCATAAGACTCGAGGATGCGGGGAACGCAGGCAGACTGCAGAAGTACCTGACAGTGAGCATGGCGCTCGGCACCGTGCTGCCCTCGTTCGCGATGTTCGCGTTCACTGGATACTCAATGATATACTATTCGCCCGCTCTGTTTTCGATGTTCGGCGTTGCGATGCTGGTCCTCATGCCCAACATCTTCGCGCTTGCCAAGGCGCACACGGCTGGTTTGTATGAAGTTTGATGCTGTTTGCGTGGCGTGCTGCCTTGCTGCGCTCTTCTGCACAGCGTTCACGCTCATGGGCACGGTCCCTGTTGCAGCGGCGCTGCTCGCCGCGTGCATGGCGTGCTTCGCCGTGGCAGCAAAGGCGCGCGGCACACGCGCCAGCGCAGTGGAAGGAGATGCACTCCAATTCATAGGCAACGTGCTTGAGAACTACTCCGATTCCGTCAACACGCTCACTCTGCTGGAGAAATCCCTGAATAGCAGGTTCGCCTTCTGCAAGGACATGCAGTGCGCAATCCGCACGTATGCGCTTTCTTCAAACGCAAGGCAGGCGTTTTCCGCGCTGCTGCGCTATGACAGCTACGCCCTCAGAGGCACAGCCTCTGCGGTGATAAGCAGGCTCGACGAAGGCACGGAACTGCGCATGCGGCTTGCAGAGGTAAGGAAGCACGCCGTACAGAGAAGCATCAAGGAACTCAAGAGCATGGGCGCTTTGGGAAGCGCGCTCTCCATAACGCAGATAGGCTCAGTGCTCTTCTTCCCGGTATTCGCAGGCATAAGCCTCAACATAATGCAGTTCACGGCAGGCATGCAAGGTGCAGGGCATCCGAGCGTGCCTGCGCTTATCGCCGTGTTTGCGTTCTACATTGCGTACCTGAACGTGCTGAATTTCAAGTACAGCATGAAGGAGAGCATTGAGGCCAGGGCAGAGAAGTCTGCGCTTTCATGCGCGATCGCCATTTTCGTGTTCAAGGTCGCTTCAGTGTTATCGGTTGGGATGCTATAGGTGATGTAATGCAAATACAATACACGAACGAGATTGCGGCGATGCTCGCCATGGCAAGGTCAATGCGCGGACAGGGCTCGTTGGAATACATAATGATGCTCTCTGCGGTGAGCGTCGTGATAGTCATAGCGCTGGCGATGGTGACGCAGCTAAAGGGCGCAGCAGTGCACGCCTTTGCCGGCGGCACCAACCAGAGCGTGGTGACTCAGCTCTCGAAAGAGCTAAGCAACCTGTCGAACAGCACGAAGTGATGGCCTGGCGCAGATTGCAGGTGCATTCGTGAGGGCGCAGCTTTCGTTGGAGTTCATGCTCTATACCGCGCTTGTCGCAGCTTCGACAGTGTCGGCGATATCCATATTTCTCTACGTGCAGAGCAGCCAGGGGGCGCGCACCAGCAGGGCGTACACGGAAGAGCTTATAGCGCTGATAAACGCGAACATGGCGTACGAGAGCAGCGCCTTCTACGCAGTCGTGCCTGCAGGGCTCTGCAACGGCACGCTCAACGGCAATGAGGCAGATGCAGGCGCAGTCGGGTTCAGCATCGACGGCAACCTGACAGTGCTGCAGTCAGCATGCGGCAGGCAAGGGGGCATGGAGCACCTGGAACTTTCCAGGCTTCAAAACGGCACGTACGCCCTGGGGGGTGCAGGCGGATGAAGGCGCAGCTGCTCATAGAGAGCCTCTTTGCGCTTGCATTGGAGATATCTTTCGTTGTCTTCGTACTGCTCGTGTTCGCAGGCATGTACGGGTATTACCAGAGCTCAGGGGCGGCAATGGACAGGATGTACAACGCAAGCGCACTTAGCGCGCACGGGCATATCCAGGCGCGCATGCCAGTGATGTGATGATAGAGCTGGACGCTATTGTGGGCATAGCGGCGTTCTCGCTGATGCTTCCAGTGTTTGTGGTGCAGCTGCTGTGCAACCAGAACGTCACGCTGGGCGCAGCTGGCGCATATTCGGCGTCGCTTTCTGCAAACTCAAAACTGCAGGGCGCCGACGCTTCTTTTGCAGCAGCCAACCTCACGTTAAGCCAGGCGCAGGACGCCCTGCGCGCCTTGTTCGGCGACGAGTATGTGCTGTATTCAAATGCAAGCGCCGTGGGCGCAGGCAGCCCGCTAGCCTCAAGGATCCTTGTGATAAGCGGCAGGACCTATTACATCAAGGTGTATCGAGATGAAAGCCCAAGCAACTCTTGAGTTTATAATACTGCTCAGCGCGATCGCGGCGTTCGGATCGTTTGCGATCAGCACATACGCAGGCCTCCTTCACCAGCAGCACGCGGCATACCTCAGCCTGCTCAATAAGAGCGCGAACGCCGCTGTGCTTGCCAGCACGCCGTCCAGCACAGGCAACGAACTGTTCATCTATGCCAGCATGGCGAACGTATCGTATGTCAACAGGAGCAACTCGCTGCAGGTGGTCGTTGCGTTGCCGGAAGGAACGACGCTTCTGAGCCTGAAGGCGGCAGGCTCACAGCAATACGGAGTTGCACCTAGTGCTTATTACAACATCAGCGCTTCCGGCATGGACATACTGCCTTTTTCAGTGGTACCCACAGCGCAGGGACCTTTGAACGTGAACATGAGCGCGGACATTGCATACGGCAACGGCACCCTTACCAGGAACCTGACCGTGGAGAGCTTTGCAGTCCCCCCGGGCTCGAACCTCACAGCACCAACAAACATCGAGCTTTCGGCAAGCATAGACAGGCACAATGAATCTGTGCTGTACGGCATTTCGAATGCCATACCGGTGTACACGGTAAGCATGTGGAGCCACTGCAGCTATGTCAACGTTTGGTTCCAGCAGCTCTCCATACAGGACCAATGCGGCTATGCGAGCTGGTATTTCTTCCAGCACAACTCCGACTGCTATTGGAACGACGGCGGATTGCCGATAACCTACTGTGTTGCACTGACGCCCACAAACACGTCAGTGAGGCAGGTGCAGAGCAGGCAGTCCTATGCCTACAGCATCACGATCTCGCTGTCCAACAGGAGCACTGTGCTTCGCTCCGATATCAACAGCATCGCCACGACGTTCCCTGTGTTAGGACCCGGCGGAAAGAGCGATGGCAACGCCAGCATAGAGGGCGTAAGCGGAACGGCCGCGCAGGGATACAGCAACTACATGGTGCTGAATACCACCAGAAGCAGATGGCAGGTGAATGTTGGCGATTACAACGCATACCAGCAGCCCCTGAACAACTTTGAATCCATAATGACATATTACAACAACACCAACGGCAATGTGGGCGCCATAGGCGAGGCCATGGGCGCGCTCAACTCTGCCGCCTCGACATTTATCGCATCGTCACCTGCAGCCAGCACAGACAGCTGTGAAATAGTAGTGCAGGGTTCCGAATGGTACTACGCGTGCGCGCCCTTTTCTCCGCTCTATTACAGCATAGATGCACGGCTTAACCTGAGCGGCATAGCCCACCAGCTGCTGTCCGTGCAGGGCTCGACGATAAACGTCACGTGATGATATGAAGGCACAGGCCGCACTGCTTGAGGTTCTGCTCTCGTTGACCATACTGGCTTCCCTAGGCAGCTTTGCAGTGAACCTGCTGTATGCGTCTCCAACCACGCAGCGCAGCTACGACTTCAATATCGGCAACGCTCTCTACGACTTCGGAAACATGCTGTATCGCAACAGCACTATAAAGGCTTGCTTCATTGCCGCAGACCGGGAGTGCGAGCTCGGGGTTGTGGAAAATCTGAGCATAGCGTACTCGCTGAAGTATGCGCAGTTGACGGATGCCGGCGTGACGACGGAAAGCGGCTCGGAGCATTACTGCACAAAGGACCAGGAGAGATGCTATCCAATACAAAGAAACGGCACATACGATGTACTGTGCCTCTACGTGTGTGATTGAATGGGCTTTTACGGTATGTTAGTAGGCGCCGTGGCTGTGCTGTCCGCACTGCTAATATCCAGCATGCTGTACCAGTCGTCTGTCCTTAACCTGTTTTCAGGCCAGTTCGCACTCTACGCCAACAAGCAGAACGTCGGATCGTTCGAGGAAATGGTGAACGCGACGATGCCTGGCAATGCTAGCCATTACGGTGCATGGCTTAATGCACTCTATCTTAGCGCCAAGACCGACGGAATTGCGATAAAAATCATGAACAACACCATGGCAATAAGCACAATGACCCTGCCGCGCGCGTATGTGGTGGTGAGGCTTAATGCTTAAAAGTTGCGTAGAGATATATGAGCATGGCCTTAGTGGTGTACCGGCTAGCACGGAGGACTGTGGATCCTTCAGACCGGGTCCGATTCCCGGCTAAGGCCCATTTCTGATTTACCAGATCTTGTCGTCGATAGAGAACTTGTCAGACGGTTCTTGTCGTCAGAGGTCCGACTCCCTTCATTTTCAGTTTAATGTAATAACTTTTACGTCGAGCTGAATAGTCCTAGTCACAATCAGGGAATTGGAGGCGCACCAATGTGGAAGACATGATGGCCTATTTGGCACAATTTGATAAGGCTGACCCTGACTGGGCTGACTGGCCATCATGCCTGACTGTTTCTGTAGGCGCCATTATGACCTGAGCCACGAATTCACGTTACTAATGAACGCTGGGTTTGTGATCAAGTATACAACGCCAGGGGCCATGCCAGTCGCCGGTATTTCTGATCCTCCTGATGGTATCTCGTAGTATCCACTTCCCTGCCATGTGAATAAAGGTTTGCTACCCCCTGTGGCCGCAGGCAGTATTGCCGATACGCTTCCGTTTGTTGTAGGTGCTGTTGATCCTGCCGAGGTTATTACGCTTCCGCTTGTTGTAGGTGTGATCGTAGTTGTAGGTGCTGTTGGTCCTGTTGGGGTGTTTGTTGTTGCAGGCACTGTGGTGGTGACGGTTGTGATTGTGTTTGTTGTTGAAGGTGTTGGAGTTGGTGTAGGGGTTGTTGCCGATCCTGTTGGCATTGTTACGGTATCTGCATCTAAGGTAACTGCAGTCTGTGCCATCAATCTGCCATTCACTGTTGCCCCGGTGTTCACCACAATCGCGGTTTGCGACAATATAATCCCTTCGAAGTTAGAGGTTGTTCCAAGGCTCGCTTGTCCGGCTACCTGCCAGAAGATGTTTTGAGGTTGGCAACCACCGCTCAGAGTAATAGCGGCACCATTGCCCAAATTGAGAGTCTGTGCTATCTGGAAGATGAAGACGGAACTCGAATTGCCCTGACAATTGAGAGTGACACTAGTTGGTATTGTAAGTCCTGTCGACCACTTATAAAGACCTGGAGCGAGCGTCATCCCGCCAATATTTCCAGCTCCAAGTTCGGTAGCGGTAGGGTTTGTCCTCCCTGCCGCGTCGGTGTACGCCGTTTGCATGTCGCTTACGGCCGTTGTCATCGTAGTTGGAGTTGGAGGCGTATAATCAGCCGCATATGCCTTGCCCGTTACTAAAGATGATGTCGCAAACTGATTTGATGAATCCATTGTTAACCCAAATCCGGTGATGTAAGTTGCAGCAGCAGGACTCACTCCGATATTTCCAACGATTGAGGTGGTTCCGGTGGTTGAAATACCTGATTTTGATAGAATCGCAAAACTGCCTGCTGATCCAAGATTCACAGGTGCCGGACCTGCAGCACTGACCACTTGTACCAGGAAAAGACCTAATATGACCAATCCAAATAGCTTCTTATACCACATACAATCCAGGATATATTTCTAGCAATACTTTTAAACCTTTCGGCATAGGATAGCCAGATACTAGAGGTGTCCAATACGAATAGACAGCCTAACTAGAATATGACGCCTTTACTACTTCAGGAAAACACATTGCCTGACTTTACTCGTGCCCCATTGAACTTCATGATTCAACAAGGGAAATGAACTTCTATATTCGTATGCGCAAGCCGAGTCTATTACAGTGTTAAGGCGTCGGGCCAATAGCCCACAGCCACGGCTAAGGCCCATTTTTATCTTATCAGGTCTGTTTCAGTATCAGGTCTGTTTCAGACTCGCATATACTTCCTTTAATAGACAAAAGTTCTTTTGGGCCCAAATAAAGAAACGAGCCCTTAATCTATTTACAAGGCAGATATGGTCTATAGTGCCGTTGCGCCAAACACTAGCAGAAGGAGTATCGCTCCAACTACGGCTGTGAGCAGCCAGACTCCGAATGCCGCTGCCCTGCTTATCTTTTGCAGGTTTGATATTGCAATCACCATGACCGCTATGCTCCAGAGACACCCAAGCAAGCTAATGTATGGAATCCACGACAAGACTATTGCAGGCATGATACCATAGACCATTGCGCCCAAGGTTGCGTCGTAAGACTTATTTTTGAATAGCTTAAGCCCTCTGCCAATCAGGTGCATGATTCCAGCCGCAATCACAAGCCCGAGTGGAATGAGTATGATATAAGTCACCAGTATAAATCCGGCAACATATGCAGTATACGCAGTGATAGTGGTAAATGTACTGCCGACCATCGTTCCAAGGACGGACCGGAAAATTCCTCCTACGAAATTCCCAAGAATAAGCGCGAAGATTATCTGTAAGATCATAGGAATAAGCATTACTTTGTAATATCTGCCAATGGCGCCTCTCCCGGTTTTCCAGGTATAACTCTTTGTCTCTTTGTCTGGATGCACCATTACATTTATGGCGTGCTTAAAGTCACTTATGATGACGGTCATCAAATCACTTACAAGCCTATGGAAGCATAGCTTTAAAAATGCTCCCCCAGCCTTAAATTTTTAAGAAAGAGAAAAGAAAGCTAAAAAAAGGGAGCTCATGGTCCTTGCGGATTTAGCTTGTTAGGGAGCGCTTGGCCGTGGGAGCCGTGACTGATGCAGTTTGGTTACTCAGCTCTTGGAGAAGACAACGGTGACGCTTTTTGATATCTTTAACTGGCCGGGATAGAACGTAGAGCTGCTGTTTGTACCGGCTGAGGAGCTACCGACAGCATACAGATACGGATAGATGTACTGATTCTGCACCGTAATATTTTCGATTTTAAGTTGCGTGTCATTCCCTGCCAGAATTCTTGCCTGCGCAGTTGCATTTGCTATAGCAAGGGATAGTGCTTGCCGATTAAGCGTCGCGGTTTCCGTATCAGAGAGCGTCGCCTGAATGCTCTGGAATGTTAGGTCGGGTATTTTAGACAAGGCGTTTATTGCCGCACTTACGTTATTGCTGTTTGGCAAGGTGACCGTTATATCTTCGGTTGCGACATATCCATTAAAGCCTATAACGTTAGACTGGATGCAGTAGTCCGGGCTTGCTGTTCCGGTTCCTACTGGTACGGGATAGCACCCTGTTTGATAAGGCCTATTGACACCGTAATAGGTGGTCTGAATTAATGTAAGATTTCTATTGATTAAAGGCAGTATGGTGGTATTAAACTCTTGCAGAGTCCGGCTCAGGTTGGCGGTTGCCGAGGCCGTCGTATTTCCTGTACCATTTAGTGAGATGTACACTAAAGCCTCATTTGCGGCTGCGGAGGCTGTTCCGCTAGCGGATATGGTTACATAAGAAAGGCGTTGCTGCTGAGAATACAGTATTACAAATCCGAGAAATACAAAGGCAAGGGCCAGTGAAACTATTGCGAGCGTTATATGCATTGATGGTTTTGCATCGGCTTTTGTTTTTGCCATTTATATCGCGCATTCCTATAACAATCGAGTTATAAGCATATATCATAGTGCCGGTATTGCGATTCCTATCAATTTAAGAAGTATTATGACCGCTACAGCCGGCAGTCCGAATACTGCAACCACGATCAGAGTAAGCAGGTTGTATATTATTCCTAAGTTGAAGAGAGTATTTACCGCATATATGGCGATTAGGCCCAGTATGCTGTTCAGTATAAGCCCGATCAACAGATTCCCGAATTTTAAAATGATAAACAGCACCACCAGAATTGCGGCTATAACCACTAGCTCCGATGCAACAGGACCTAGAGTTATAGCTAGCACGGGCATCATTATATCATCACTTACTCTCCGGCACACCCAGCAGATTCAGTTTGTGGTAAGCCTTACCTTTACCGCAACCAACGTCACGGATGTACTAAGTTTTCATTATTCTTTTTCCTGCGGGTCTGTTTTTGACCATGCGAGGATGCTTGTTTTTGCGGCCTTTCCCGTATTTTGCCGCGCGCTTTTTAGCGGCTTCCATTCTCCCTCCCCTGCTTGTTTTTGCCATTTTATTCACTCTTAATTATGACGACTCATTTACTTTTTACTTTCTGACACCCAATTGACGCCAAGTAGGTTCAGTATTATTAGAACGGCTACCGCGAGCAGTCCGAACACCGCAACAAAAACGAGCACGAGCAGATCATACTTTATACCAAGGCCAAAAAGGGCATTTACCAGGAATATCACAATAAACCCTACAACGGTGTTGGCCAAGAGAGAGTACATTAAGCCGCCGGCACGAGGCAGTATATAGAGGAGTATCAACGCCATCAGGAGTACAGTTAAGAGAAGCCCTATTCCGTGTCCTGCTTTTATTGCCATGTTTATCACTATGATTTTTTCTTCATGACTCTTAGGTAGTAGTATGCACCGACGCATATTGCTATTATCACAACTACAACCACTGCAAGCGCAACATGATTTGAGCTGATAGAATTGAGCACTCCGGTAAGCGTCGCCGTGTTTGATCCTGCGGTCGTCGCATTTGCGCCCTGCACTG
>CAISDH010000030.1 GCA_903884115.1 uncultured Microcaldota archaeon | reverse complement strand
AGTTCATGCTGATAACCAAATTAATAAGCATCAAAGTTATAGGTACTATAAACTGAATATTGAAAACGAAAACCCACCATTAGCCATGAATATCGCCCCCAGCTCATTCCGTCAGCTTGAGCGCCTGGTTAGGCAACAAGCCATCCCGATATCGGACCTGTTCAGGAGCAGAATCCTTTATGATTTCGCTTTCTTCGAAGGCTTCAACTTGCCAGAACTATTGAGAGTGACTGCTTGGCGAACCAGTGCCTTGAAGGCGGATTCGTCAACTTCTTCTCCTTCGTGGATGTCGATCGCGCGGCGTACGTTTCCTTCGAGACTCGAGTTAAAGAGATGAGCCGGATCCTTCAGAGATGCACCCTTGGCGAATGTAAGTTTCACGACATTCTTATAGGATTCGCCAGTACAGATGATGCCGTCATGCGACCAGATCGGAGTGCCCATCCACTTCCACTCCTCGAGGACGGCTGGGTCTGCTTTCTTGATAAGCTTGCGCATCCTACTAAGGGTTTCACCACGCCAGTCCCCGAGTTCAGCGATTCTTTTCGAGATGAGCTCCGATGCCGACTGGCCTTGGCTAACACTCGGCTTTTTCATGTTGTCTCCTTATTATAAGATTGCTAATTTTCCGCTTGCCGCGTAACGGTTCGGCGCTAAGCTGCATCTGATGTTATTTTAGCAGCAAAAGGCGTTTCGTTTCTGTAAATATTCCCGTCTGCATGCGGTAAAAATATATTCCTCCCGGCAAACCGTTTCCATCGAATATAACTCTATGTTCGCCAGCCGATTCGTTCTCGTTTACTAGCAGTGTGATTTCACGACCAAGTATGTCGTAAACACTCAATTTGACAAAACCCGAGACAGGCATGTGATATTCAATTAAGGTTGTAGGATTACAGGGGTTAGGATAGCTCTGCAAAAGTGCGAAAGCCAATGGAATCTTGCTATCTGCGACAACACCTGTCGTTGTTCGGGTGGCGGTTATGGCGCCAGATTCTGCAGAGCATGTTCCAGATCCAGGACGGGAGTACGCCATAATCATCTCAGCACCGCCCGGGGAGATAGTGGATATCTGTCCAGTGAAGGTGCTCACGCTGCCATTACACTGGTTTGGAGCAACGCCAGTACCAGTGATGACTCCAGATAGAGATACCGACCCAAAGTCAAGGCGGGGGTTGTGGGTGCCGCTCGTGATGGCAAACAACGTAGCTCCTGCAAACGACCCATTTGCCAGCGTGGCCGTGAATATGCCTGCTGCATTATCGCCACATCCTGGACAAGTAAGGCTCCAAGTTCCCATGTAAGTTCCATCATACTGAGCTTGTGCAAAACTGATATTTGTGTAAAGAGGGACGACCAGAATCATCATAAGACCGAACCTGGTCAATCCAATTTTATGCGTTCTTTTCCATGATCCATTTTTCATGATACACCACCCTTCCTTTGTTGTTGTGTAAGTTGAGATTTAAATGACCCGCAAAGTTCTCTTTCAATAGTTCATTCACTGTACTT
>CAISDH010000029.1 GCA_903884115.1 uncultured Microcaldota archaeon | reverse complement strand
TGCTTGCCGTGATATTCGACCGCTATTTTGTACACTGATTCCAAATTGGTCTCATCGTCGAATACCCGTTCTTCGGCACCTTCCACATCGCATTTTATTATCAAGTTTTGTCTGCCTTTGAGTATGGAATTCAGCCACGTATTGGTAACGGGGCTTTCTTTTGGGGTCATCGATGCATCGAAGACTTGTATCTTGCTTTTGAATGGAAAATCACCTATGTTGGTGGGCACTTCGGCTTCGCCTTTTTGCGACAATTCGTAAGCGTACACTTTGGTTACTTCATCGGGCATCGCTAGGTATATGGCGGAGGCCATTGCAAGGTATATGGCCGTTTCTCCACTGAACACGCCAACGTCTATGGCTGTAGTGTTCGGCTTTAGGTCTTTGACAAGCCAGAGATAGGGTTGCTTAATGAAGACTTTCCTGTAGACCTCCTGCTCCCCGAGCCTTGCCATCATGGTTTGAATAGATGCTGGAAGCTCGGTAGGGTGCCGGATATAGTGTTCGAGATGCGAGAGTACTGACATGCCGTTCACACATATGTATTTGGCCGACTCAAATTATTAAAGCATGTGTTAAGGACAGTTTTTTGAATTTAACATCGGATGATTTGATAGGCGCGCATTGGCTACGTGTTATTTTGTTGGAGGGAAATAGTTCATCTTGCCCGGAAGAATGTGAGTACCAAGAACGGAAAGCTATTTAATTTAGGGCGCATCAGATATTGAAATGCTGGGGTGGGTTTGAAAAGTGTCATTCCCGCGTCTATTTACAATTCTGATGATGGCATGAACTACGATCCCCTTGATTATTTGTTTGGTGTGTATGGCGGATCTAAGGAACTGCCTCACATAATGAAAGTTGCGAAAAACTGGTACACCGTAGCGCTATTCCATCTCGGGCTTATATCTTCGTTTTATCTTGAGGTGAGGGGAGAAAAAGGCAGGAGGATATGGATAGGCAGTTACGAAGATTATAACCGATTTTGGAGGGATGTGGGCAGCATGAAACTTATCAAGTCTTCTTATGTTTACAAGAATGTAAAAATAAAAAAAGACTCGGTGCAATTCCCTTATTTAGACAGAACTTTGAAATTTCATTATAAAGGCAACGCGCAGCTCGTCGACACGATAAACCTGATAGGCGAGCAGTTCTGGAGCGAGGCGTACAAGCGCCTTGATGCAAAAGGCATCGACGTCATTGACATAGGCGCCAATGTTGGGGATACTGCAGTTTATTTCGCGGTGAATGGAGCAAAACATGTCTACGCATTTGAGCCTTTCCCGAGCAATTACAGGACAGCTAAGCTGAACATTGATTCGAACCACTTAGGAAATAAGGTAACATTATTCAACGCTGGATGCGATGCACCCGACTCGAACACACGGATCGGAGAGGGATTGGAAAGCAATTCCGGCAGCAGGCTGGTGCGTTCACATAAGGGTAGACTCGTGCCACTGCTTTCTCTGGATACCATTGTCAGGAAGTACTGCAAGGGCGATGCCGTGCTGAAGATGGACTGCGAAGGCTATGAATACCCGGCGATACTCGAGGCGAAGACAGCTACGCTCAGGAAGTTCAAGCGCATGATGATAGAGTACCATGACGGCTACAGGAATCTCGAAGCACGGCTGCGGGAAGTGGGA
>CAISDH010000028.1 GCA_903884115.1 uncultured Microcaldota archaeon | reverse complement strand
TGTTGCAGTACTCTTCTATGCTCTTCGCGCACGCCTTGAAACGTAGGTTGCTCCTGTTCACTTCGCCGTTTCTCACAGGCACGTTCACGTCGACCCTGACAAGCGCCTTGCCTCTTAGGCTGCCAAGCCTGCTACCTATGAAAAAGTCCGATAGGTTTTCCGTGCCAATCACTTGAACTTCTTCTTGGCCTCAGCCATCATAGCCTGGTACCCTTTATTGTACTCCAGCTCCTCTGGGATCAGCGTCGCAGGATGCACGAATCCCTGCTCCCTCATGAATTCCGCCTTCTTCACTGCCCTTGTCCTGTAGTAGTCCCAGTCTGGAGTCTCGAAGGCGTCTGCGAATGCAGTGAACCTGCCGTCATGCATGCTGAAAATCACGCAGCTTACTATTGGGATGCAGTAGTTAGTTGTCGCCGACGTCTTTATCTTGACAGGCATGAGCGGCATGTGGTGGCTGCCGCGTGTGTCCCCGGCAACGTAGTGGGCTAGCCTGAACATCGAGCATGCTTCCTCTGTGGCAGGGAAGTTCTTCTGAAGCCTTATTATCGCGGCCGGATCGTCCTTGCCTATGTAGGTCCCTGCTATGTTGTGCAACCTGTCAGTAGTCGCAACGAAGATCGGTTCTGTCTTGTTGTGTACGGTATCTATGACGTACCTTCCCGGATACATCAGCAATGCTGCTATGAGGAAGTTGTCCTCTGGTATGCTTAGCTCTGCCTTCTTGTTCTCCATCACGTCCATGATAACCATCTTCACTCCCCTGGCCAGTGCCGGATTCACTATCAGGCCGGTGTTGGCTGAAGGCTCGCAGAACAGCCTGTAGATTGGGAAGTTGAATGCGCCCGGTTCGGTCTTGTCCATTGTTATGAGAGCGAATGCCTCATTCGCCCTCTCCTCGAACTCCATTTCAGCGACACCTGGCCCCATACCTTTCACGTTGCCTGAGAAAGAGTCCTTGAGAAGGTCCTGGCCTGCTCCATAAAGACCCTGCTTCTTAGCAATCTCTGTGCCGAGCTTGAAGGCGTCCCACGCAATCTTGTGTATCTTCTTGTTATCTACGCCGTTCCTGTGCGACATCAACAGGTGTATGTCGTCTCCAGTGTAGGAGATGTAAGAGTCTATTATCCCTGCGCTTCTCGAATTCTCCCTTACGAAATTTCCTACTGCCTCAAGCACCTCATCGCTTGGCCGCGTATGCCCCCCTATCGAACCTATATCTGCCTTTATGGCAGTGACAGTGATTTTCATTTTAATACACCAATATTAAGACTAGCGTCAGTTTTGTCTATTGACTTCTGTGCGTCTTTCTCGCCGTTGCACATTGCCCTTATCGCATCAACGTTCTCAGGAACTACGTCTGATTCCTGATGCACTGCCTGGAAATAGCGCAGGCGGTTTCCGTCCACCTTCATCTCCTCCCATACCGCTATCTCGTACATGTCACCGCATCCTCTTCCGAGGTCCCTGGCTATGTCCATGATCTGCGCAGTCGAACTGACTCCCTCCTTTGCCGAGAACATCGCTA
>CAISDH010000027.1 GCA_903884115.1 uncultured Microcaldota archaeon | reverse complement strand
ACCATAGAGGCTTATTCGGCAAGTACGCTTTTTGATTTTGATGTCGACGTCGATCTCCTTGGTGTACAGAGGTTTTCAAATACCGGGACGATTTTGTCTGTTGAGGTTATAGAATAGCTGAATGAATACGAGTTAAATAAAATCATGAGATATGCCTCTTTTATTAAACAAGGCTGGAACCTCCTGTAACACAGAATGACGGCTACTATTAAATTGCATAACTGATCAATTAACGGAATCCCGTTTAACAAGCCTTTGATTGTCAGGCCTTAACATCTTTCAACCAGTAATACTCATCTCTATTCTTATCACAACTATCAACATTAGTAGGTGTCGCCAATAACCGACCTCTTTAATATTTTCATTCATTGCTCTCGCACAGTACCGGTTGAAGCTGCTATTCCTTGGCAGCTTATTCCCATCACATGCAGCTTACGGCTACCTTCCTGTACTCTTTGATTGAGTTACTTTATAAACTATGCAAGAGTACAAACGTTAATGTTTGTAATTTGGACTGCCTAGCTATCTATCTTTATTGCTGATGCTGCCGCTATTGATGAATTTGTAGCCTTCAGCTTGGGAATGGTATGGGGGAAAAGTGGAAAGGCATTATCTATCCTGGAGGAAATGAAATGACTCGTTGGAAGGAGACTAGAGTATTTATAGAAAAAAATGGACTTATATTTATTTCCATCGCCATTGTTCTGATCTATTGGGCTATTGATATTATTACAGAGGGTCGAATGGTGAGCCGACTCATGATCACCATCTCCCTGTTGGTCTATGGGATCTCCACCCAGTTTCTGATCAACGCACAGCTGGCGGCAAAAGATTTGCTGCGAGATAGTGAAGAACAGCATCGACTCATGATCAAAAAGTTGCCTGTTGCCATATTGGTTTATATCAAGGGTAAAATCGTCTATGTCAATCCGGCCTTCTTGATGTTGTTCAAACTGACTTCAACGGATGGAATCATCGGCAGGCACTTGGTCAAATTTGTCCCTCCGGAACTCTATGATGAAATTGATAAGGCAAATCGGATGATGACCGAAACGGAGGTTGCTGTCCCTCCATTGGAAGTGAATATCCGCCGCGAGGATGGAGCGGTCATCACCGTGGTTGCCACGCCCATGCCCGTAACCTTCGACGGACAAACCGCTATTCTATGTGTCCTTTTTGACATCACCGAGCGCAAAAGCAAAGAGATTGAATTGGAGAAGGCCCATAAGCTTCTGCAAATTCAAGCCAGTGAGATAGAAGACTTGAAGGCCAAACGGTAATATAACTCTCTTTCAAATGGTGATCGTTATTCTTTATGTCAGAGGCAGGTGTTGATAAGTAGGTGTAACCAATAACCGGCGCATTTCATTTTTTCTTTGATCACTCTTGCACATTACCAATTGCGAGTCATCGGTTTTTCAGGCTATCCTCATTACGTTGCCCGTCCTCTTGCTGACAATGCAATTCTCGACTGCGTACTTGTTGAGGAATTCTGTTACGGTCAACCCCTTGCTGACTTCATCATTAAGGCGATTCCTGGAAGGAAAAAGAGAGCCCCTCTTTTAAAAACGAACCGCGCCCGGCGGCCCGCCGCTTGTTCAACGTCCCGACATACCCGCCTCGGCCTGCAGTTACGGCTGCGCAGGCATGGCTGGACCCAGCGTCACCATATCGAGTAGAACGTTGACGCTCTCGTTCACGAAGGGAGCATACTGGTCCCGGGCTTTCTGCTTAAGCTCAGTAAGCGTCTCCTTCTTCTTGCCGTCGCTTTCCTTCTCCATATCCTTGCGTAAGTCGCTGAGCCGGATAATGCCCTTCTTGCCGACGGCCTCTTTGTTGCTCTTGATGATCTCGGCAAACTTCGCGTCTTTAGCGACTCGGGCCTTGGACTTTGCTGCCAGGTCCGCGAGCATGGGTTGCTCCAGAGGTTTCCAGAGCGGCGTGGCGTTTCCAGGCACGCCGCGGAAGGGTGTGATCGCTTGGGCCGGAAGCGGGTAATCCAACTCCGTTTCACCAATATCTTCGAAAATGAACCAGATAGGCAGCCGCACATTCGCCTCTACGCCCATCTT
>CAISDH010000026.1 GCA_903884115.1 uncultured Microcaldota archaeon | reverse complement strand
TGGATCTAGTGAAAGATTAGGAGTGAATGAGGTTACGCAGCTCTTTGGCAGGGCTGGAAGGCCGAAGTACGACACCGAAGGGCGTGCTCTGCTCATCGCTTCCACTAAGGAACGCATCGAGGAGCTTTACAACAACTACATAATAGCGAGGCTCGAGCCGGTCGAGTCTTCGCTCGGCATAGCACCGGTCATGAGGACCCATATTCTCGCGTTCGTGGCGCAGAACTTCCTGAACAGCAAGAAGGCGATGCAGAGGTTCCTCACAAAGAGCTTCTACAGCTTCCAGTACAAGAGCCAGAGCCACATAAACAGCATGATAGACGACATAGTCCGGGACCTGCTGGAATGGCAGTTCATTGAAGACATTGGAGGAGCCTACAGGGCTACGAAGATGGGAGATCGCGTGAGCCAGCTTTACATAGACCCGCTTTCGGCCAAATGGATGATAGATTCGTTGGGCCAGGAACTGGATACGCTTGGAATCCTTTACATGGTATCCAACACCCTTGAGATGCGGCCATATGTGAGGGCCACGGAAGAGGCTGAGCTTGAATACGCGACTTATGTCCATTTCAGGAAGGGTAGAATCTCCGACGGCTACATGAACATGGACTACGGCTACTATGACCCGGTCAAGGCATTCAGCACCGCGCTGATGCTGAAGGATTGGATAGACGAGGTAAAGGAGCCGGATCTCGTGAAGAAATACTCCACCACACCTGGTGGTTTGTACAGCAAGATGACGAACGCGGACTGGCTGGTCTATTCTGCGACTGAGTTGGCGCATATAATGAAGGTGCCTGCAAGGAAGCTCGTCGAAACGAGGGTAAGGATGAGGTACGGCATAAAAGAGGAGCTTCTCGATCTGGTGAGATTGGAGCAGATAGGACGTGTCAGGGCGCGAACACTGTACGTCAACGGAGTAAAGACCGTGCAGGACATCAGGAACAACAAGGACAAGGTCACGAGGCTGCTGGGGAAGGATATAGCCGGACGAGTGTTTGAGCAGCTGAACATGTAGTCTATTCCGCTAATCCGCGAAAGCTTTGCATGTTCTTAAACCTTTGTTGGCAATATTCCTTCACAGGGTGAATTTTGTGTATATATCTGAGTCTACTGTAAAGAAGATATTAAGAGAGGCGGGGGCACACAGGGTGAGATCCGACGCCAGCATGGAGCTGCAGAAATACGTGAACAGGATTGCGTTCAACACAGCGCAGAAGGCAGTGCTCCTTTCGCATCACGCAAAGAGAAAGACCATAGACGTTTCGGACCTAAGGCTTGCATGTACCTGATTTTGTGTAATGAGCAGGATTGAATTCGCATCCTCATCCGCTTTTGTACACTAGGTTGCAGCCATTATCTATGCAGCTACAGCTTGCATTAGCGTTTATCATGTACTGCGGGCATATCACTGGATTGCTGTTAAGGAATTTGCTGTAATAAGAGTCGTATTGATTTGAGGCTGTTTTGCTTATGCATGCCTGCTGCGAGGCCAGGTTGTTGAAGCATGAACTTGTGTGCACATCCACGCAGTCCGCACTTGTGTTGCAGAAGAATGTGCTTAGTGTGACATTTGGATAGGCGGCAGAAACGTTTGTAATCTCTTCCGCAGGTACATACGTTCGTGTTGATGTCTGGACTCCTATTGTTGAGGTGCTCGGGGTCGTTTTGGTAACATTGCTACTGTTCAAAAGCGTAAGAAACACTATAACTATTAGCACCGTAACGAGTAGCGCTGCAGCCCCAATT
>CAISDH010000025.1 GCA_903884115.1 uncultured Microcaldota archaeon | reverse complement strand
TAAACGATGAAATTTCTGTTTTTCTGAAGAAACATAACTTTTCTGTCTGCGTAAGTATCGACGGTACCGAAGAAATTACCAACGCACATAGGAAGTTTCACAGCGGAAGAGGGGCATTCAAGAATATCTTAAGTGGTATAGACCATCTTAAAAAACAAAAAATTAGGTTCGCCCTGATTGCAGTATTGACCAAAGAGTTCGGAGATTCATTCAAAGCCAACATAGATTTTCTAAGAGGCTTGGGACCAGAAAAATACCAAATAAACATACTTACAAACGACGTTCCGCATATGTTTGATTCTCATTCAGCAATAAACGTGTTCGATTATCTGCTGAATGACGAACTATTGAATAACCCTGCCTGCAAAGAAGAGAGCCTGTCAATAAGGGCGTTGCAATTGATCGGTCTGGATACAAGTGATGCCTGTAAGGGCATGCCCTGCGACATGGGACGAAGCGTAATCTCGGTAGATAGCTATGGCAACATTTATCCGTGTGAGATGTTTGCTGGAGATAAAGCGTATATCCAAGGCAACATAGACAAAGACAATCTATTCGATCATTGGAAAAGTCCAAAACTAGATATACTGCAAAAACAGGTAATTGAGACAAGCAGAAGTGCCTGTGGAGATTGCCCATTGGCTAGGTTTAGGACATGCGCCTGCTCTTTCAACATCTTAAAAGGGAATAGACGTGAGTACCATCCTTTCACCGTTTCAGTAACAGATAAAATTGTCGATATAATGAAGTATGATCAAGGTCGACTTAAAAATGTGATCTCAGATGCATAAGAATATACTTGTATTCAAAAACAAAGGGAGATGTGCCGCATTCAATAGGCTTACTTTGAATGTTGCTTATGGGAATGACAGTGCCAAGGTTACATCAGCAGTTAAAGACAATAAGATAAGTTTGAGTGCGTATCGTAAGCGGGCCGCACAGCAAAAGGTAGACTTCAGAGTACTTTATCTAATATTAACCAATAATTGCAATTTTAATTGCAAATACTGTTACGAAAAAGGACTTATGCCAAAAAGTAAAGACATGAGTGCAGAGCTGGCAAAAAAATCAATAGATGTGATGCTATACAATCTCCACGCGGATGCTAACAAGCCGTATTACCTCTACTTTTATGGGGGAGAGCCTCTCCTTAATTTTCCAGTGCTTAAGAGTGCAACGCTGTACTTCAGAAGAGAAACCTCAAAACTAAAAGCGGAAGCATACGTTAGCGTTGTGACGAATGGATCGGTGCTTACAGAAGAGATAGTAAAGTTCCTAAAAGATAATGATGTCGATTTATCCATATCTCTTGATGGCAACAAATCGATAAACGATTCAAAAAGAACAACAAAGGGCGGCAGTTCCGCTTATGAAAGCGCAAGTAAGGCAATAGGGCTGGCCCAATCGGTCGGGCTTAAGTTCGACATATCCTTCACTATAGGATACCATAACGTGGACAAAATTAAGGAACAAGTAGACTTCCTAGAAAATACTTTTAGACCAAGGCGGATTATATTGAATGTTCCTGTAGTGAGGAACATGAAAGATCTAAGGCTAGCGCAGAAAGCCTTTGGACATTTAATAAAACTCAGGAAATACCTTTGGGATAGTAACAATACTGACACTATCCTTCCACAATTTGTAAGAAGATTCGTGGATAAGGAGTATGGTTGGCGGCACTGTCCATGCCAAAGGCACCAGTTAGTGGTGCGATGCGACGGCGTCGTCGGGCCCTGCCTATTACTACAGAATAACAACACCTATTTTGACCATACAATAGACGAACTTGTCAGAGCATATAACGAAAACGGCCCATTCAAAGAATTCATGGGTAGAGTCTCGGTAAATATCAAAGAATGCGCAAAATGCCCTGCTCTCATGTTTTGTAGGGGCGGCTGTGCAGCGAATGCCTTGAATATAAACGGCAGCCTGCTTAAACCAGACCCCCTCATATGCGCTTTTGCGAACAACATCCTAAAAGATCTCGTCTGGAGCGTCGATGAATTACGCCCTGAGAATGGCCCACATGCGGCTCATAACACAACTCTTTTACAGAAGTAGATGCTGCCAGTTTTCCTTATTTTCAACATAAGCGGCTCTCCAAATGGAAAGATGATTTTGACCTTACGGTATGGAACTTTATAATATAGTGCAAGAATCTGGTTGAGTGTATTGTTGTGTGAGATTATGACTGCTGTTCTTTCTTCTGCCATTTTTCTAAATGTTTTATTCACGCGTAATCTAAAGCACGATAGTGACTCGTGTTTTCCCTTTATACGTAAATTCCTGTCAATCACTATTTTGTTTCTCGTAAAAAGGAGTTGAGCCGTACAGAGGGTTCGTCTAATGGGGCTTGCATAAATCTTATGCACTCCGACGCCGGCAAAATAACCTCTGAGTCTTTTAAGGTACTCCTGATCCACGTTAACAGGGATTTCCTTGCATTCAGGCTTTGGTTCAAAGTGCCGCATGAGGAAAATTTCAGGCATTTACTCTGCCTCTCTTATGGTGCGGTTGCAATAGTTTCTCCCACCTATATGAATTTACACTATCCGGATGCTTAATGACTCCTACCTTCTTGTATCCTAGGCCCCTAAACATCGAGTTCGAGGCCGAATTACTGGCTCTGACTCCGCATTGTACCATCTGCCATTTTATGCCGACGCCCATTTCAAGGCCGCTAATCAGTGCGCTACCAACGTGCCTGCGCCTATACCTCTTATCTACGACAATCCAGGTAATCCATAATAATCTGGGACGGATATTTGGAGGTATATATCCTTCGACAATTCCCACGACCTTGCCATCGACCTCTGCGGCCATAAAGAGGGGGTCCCTTTCTTTGAGCTGGGCTTTGAGTGCCTTAGCCGAATGTTTATTGATCTCCCTTTTTTTCTCTTTTGCGGTGTAGCCTTTCAATTCTCTAATAACTCCATTGAAAAGCTCAGAGGCTCCTTCAGCATCTGATTGTCTAAGCTTCCTTATTATTGCTTTTCTCATCGTCTCATCCCTAATAAGGAAGTACACGTTTATATGGTATTCTTTAAATAGGGGCCCGCGCGCAGCGGACGAGCCGCAGTATCATTCGGTATCGCACAATATCGCTCTAAGTTGTTCGCACCTCAAACTTAAAGCGCGGATAACGGTGGGAGCATTACCAAAAACATTTCGACGACAAAACCTAGAAATTGTAAAAACTGATGAAAATCTTCGACGACAAATCTGCTGTTTAAATCTCGTACATTTCAATTTTATGAAATGCGGCTGCTCTTGATGCGTGCTAGTACTTTTCCGGATGGTGCTCGAATTTCACAAGGTTCACTACGCGCTTGGCATCGTCTATGGTGTAAAACAACACAAAACCGCTTGCCCAATATGTGCACCTCCCTTACTCCTGCATATGCACCGTGCATCCACTTGCCTGCCCCGTACGGATCCTCTAGCAGTTTTTCAAGCTTCTTACCCAGCTGCTTCAGGAGCGCAGGGTCCTTCTTTGCAAGAACCTTGATGGCGTTAGTTACGGAATCTGCCTGGAAAAGTGCGTAAGCCACGTAACGCGCCTATGATTTCATGTCCGATTCCCAAGACTGCAGCGTCTTATAGAGCCTGCCTTTACCTTCACTTACCTCTTTAAGCCCTTTCTCTAGCCTTGCGTCTTTCTTCGCTGTTTTTTTGAGTGCTGCCCTTATGTCCACTTCTAGCATGTTCAGCCTGACCATGACGTTCCTGACGTCTCTGTATAGCTGCACTTGTGAATTCTCAGCCATATTTACCATTACAATTTTAGCGGACAAGATTATAAGACTATCGCAAGTCTTACAGGCCATAGAGTAAGGTGCTGCATTCGGTAACGCGTGGTTCCAAGCATGGTGTGGTTGCATTGCACATACAAGGACACAGAAGAATGGCATTCAGTTGCATCCTGTGGCGTTTGAGAATGCAGTTTTACGTCGAAAACTCGGTGGGAGCACTGGATTTTTGGAATGCCTCTCCCTTGCATTGGCTCAAAGCTTTTATGCTTGAGGAAAGCTTGGAGCAAGCCAGAGGTGAGTTTAAGGTCGCAAAAGTGGCAAAAGTATTCGGTTTATTTATCCCCTACGCACCTTATCCGAATATTCTTGTCGAGGAAGAAAAACGGGGAAAAGGGGCAGCCGCATGGTTTTATCCGAATACTTTTTGGCATTTTGGAAGTTATCCGAATATGTTTGTCGAGGACGGACAAATAAGACTATAACTGTCACGCCACCGCTTCCGCAGCATTTTCAGAACTCAAAAATTGTGGCTTGGTTTTCCCTTGAAATGACATGCGTGGCACGGCAGCGTCGACGTGACTATCACAGTCTCGCCCTTCTTTATCTGCTCCTTGCAATCAGGGAACCTGCATCTCGTATCGATTGGTGCTGTTGTTTTGTATGACATCCACATTCCTTGTTAATTGTGACTGGGCTTGCCATTGAAAGGGTAAGGGTGGAAGGGGAAAGTGGAAGTGACCAATACTGCCTCTCCCTTCTTTATCAGTTCCTTGCAGCCAGGATGCGTGCATTTCGTGTCTTCTTTTGCTATTGTTTCATATGACATATTATCACGTTTTCAAGCCTCATCTGCATACTGTGGACTGCCCCTTCTCGCAGTTCTCCCGCCTGTACCTTTCTATGTCCGCATTAAGCTCAGGATAAAGGCGTCTGTTGTCCCATTCGTTCATCGTCTGGCTTGCCTGCTCGTACCACTCCTGCAGGCAGCCTCTTTCCGAAGCTATTGCGCCTAGCAGCATGTCCATGCCTACCTTTCTCTTGGTTCCGGAAGTGGCCGTAGCTTCCCAAGCGTCCTTTGTTGCGGTATTGCAGATCGCAGCTATGTCTGCACTCGTGCGCAGAGTCGCCTTCCTGGCAAGATCTGCATAGTCTATGCCTTCCTCGATCGGCCTGTCTTTAAGGTATGCTCTGAACAGTTCCGCTCTTTCTGCCTCATTCGGAGGTGCTACATATATCTGGTTACCGAACCTTCCTGACCTTTTCAGCGCAGAGTCCACGTACCACGGAACATTGGTGGCCCCTATCACAAGCACGTCAGTATTTTGGGAGGCGACGCCATCCATTTCAGTCAGGAAGGTGTCAACTACGCCCCTCATCGCCGAGTGATGGGTCATCAGCCTGCTGGTCCCGAGATAGTCCATCTCGTCTATGAACATTATTGCAGGGGCCTTCTCACGTGCGGTTTCGAATGCCTTGTGCAGGTTCTTCTCGCTGTTTCCCCAATACTTGTTCAGCACGTCAGTGATCTTTATGTTCATGAAGTGGACCTTGGCTTCGCCCGCAACCGCCTTTGCCAGGAATGTCTTCCCGCAGCCGGGCGGACCATAGAGGAGTATGCCTCCCCCACCTTTAACGCGATACTCATTTGAGAGCTCTCGGTACTTTAGCGGATAGATTATCGACCTCCGCAGCTCTCTCTTCGCGTGTTCAAGTCCTATGACCTGTGAGAAAGTGACCAAAGGCGTCTTCTTTGCAGCATCCTCACTGAGGAGGGTCTGTCTGGGGTCGCTGCGCGCCATCATGCAATTCAACTCCTTAAGCATGACATGCGCATAGCCGTCATCAGGCTTTATTTTCAGCAAGGCTTTCAGGTCCCTGACTGCCTCTCTATATTTGTGCCTGCCACTGTACATCTTGGCCCTTGCGGCAAGTGCATCTGTGTTTCTGGGATTGTGCTTGATACAGAAGTCATACTCTTTCATTTCCTGGTCGTGCAATTCCAGCGCACGGTATGCTTTGCTTCTCTCAAGGTGAATGAAGACGTCTTCAGGGGCAAGGGCAACGGCCTTGTTGTACATGTCCAGTGCCTTATTGTATTCTGCCCAGTTCATGCAGATGTGCGCAAACAACTGAAAAACACGCGGGTCGCCGACGCCAAGTTCCAGCGCTTTCTGCATGTAGGGCCATGCCTCTAGGAACTTCCGCTCCCTGCCATAGCAGCTTGCCACTCTTGCGCAGAGGTAAACGCTATCTGGATCCTTCTTAAGCGCAGCAAGATAGAACTGCAGAGAGTCGTTTGCAACTGTTTTCCGAACCTTCTCTTTATCGGCATTTTCCATTTGGTTCACCTATACCTGCTCATATCTGACATGTTCTGCCGATCAGCCAAAACCGTACCGCAGCGCTTCCTGTATTTATTTACGGCCGATGACAGATCTGCGAAGCCCACAGGCTGAAGCAACTTGTTTCCAGTACTGAGCTCTTCCTTCAGCTTTGAAGCCAGGGCCATCTGCACTATCTCTGCTATGTCTGCTCCTGTGAAACCGCCGCACATCTCGGCAAGGGCCTTGTAGTCTATCTGCTCGCACACTTTCTTGCCAGAGCAATGCAGCCGGAATATGTCTGCACGGGCCGGGGCATCAGGCGGGGGCACCTCTATTATCTTGTCGAATCTGCCCGGACGCAGGAGTGCCGGATCAATGCTCTCCTTGAAATTCGTTGTACCTATCACAGTGACTTTGTTCATCGCCTTTATCCCGTCCATTTTCTGCAAAAAAACACTCACGATCTTTCCGGACTCCTCAAACGCCCCTTCCCTCTTCATCGCGAGGCTGTCAATCTCGTCAAAGAGAATTATCGCCGGTGTGTGCTTCTGCGCCAGCTCAAAAACCCGGCTCACCATCTTCGGGCTTTCCCCGTAAAAACATGACAGCACGTCGGTGGTGCTCACGCAGTAGAGCGATGCCTTGGCCAGGTTTGCCATTGCCTTTGCCAGCAGCGTCTTGCCGGTGCCTGGCGGGCCGTAGAGAAGTATGCCTCTCGGATACTGGATCCCCCACCTCTTGAATGCATCCGGATTTTTCAGCCCGTGGCTGAGAAGGGTAAGCTCTGACTTTGCTTCTGCGCAGCCCCCGATATCATCAAAGGTCAAAGAAGGCCGCTCCATGGTTATTATGTCTTTAAATCGCCGGCCTCTCCTATGGCCAATGTTGATATGATTGCGCCTGCTCCATAGTTTTGTGCTTACTTCGAGTTCGATTTCACTATTTGCATTCTCGTAAATGGCGTTCACCACTGCCTCCACCAGATAAAGCACCGCCCCTATGTCCCTTTTCAAACTTTCTAGAGATATCTTCCTTTCGCGAAGTGTTCCGATGCTTATCTCGCGGCCCACACATGCAATCCTATAGCCGAATTCTCCGTCGTGCAGTTCAATACTCTTCTTGCCTGTATTCACGGTAAACCTGCCCATTATGTGGCTGGGAATAAGCCGGGCCACACTCTCGAAGTTGTTTTCGCGGGATTCGTAGAACACAGACACCTTTATCAAGTAATTCTTGCTGTCCTCAGAGATGACCTGTTCCTCACGCTCATATTCGAGTCCCAATCCTGCAAGGGGCAGTTCCAATTCAGTGTGCCTGATGAGCCTGATGGACTTGGGCTCGTCATAATCATAGTTCTCGTCGTCTTCCTCATCATCAGATGATTTCTTGCCCGAAAGCACC
>CAISDH010000024.1 GCA_903884115.1 uncultured Microcaldota archaeon | reverse complement strand
TTCGACTGGTGCAAGGAAGCTGCCAGGACATACAGCTTCGGCGGCGGCGCGGGCACAGACATAGGCGTGCTCAGGCCGAAAGGGTCTAACGTGAACAACGCTGCTGTCCATTCTACTGGGAGCGTATCGTTCATGGAGGTAATGAGTGAGACGACCCATACGATAGGCCAGTCCGGAAGGCGCGGAGCGCTGATGATAACCCTGAGCGTGGAGCATCCTGACATTTTCGACTTCATAAGAGTCAAGAGGGATCTCAAGTCTGTGCGCTATGCAAACATAAGCGTCAGAGTGACTGACGATTTCATGCGCGCTGTTGAAGATGACAAGGATTTCACCCTGCACTTCGAAAGCAAGGAAGTTGAAAGAGTAGAAAAGACGATAAGGGCGAGGGATCTATGGAACGAGATCATCAAGTCTGCAAGGGACTGGGCAGAGCCCGGAATAATGTTCTGGGATACGATCAAGCGCGGTTCCCCAAGCGAATACAACGGCATGGAGGTGATCACCACCAACCCGTGCTCTGAGCAGCCGCTTGAGCCTTATGGTGCGTGTGATCTTGGCAACATCAATCTCTCTGCGTTCGTAACCATGCCGTTCACAGACAAAGCATCGCTTGATTGGACTATGCTTGAGAGGGCAGTGCGCTATGCTGTGCGTTTCCTGGACAACGTACTTGATTACAATTCCGGCAGGCATCCGCTAAAGGCACAGTCTGAAGCAGGGATGAACAGCAGGCGCATAGGCGTTGGCGTCACAGGCATGGCGGACATGCTCATCAAACTCAAGATAAAGTACGACACAGACAAGGCGCTGGCGTTCACAGACGAACTGTTCAGCGAGATAAAGAACATAGCATACGATGAGAGCTGCGAGGTTGCAAAGGAGAAAGGGACATTCAAGGCATTCGACAAGGACAAGCACCTCTCCATGCCGTTCGTGCAGGGCCTTAACACCAGCATAAAGGAGAAAATAGCGCGAACCGGCCTTAGGAACGTTGCGCTGCTGACCGTGGCGCCAGTTGGAAGCGGCTCCGTGCTCGCAGGCACATCAAGCGGCATCGAGCCCATATTCGCATTCAGCTATACGAGGCATTCGGAGTCGCTTAGCAAGGACACATTCAAGGTTTACCATCCGCTTGTCAAGGAGTACATGAACCTCGCAGGCTTGAGCGAAGAGAACGAGGTTCCGGAGTTCTTCATACCTGCGCACAAGATACTTCCAGAGTTCAGGGTCAGGATGCAGGGCGTCATCCAGAGGCACATAGACAGCGCCATCTCGTCCACAGTGAACCTGCCTTCTGATACTACTGTGGATCAAGTGGAGCAGATATACATGCAGGCATGGAAAGCCGGCTGCAAAGGAATCTCCGTCTACAGGGAGGGTTCAAGGGAAGGCGTGCTCATAACCGCGGAAGAGGAGGAGAAGCGCAAGCAGAAAGCAGCAGCCCGCGAAGAATGGGAAAGGCCGCAGCTGATGCAGGGCAAGACGATTAAGCTCAGGGTAACGCAGGGAACGCTGTACCTGACAGCGGACTTCGAAGGCGGCAGGATCCGCGAGGTGTTCATAAACCTGGGTAAGGCAGGCAGCGAGGAGAAGAGCTATGCCGAGGCATTGGGCAGGCTGATAAGCAAGTACATGCAGCTCGGAGGCGACATCAAGGAAGTCATCGAGAGCCTTAAGGGCATAAGGTCGACAACCGTGATGTGGGAGCACGGTTTGAGGATATACAGCGTACCTGACGCCATTGCGAAGGCGCTGGAGATAGCGATAGACGATACTCCTGGACAGACCAAGCAGCTTATTCCTGAAGAAGCAGCATCAAGCATTGATGGGGTGCAGCACCACATATCCGCCAAGGACGGGACGCCGCCAGAAGTCCCTAGGCCTAGCGTGTGCCCTGAGTGCCAGGAGACCACCCTTATCAATGAGAACGGCTGCTTCATCTGCAAGACCTGCGGATACACCAAGTGCGAGTGACTCGCGCAATAACGCCATCTCTTTCCATATCCCTCCTGAAGTGTCAATCTGTAGAATTAGGGTTCAATCCCCTCTCAGGACCGTCTTCTAAGCGTTCGCATCTCTCTGTGATGAATAGCTGCAGGCACCACAGCACTGCTGCCTAAAAAGGAAAAGCAACGAATAAATATCTGGATGCGCTGAGTAGCTTTGGCATGAAATGGCAATTTCAAAAGAGCCTGTGGAAGAGACGGGCAGCAGCGAGACGCAGACTGCCACTGAGAAGAAGGCAGCCGCGCACAGGGCACATTGCAAGACCTATCGCAACAAGCACAAGGCAGAGATTGCAGAGTCTGGCGCAGCATACTACCAGGCCCATCAGGACGAGATCCTAAAGGACAAGAAAGAATACCGCCAGCAGCACAAGACAGAAGCGCAGGCGTGGCGCGATGCCCACAAGACAGACACTGCAGATTATAACTCAGCATATTACAAGGCGAACCGCGAAGAGCTTCTGAAAAAAACAAAGAAGTATAAAGGCACTCACAGGGAAGCCGTTTTAAAGAAGAAAAGGGAGTGGAAGCAGAAGTGGCGCGAAGCCCAGAATGCGGCCAAGAGGGCAGCCGCTGACGCAACCGAATCTGGCGCTTGCCAGAACGAGATCGCCAAAAAACTGCTAGAGTGCCTTCGTGTGCCTTGCAAGATCGCCTCAGAACAGGACGCACTGCTGCTATATGAAGATGAATGCGCGAATGGAGATTACCGCGCAGCAGCAGAGCTCGCAAACGCCAGGCTTGGAAAGAAGATGACGCATTGTGCTGCCGTCCATGCCTATCTTGAAGACTTTGCCAGGTGTGACTACAAAAGTGCAATCGACGATGCGGGCAAATACGAGCTTGGAGATCCTCTTGTTCTGCTGGCAAAGACGGAGATGGCCAGAACTCTTGAGAAACTCCCTAAACAAAATGGCACCTCCTGTGCCAAAGGCGCAACCGATGCACTAGGTCGGGCTTGTGCGTCGGGACAGACTCCCTTCCTGGAGAACCAAGAACTTCTTCGAAACGAGTGCAGCGCATTCATTGAGGACTGCCTTCGCCAGTATGCCCCTGCTCATGTTCTCGAAAAGGCGCAAGAGCTGCCTATTTCTGAAGAAGAGCTGGCGCCGAAGCGCAGCTACAAAGTCCACAACGAAGAGCTGGGCAAGGGCGACGCGCGCATTGCCGCAAATCTGTATATTGGATATCTGCTCAGGTGCAGTTTCGATGCTGCTGAGAATATGGCAAAGGAGCGCAACATGAGCGAGACGCAGAGAAATGCTGCTTTGGACATCGCGTACAAAACGCTGCTTGCCAGTGCCCCAAAAAATGCCAAGAAACTAGAAAACAGATACGTGCTTAACAAGTAAAGCAAGGCTTTACGCATAAACGCACCAAAAGCTGCCGCTTGATAAAAAGAGGTTTATTAAAAGTTAGTTTCCATAGGTGCCTGATTGAATGAGCAGATATGCGCCTATTCTATTTGCGTTTTTAGCCATCTCTTTGGTATGTTCAGGAGTCGCACATTCAAGCATAGTGAGCTTTACTGCGCAGAACTTCACTTCGGGAACGCCAGGGGTCGCAATGTTGGTGGTCAAGAACAATGGGCCGTCTGGAGCGCTCAACGCAAGCATCTCAATACCAGGATATGTAACTGCGTCCCCACATGCTCTCTTGACGTTGGGTGCAAATGCTACCGGAACGTTTGCATTCGCACTATCTGCGCCAGGTATTACTCAAAACCATACCCTGACAATCACGGCCACGGTGTGCGAGACGAACGCCACTCCGCCAGCATGTACCTCGGCAAACACAACATTAAAAATATACGCAATGCCACAAAATAAGACTACGACGATAGCACAACAAAACGCTTCTAATAACCAGAACGGCGGAAACACCCTGATTTATGTCATACTTCTGGTAATAATCATAGTCGTGTGCATAGCTGTGTATTTCTTAAAGTACAGAAGAGGCTATTAGGACAGGCACTTCCTCATGGCTTTGCAGTCGCAGCTCGGCTACTTCTCAGGCATCGCTATTATTTCGCAGCTGTCGCTCTGGACGCGCATCTGAGCCTCTGTCTGGCTTACCAGCCCGTTTGTCACTTCAACCAGCACTGGATATGGCTCCACGATGCCTGATGTCACCAACGCGTGCATTGCGGCGTAGAGCCTGAATTTCGAATCAATGAGAGAGTGGAGCCACCGCACTGCGAACGGGTTCTTGCTGTATTTCTGCACTATCTCTCCAAGCAATATCCTAGCATCCTGGGATCTTGGCATCCCGACACTCGCGAGCTCGTATATCTCGCACACGCTGGTGTCTGTGACAACTCCCTTGCCCGTGGTTGCGAACGGCTCAATTGCTATGACGGTGTCCTCTTCCAGCTCAGACTCGTCCCCATTGTCGTAGTTCGGGATGAAAAGCCCGGTGTGCAGGCCGTTCTTGTCTATGCCGTGGCCTCCCAGGTTTGTTATGGGCTTGAACTTGTGCTTCTCTATCGTGCTGCCTATCTCCTTTCCTATGTCCCTGACGCGCGCGCCAGCCCTTACCATGCTCATGGCGTTTTCCAGCGCCTCTCTTGACGCATCGACCAATTCCTGATTGTCCTGGCTCAGGTCGACTGTAAGCGCAATGTCGCCGAGCAGGCCTTCCTTCTCAGCTCCAAGGTCCAATTTCACAACATCGCGCTCAGAGAAAGTCCTCGCATCATCGAATGCCGGAGTGTAGTGCGCTGCCCATTCGTTTATCGATATGTTTATTGGAAACGAAAGGCCGTAGCCCGCATCTTTTATGAAAGACTCCACCGTCTCAGCAACATCAAGAAGTTTTGCGCCCACTTTCACGACGCTCCTTGCTTTCTGCAGCGCTGCCACTGAGACTTTTCCGAGCTCTTTCATCAGCGCGCTGTCATCTCTATCTTTTCCAGTTTCATCTTCCATTTCATCCTTCATTCTATTCACCTATATAATCATAATTTCTTCTGCGTGCCCCCTCCTGCGAACTCTTCCTCTTTGAAATTGAGCTCCTTGAGTATGCGCATCGTCGCAGGCAGCACCTGCTTGTTTATGTAGTACTCCGGATCGTAGTCCTTTGCGACCTCCTCAAGTTGCGCCTTCTCCGACGTGCTGTTCCCGTGCTTTGTTATTATGTAGCTGATGACGCTGCCTTCGAAATCCTCCTTTTTCTTTATGCCCGCCCTGATCGCGCTCCTCGCAGCTGCAACCTCCGGCGATGTAACGTCGTAGCTGTCCACGCTCTTCCTTATCTGCGTGTTTATTGTCAGCTCGGTTAGCGGTACGGTGCCGCTTCTCAGGCTTGTTATGACGTCGCGGACTATCGCGGCGGCCTTCTCCGCGCTGCCCTCCTTCAGTATGACTTCGAGCACCTTTCTTTGCGTGTCCCTCGCTATCCTGGACCAGTCCCTCCGGACCAGTTCAAAGCCGCGTATCTTTATCTTGCCAGATTCTGATATCAGCGCGTACTTCTTCTTGGCGCCACTTATGCCTTTCTCGGATTTCTTGCCCACAAACACGCCGCGCGAGTAGAATTCTTCCAATTCGAGCTCCATTGATTCTGGCAGGCTCTTGTTGTACTCCTGCAGGAACCTCAGCGCGTCTTCCTTGCTGTTGCTACCGAGGATAAGCACAACGCTATCAGTGTCGCCGTACAGGACCTTGAAGCCCTTTTCCTCCGACCTGTCCATCACGGCCTTTATGTACTGCCTGCCCCATGCTGTGACGCTTGCCGCGCATTCCCTGGAATACCATCTTGAGCGGGCGTAGCCTAGATAGCCGTAGAACGAGTTCGAGACTATCTTGAGCGCCTGCGACCTGCTTCCCAGCACCATGTTGCTTGGGTCTTTCTTGTATGCCTTCTTCACCGTGGAGCGCTGCTCGACCAGGTATTTGAGTATGTATGGCATTATGCTCTTCCTGCCCTTGCTGAACTTGTCTCCTGTAGGCGACTCGTAGTACTCCGTGCATTCTGCGCACAGCGACGAAGGGTCTATGTTGTGTGATATTATTATCGAAGGATACAGCCCCCTGAAGTCGAAGAGGACGAGCTTTGAGTAGATGCCCGGCTCAGGCGTCTTGACATATGCCCCTTCTATCGGGTTGCGCAGCCGTTCTCTTGTCTCCTGCTCTGACGGCTTGTTGGGTATGAGTTCGTCAGACATTGTGGAGTGGCGCATGAGCATGAATTCCACAAGCTGCCCTGTGGTGGATACGCACACATCGCCAAGCACGTCGCCGGTGACTCTCGAAAGCTCGATCATTATCGGAATGAGAGGGTCGTACACCTTCTGCAGCGCAAATGCGTCATTAAGGTTGTAGCGCGCTAGCTCCTCGAGCTCCTCGCGCGTTCCGTCCCACATCTTGAATATGTGCAGTTTGTCCACCACGAGCTTCTTGTCGTTGCTCATGGCCTCGTAGACGTTCTTCAGCGTGTAGCTGTTGAGCTTCAATATGTTCTCCGATGCTCCGACGACTGCGACGAGTCTGACCACAAGGTACATGTCCACGTGCACCATGCCGCCGATCTTGACCTTGTCGACAAGGCCGTGGCTCTCGATCCTTGTTGTGCCCTCGAACCTGCTGATGTTGAAATCGATCCCGAGCGCCGCCGACCTTTCCAAGAGATACCTTATGTCGAAATTTGCGCTGTTGTAGCCTACAATCACGTCGATGTCAAATTCCTTGACCTTCTTGACGAAACGCCTTATCATGTCGCGCTCGTCCTTTGCGCGCTCAACGAACGGCAGGTTTATGTCCTTGAAAGTCAGCACTCCGCTGTTCTGTTTGCCGTCGTTCATGAAGTTGTAGCTTATCATTATCACAGGATCCTTGCGCGGCCTTGGGCTGCCAAGCGGGTTGTACACCTCTATGTCGAAGCACATGACATTGAGATTCGGAGCGCCTTCTTCTTTCCTGGTGAAAGAGACCACTTCAAGCATGCCGTCCCTGTCCAAAGCCTTAATCTGGTAGTTTGCAAGCGGCTCTACGTCATTGTCTACGGACCAGCGCTTCGCGAACGGTATGTCGTACTCATAGCATTCGCCGTACTGCTTCAGCGCAGCACCGAGCTTCGGCACATGTGCGGGGTTGCCGACAAACACCCTGAAAGCATCGATATCCTTTCCGAGCAGGCATTTCTTGACTTTCTCCACTTTTGTGGCGCCTATCTGCACATCGCCATCCTGCAGTTTTACTGCTGCGATGGCCTTAGCATCGATGTCCCTTGAAGGAACAAGATAGAAATAGGGCTTGAACTTTGTGTCGAACAGCTCCCGCGCCTTGCCATCCCTGCACTTGACCGTTATCCTTATGTATGCCGCATTGCCCTTGTTCAAGTAGTCTACATCTAGCACTGCGCCCTCAAGCGCAATCTCTTCTGCATCGCTAGAACTAGCTGGCATATGCTGATTTGCATCTGCAGGCTTATAAAAGCTACTTATGCTGCTCCTGTATCTTTATGCTGCTTATCACTATCGGCGGTATCAGGCCCAACGAATATGCGACAAGCGTTCCTGTAGCTCCGCATCGGAAGTTCAGTCCGTTCAGTATCTCCTCTTCCATATTTGCAGGCAGCCTGCGCGTCTTTGTCCAGTTGTCAACGATGCTTGTTATTGTGTCCTTAGAATCAGAGACTTCCACTGCTCCCTTGAGCTTTATGGTGCCTACGCTCTTCGCATCCTTGGCATCGCTGTCCAAATAGTCTGCTGTGAACGAGTAACCTATCCTGAGCTTTGCGCCTTCAGCAGCAACCTTGTCGATGTCGATGTTGAACTTCGGGAAGCGCTGCTTTGCCAATGCTTCTGAGGACTCTATCTTGCCCTCCACTCCCAGTATTGAGAATCCTGTTATCATATATTCACCATTATTCTTAGTGTGAACTAACTTCGCCGAATAAGATATTTAATACCTTAGTATTGAATGCGTTGACCCTCTTTGCCAATGGGCTCTGTCAAAAACCCAATTTGCAAGCAGGCGCAATAAGGTACGGGCAAACTCTTTATTAATCTTTTTGCAGCTTTATTGCCGGTTTTGACATGCCGCACAGGGATCCTCGGACTGTAGAGAAGGAGTTGGAAATAGCAAAGAAGCAGGTCAAGCTGGGCGGCACCTATTCCCATTACAAGAATCCCGAACACTTGGTCAAGGTCCTGGCAATAGGCACTCAGGAAGCCACCGATAAACTGTGCGTCATATACCAAGACGTGGCGCATGAGGATCTTATCTTCGTTAGGGACCTGGACATCTGGCTGGAGGAGCCGCTTAAAAACACGCCGCGTTTCAAGCTTATTGATCAGTAAGCATGGACGCTGCCTTCCGTGCAGATTCGCAGCTATGCACATATCTAAATATGCAAGGTATGAATCTAGTTATGCAAACGCTTTTGGCTTATTTCGACTCTAAGGTGAGCTACTGCAACAATACGATACTGATGTGACAGAGCAGGAAGGCACGTTTGCGTTAGGCGCAAAAGCCGCCACCACTGCAAGTGCCGTGCTGCTGGGCAAGCTGTTTACAATCATAGTCGCAGGTCTCACTTTCATACTCGTGGCCAGGCTTCTTGGACCGGCATCATACGGAATTTATGCCGCGACAATCGCAATTACCGGCCTCTTCCTTTCCAGTGGTGACTTCGGAATAGGAACGACGTTCACCAAGTTCATTGCAGAATATTCCGGCACGCACAACAACAGAAAGATGGCCGAACTGCTTGTCAACGGTTACCTGCTTCTGATCATTACGGGCATGCTGTGCTCATTGGTCGTGTTCGCTCTTAGCGGGGTCGTTGCAACGTATGTGCTCCACAACAGCGCATATGCCTATGTGGTTGAGCTTGCGGCATTCACGATAATAACATACGTGCTCTACAACGCATCGTATTCTGTGCTGGTGGGCTTCGGATCTAGCATAAACATAAGTCTTGGGGTCGTGACACAAGTGGTTGTGCAGGCAATCTTCAGCCTCGCGCTCGCCTTTTCTGGCTACGGCGCCCTCGCACCCATAATCGGATTGCTTCTGGGCTCTATCGCAGGCACGGTGTTCACTATGTGTGCAATCCTAAGGCGAGTAAGCGTCGCCGGTGCAAGAATTTCCATGAAAGCGACGAAGCGCATATTGCATTTTGCAGTGCCGTTGGCCGTGTCCGGATTAATAGCAAGCATCATGGGCAACATTACGGTCGTAACGCTCGGCATATTTGCCACGACATCGATGGTTGGATATTTCGGGATAGTCCAAAGGACAAGCATCCTTGTTGGCGTGATCTCGGATTCCATAGCCATTGCGATACTGCCGATGTTCGTCGCAAGGCTGGCTCAGTATCGGAATAAACCAAGAAAGTCCAACTCATTCTATAGCTATGCAGTCTACGTCGCATTCCTGTTCATCACGCCGATAATGCTCTATATCATCTTGCTATCCCGGCCTTTTACAGTGACCGTGTTCGGGGGTTCATACGCGCCCGCATCGCCGTACGTGGCTATAATGAGCATTGGCGTGCTTATCGGGATCACAGGAACATATGCCTCAAACCTGCTCACGAGCGCGAATAAAGTGATGTTCATAGTCAAGTGCAACGCATTGATAGCGCTTGTGCAGCTGGCTTCCCTTGCCCTTGTGCCCGCTTTCAAGGACATCGGCGCAATCGTCCAGATGTTTATCATAACTCCAATTGCGACCACGCTCATATTCTTCTACGCTACAAGAAAGGTGCTCAACGCCAGGCTTGATCTCGGCAAGATACTGCGCGTCGTGCTTGCTAGCCTTATAAGCGCGGCGTTCGTCCTGCCCCTGATTTATTTCGAGGGCAATTACATCCTGCTTCTCGTGTCCGCAGTGATCGAGCAACTGCTACTGTATCCTCCGATACTTGCGATAACAAGCGCAGCGACGCACAAAGACCTACAAATCCTGAAACGGGTGTCCGGCAGCATACCCGTCGTGAGCTTCATCATGGGCGCGCTTGTGGATTACTCTGAGGTGTTCTGCCCGGTCAGCCGAACAGAAACTTGAAATTCAGGAGAAACAGCTTTATGCCGTCCATCAGCTTCATCTGCTTCGAGCTGCTGCCTATGCGCATGTAGTAGCTTATCGGGACCTCCTCTATCCTGAAGCCTCTCTTCCTCGCTTTTATGTTCATCTCGGATTCTATCCCAAAATGCTGCTCTTTCAGCATCAGCGTGTCGAAAACCCTCTTTCTTATCGCCCTGAGGCCGGTCTGCGAATCCCTCACATGCATGCGATACAGCAGGTTTGCAGCGTCCGTTATGATCTTGTTGCCTAACTCTACGAATGCAGGCATCGCTTTCCTGTCAAGCCTTTCGAGCCTGTCGCCCAGTGCAAGATCCGCCCCGTCCCGTACCCGTGCCACCACCTTTTTCAGGTCATTGGCATCGTACGTCGCATCGCCGTCTATGAGGCACATTATCTTTGTCCTTACAAACTTTGAGACCTGGATGCACGCATTGCCCTTTCCAGATCCGCGCTGCCTGACCAGCATCATGTTCTTTGCGGCCGCTTCAGATTTCGGCAGGCGTACTTCCCCTTTGTAGACTACTATGATCCTGCAGTTGCGCAATGCTCTGGATACGTCGCGCACGACCTCTGCTACCGCAGGCTCGTCTTTTACAGGCACTATGACTGTTGTGTCTGAGTAGTCCATTTGCTTGCCCTGATGCGGTTTCACTTATCAATGACGATTAATAAATATCTGTGTGCGCCACGTCTAATCTGGACGGTGCGCGCATGCAGGAATCCAAGATCAGGGCTTTCATCGCTATAGACATACCTGCCGATATCAAGTCCAAGATCATAGAGCTATCAAAAGGGCTGAACTCAAGCGGCATAAAGCCGGTGGGCCCAGAGCAGCTGCACATCACGCTTTTCTTTTTGGGTTATGTCGATGCTGAACAGATAGCGTCAGTGAAGCTCGCACTCTCAAAGATGCAGGTGCGCAGCTTCTCCGTCGATCTTAACGGCATAGGCACCTTTGACCCAAGGAATCCGAGGATCGTTTTCATAAACATAGCCAAGGGCTCCGAGGAATTGAAAAAGATATACGCTGACCTTTCCGGTGACATCTCCGCGCTCCGCATACGTATGGACGAAAGGGCGTTCGCGCCCCACATCACCATAGCCAGGCTCAAGAGGTCCGCAGGCGAGGAGGTGCGCGCCGTGAATGCCCTGATAGAAAGCCATTCGCACCATGATTTCGGCAGCTTCGCCTGCACATGCATAAAACTAAAGCAGAGCGTATTAGCCAGCGAAGGCCCCGCCTACACCGACCTTTTTGTGAAAGAGCTCACTGCTTGAGGGATCTCTCGAACTGCTCAAGCGTGACAGTGTTCACGAGCTCGCCAGGCCTGTACAGCCTGTTCTCCATTAGCACATCGTGGCTCATGCCGAGCTTCATGTCTATCGCGATGTGCCTGGTCTCATTGCCGAACAGGTCCAATTCGACAAGCGTTATCCCTGCGGCGCTCAGTATGTCCGAAACCTGGATCAGGTAGATGAAGCTCTGCTTGCTCTGCAGCCCTATCAGCCTCGCCTCGAGGTTGGGCTTGCGCTTCAGCTTTTTCAGCGAATCGATATATGTGCTGAGCTGCGCAGCCGCGCCTCCTTCGAAGCCGAACAGCCTGCATGCAAATATGCTGCTTGTGTTGACGTCATATAGGCTTAGCAGCACGTCATAGTTCAGGTCAGTGGCTGCCACGTACCTGACGTCTGCAGGGCTCTGGTATGCCCCCTTGTGGAATTTGCCAGTGCCGAGATATACTGCGTTTGAATAGGTGTCAAGCACTGCCTTCGAGACGTGCGTCCTCTCCTTGTAGCAGCGCAGGTACCTGTCGGTGCCGAAGCCGTCTGCCGCGATATCCTTTCCAAAGATGCCCTCGAAGCTCAAACAAACACCACAAGCGCTTTAAGCTTGTATGCATGAAAGTATTATAGTTTTACTCTTCATTATCTAGCATACTACATACTATAAATGATGGTTCCATGAAGTCTGAAATTGTAGAGTCCAACGATAGCGTTTTCCGGTTCGTCCTTAAAGATGCATCGAACGCCTATGCGAACGCGCTGAGGCGCATGGCGATAAGCCACGTGAAGTGCTTCGCAATAGACAGGGTCACCTTCTACGAGAACACGAGCGCCATATTCGACGAATACATCGCGCACAGGATAGGCCTCATTCCGATAGTCACGCCAAATTCAGGCTACAGCGACACAGACGAGATAATGTTCACGCTTGATGCGACAGGGCCAAAGACCGTTTACTCCAAGGAACTGGAGAGCAGCGACAAGGAAGTTATGGTTAAGAACGGCAACATACCGCTGATAAAGCTCGCGCAGGACCAGCGCTTGCGAATAGAGGCGAAGGCCATTCTTGGAGAAGGCGTGAAGCACGCGAAGTTCCAGCCAGGCATCGTGACGTACGAGCAGGCAGACAGCAATTTCAATTTCTACGTTGAAACTTTCGGTCAGATGCCGCCCAAGCAGATCATAAACAAGGCGCTTGACTCGTTCAGAAGCGAGCTTAAGGAATTCGAGAAGGAAGTCAAGAAACTCTGATTACACGCGGGGGTGGCAGAGCTAGGCCAAATGCGCAGGATTGAGGTTCCTGTGCCTTTAGAGGCTGCGTGAGTCCAAATCTCACCCCCCGCATCTGATTTTTATCAGCCGTACTTATTATCAAAGAAATAGGTGCATCTGTCCTTAAAATCGCGCAAACTCTCTTCAGGCTTTTGCGCCCTCGAAAGTGATGTCTGTGCTGTATGCGTCGAATCCTTCGGATTTCAGCGCATTCACCACTCTGGTTGCATCTCGCGCACTGCCTACAAGCGCCACTGCCATGCCTCCTCCTCCTCCTCCGCACAGTTTTGCGCCGTACGCGCCGCTCGACTTTGCAATCATGACTGCCGTGTCAATTCCAAGCGAAGACACTCCCAATTTTACCAGAAGCTCTTGATTCCTGGACATCTGCTTTCCGAGTTCCTTGAGATCCCCTTTCTTCAACGCCTCTGTGCCCTTTTCAACACAGCCATCTATCTCTTTCAGGATCTTCTTTGTGCCTTCGGTATCGCTGTTGTACAGGTCCCTTACCTTATCGACCATCTCCGCAGTAGGTGGCTTAGAACCCGTATCAATCATGACAAAGTTTGCGGGAGTGGTGATATTTTCTTTAGTCACGCCCTCTGACGATGTGAACTTCGCGAATCCGCCAAAGTATATAGACCCAACGTCGATTCGTCCGGCTGTCTCTGACAGGTGCACTATCCTTTCACCATCCCTTATGATGTCTATTGCCGTTTCGTCATCCAGTTTCTTTCCAGAAGCCCTTACCAGCACCATTGTGAATGCGGCAGAGCACGCCGCGCTGCTTGCGTAACCCTTCTGGAACGGAACGTCCGAGTGAATGACAACCTTCTTGCCTGTGGGCACGATTCCTTGCTCGACGAACAGCCTCGCAGCGATCGTTGCATAGGGCAGGAGCTCTTTTCCGACATTTTTCTCATTATTTGTTACGTATGTTTCAATTGATTCCGGTTTGGTGGTGTCCCTTGAACTGTATTCGTTGTAGAGTTTTCTCAATGCAGTTGCATCCAACGATATCGAGCGGTTCAGATCCTGCAGCACTATCTCTAGCTTGTCGTTCTTGGCGTCGCTTATCATTGCAGTGGCAAACAGCGCTATCGCGGCGGACAGGCTGGGTCCCCCATAAACAACAGAATGCTCGCCCCCTATCTTTATGTTTGCGGGCGCTTTTACCTCTAAATCATCCATATAGTCCTATTTTATTTGATCCTTATTATGCTTTTCTGTGACTGCGTACAAACATATTTAAACACCTTCCTGCTTACTGGGTTGTCCAATAATTCCGCTATTTCCCAGGGTATTTAACCTTGGGTAGCATACTGATTTTGGCGACCAGTATGCGGAAAGATAGTAGAGATTGGAGTTTGTATAATAGACAGTTGGTGGACCGGGGCAGGGCAGTTGACATCTACGTCTCAAAACCCCTCTTACAGAGCGCCAATGAACTAATGAGAATAAACACAAACAAGGTCGGGCGCCCTT
>CAISDH010000023.1 GCA_903884115.1 uncultured Microcaldota archaeon | reverse complement strand
TGATAATCTATAAACCTTATCCCTCTTTCATCAATACAAAAATCTCTGCCATTTTCTTCTGCGACAGAAATCAGCGGCAGACCGTCATAAAATGGAAATCAGACGATGGCCTCTTGTTGTAATTTATTTTGCCTGGAAAAGAATTCATCAGATGCCCTGAATAGGCTTCGTTCGTACATATCGCCCGATTCACGAGGCGCGTACGGATGTTTTTCAATAAGAGCGCGCATCAATGGCATCAACTGCACACCATAGATTTTCATGCATTTGCTTGGTTGCAGGCCGGGCCATGAATAACAGCTGACAACTGTACGCCTGTTAGTGGTATCTACGAACTTTGGAATACCAGAGTAAGCAGGATCATCTTTCCTGAAAATATATTTGTCAAGATTTCCTGTTGGAATTCCTTCAATGGCCTTTACAACAGGAGGTGTTGCACTTGCGTCATACGCATCGGCAGCAATGTCGAGAATGACCGCCCAAGAAGGCAGTTCCTTCAGAAGCGAGTTAGGTATGATAGGCATGTGCACATCTGTGCGGGATGTCGCATCAACAAGCATATCCGTCTTTTTGAATATGCTTTTCAGGTACTCCTTATTGCAGGTAAGCGATCTGCCCAGGGCCTCAACAGCGATGGCAGGTAGATGACCCTTCACCATTTTTGCATATCTCTCCAGGTTACCGCTATGCACTGCGGCGTTTACAGCATGCCGACCCACGCGCCCCGTTCCAAGCACAACGATCTTGAAAGGCCTCTTGACTTTGCCGCGAGATAAGGCGTTGATTGTCTCTTGATTGAAGAGTTCTCCGCATGCAACGTCCATCCCGCCCCAGGCAGTGAGCTCCAACGCCTCTACAAGGCGGTTGCCAGCATCGTCAACCAATGCATCCATGGAGATGCCGCGGATCTTCTGGCTTAAGAGCTGCTTGACACGAAGTGGATGGGTCGAGCGATGTATCATGCTGATTAGAGCGGAATTTGGCCTCATAAGTTTCAGTTCCTTATCGGCAGGGCAGCGAATGACAAGCACATAGTCGCATGAAAATATTTTTGCTCTAGGAACCACGGCAGCCCCTGCCTTCACATATTCGGTAATCGGTATTCCAAGCCCTTGGCCGTAGCCTTCCTCAACCAGCACTTTCCCAAGCCGTCCTGCTTCTGATACAAAATCGGGCAGGAAATCCCGTCTCTCGCCGGCCTCTTCGTTCATTCGCGGAAATCCGATAGTCACCATTCAGCATCACCTCTATGGCCTTGATTGCTCACGTAGACTGCCCACCGGGCTTTCGCCGGAGACATTGGAATTTAAGCACAAATAGTTATATGAATTCGTTAGTATATGTATTTTATTACAGATGTGATACAGAACAGGCATATGATGTTATGAATATAACAGTGATTGCGTGAGCATCTCAGATACCGTAAGATTGTACTTGAAAATGAAGCCGTACATGCATGAGGCACTCAGGAACGGGGTTGTCAACTTCAGTGCGATGGCCAGGCTTATACAGAAGGACCTCAGCATCAAAAGCCAGAATGCTGTGAAGGTCGCCCTGATAAGATACTCCGAGAGCCTCAAAAAAGCGGAATGGAGCACGGAAGAGAAAGCATTATCCGTGTTGGAGGAGAACCAGGTCACGTTGCTGGACGGCGTACGAGTAATAATAGCTGACAAGAAGCTGGACATAGAGAACAACGCGGAAGTAAAGACAGAATCCTATTACGTATACCTTACCAAGAAGAACGCAACCAGGGGCATCTCAAAGCAGCAGAAGAGCCATCTGATAAAGGTCAACAATAACTGCTCTGCGATCATAGTCTATTCCGGGGAAAATCTCGAAAAAGTCTCGGGAGTAGTGGCGTTCATGGCATCGGTCCTGGCAGAAGAGGGCATAAACGTGATCGAGCTGGTATCGTGCTATACAGAAACCATCTTTGTAGTGAACAGGTACGATGCGCTGCACGCGTACCAGCTACTGTCCAACCTGACCCTGCCCGGACATTGAAATAGGCAAATGCCAGAACTCAGTGACAAAGAATAGACAAATAAGAGCAGAGGCACGCTATCTTCTAATATCGAGTTGCGCCAACACTTCGTCATCTGTAAGACCACCCTTGTCCTTGATGAATTCAACTATTTCTGCGAGCGTTTCCTTCTTTGCTTCAGGGCTTGCATATCGCAGACAGTGTTCAGCAAGGGATAATGGAGTCCATCGGCGCCAGTCATATGTGAGTGCGTTTATGTTTGCGCCTGCTTCGTATGCCCTCCTGACTTTTTCTATGTTTGGGGAGGTGTCACGTATCGCATCCATTAGCGCGCAGTTCAACTGCGAATACTTCTCATAGGCAAGCTCTGCATTCTTTCCGACTGTTTTTTCCACCATACCAACCACACCAACATGTTGAAAAAGACAGATTATCATCTGAGTCAGATATTGCTTGCCCGTTCCTGCCTTAAACGTGCCATTACTTTTGCAGCCAGTTCCTCATTTGTCAGGCCTCCTTTGTCACGAATGAAGCGCACTATCTGTTCACGTGCGTCTTTCTTTGCCTCATCTTTCTCATATTGCAACCTTGCAATTGCATAAGATAGCGGAGTCGTCTGACGGCGACTTGTAAGTGCATTTATATCTGCACCTGCGGCTATCGATTTGCTGGCTTTTTCGATGTCGACGTCGTCTATTCCGTCAATAAGAGCAGCGTTAAGATCTTGCTGTTTGTCTTGCGCAGTCTTTCCTGAGGTTCCAAGCATATTACCACCTACTGCTTAGTGTTATCTCTTGTGTTTTATGCAGAAGTCGTTTAACTTGCCGATCGCGTAGCGCAGCGTTTCCTCTGGAGGCAGCGCCACAATCCGGAAGTGGTTGGGTTCGCCGAACGGCGCACCGCCTGTCAGCTGCACGCCTTCCTCAATAAGCATGGAGGTTATGAAGTCTTTGCAGTCCTTGAACGTGAGGCTTCCGAAATCGAGCTTCGGGAAGATGTAGAAGGACCCTCCAGACTTGTTGACAGTTATGTAAGGATTCTCTTTAAGCAGACTCACAACAAGGTTCGCTCTTTTCTCTATCTCAGACACCATGTATTTTATTGCAATATCGTGCTCCTTCGTGTTCATTATCGCCTCTGCTACTGCATGTTCTGCAGGAGTGTTCACTGAGAGCCTGGCAAGCGCATAGTCTGAAAACTTTGCTTTTAGAGTTTCAGATACCTTGTCGGTACCTGGTATCACCATGAACCCTATTCTGAAGCCAGTGGAATCGAAATTCTTGGAGCTGCCGTTCAAGATCATGTGAGGTACGCCGTTCGCGACTTGACATAAGCTGGTGAACTTGTGGTTGTTGTAGACAAGCTCATCGTAGATCTCGTCACTTATCAAGAGCAGATCGTTATCGTTGGCGACATCTACAATTTCCTGCAAGTCCTTTCTTTCGAGCACCTTACCTGTAGGGTTGTGCGGATTTGTAATCATCAGGTATTTTGGGTGATGCCTACCAGTGGCGTTTTTCATTTTGAGAGACTTCCGCAACCCGTCGATGTCAACAGCCCAATCGTGCTCAAGCAGCATCCTGCCAACGATAGGAACGCCCTCTTCTTCTCTCACTCTCATCAGATACTGAGGATAGTACGGCCGAAGTGCCACTGCCCTATCTCCCTTGTCTATCAATGCGCTGTTTATGAACAGAAGCGCCTCACTCACACCAGCAGTTATTATGATATCATTTTCGTTCAGGTTCATGCCGTACTTCTTGTATCTGAACTCCACGGCATTTACAAGTTCTCTGGAACCCTGGGCTCGGGAGTAGTACGTTTCACCTTTTTTAAGCGCGTCTATGTATGCGTCTATGATGTACTTCGGAGTTGGAAAATAGTGCGGCGGATCTCCCCTGTGCAGCTTTATTATCTTCTTGCCGCTGCGCTCCAGCTTCTCTGCAAGCGGGTTTAGCTCCAGTATCAGGTTCTCAACATACGTGCTCTTTTTCGAGAGAAGCCTCTGCTTTGTAGTATTATCGGATGAACTGGACATAAGAGTAAACCATGCTTATGAAGGTATTTAAATGTGACAGGAGGTGCGTCGCTTATCGAACAAAGGCAATCTTATCCAACAGCTTGCATGCCAGACGGGCACAATCGCATCAGATCAATGGCTTCTGAATCCCCTTGGCTGTGGCTTCTTTCCTCCAGCCGTCCATATACTTGTTGTGGTAGGTGACCTCGCCTTCAGCAAGTTTCAGGCGGTGCTTATTTGCCAGCACGGCCACGATCCCGTCAAGTGCAGCCCTGTGCTCGGCATCATCTGCACCCTTGTAAACGGCCTGCACTTCAGCAGGCACGCCCTTGAGAGAGTCGAACAGCCGTTTCCTTATGTACGACCTTAGGTTGATGTGTTCAACCCATATGTAGTCCACCTTCGATTCAGCTAATTTGGAAAATAGCTCGTCCAGCAGTTCCGGTCTGTACCTGAAGTGGGGCAGCAATGGACCTACAGAGGCATACGTCCGTATGCCCTCATCGTGCAAGTGTAGAAGAGTATTGAGGCGCCGGCTCGACTGCGTCGCCCTGACCTCAAGAGACCTGCCCAGCGCATCGTCCACAGTGGTCACGGTCATGCCAACCTCACAGTTCGTGAGCTGCTTCAGGATGTCAATGTCGCGCAGCACCAGTGCCGACTTAGTTAGTATGCTGACCTGCCCTGGATACTTCTCATCTGCAAGAATCCGCAGTATTTCACGGGTAATCCTGTATTTGGATTCGACCCCCTGGTATGGGTCAGTTACTGAACTCAGAAGTATGGAAGCGTTCCTGTGGTTTGCGGGCATTTCCGAAAGCTCTTTCTTGAAGAGCGCAACGGCATTCCTCTTGACATAGACGTAGTTGCCCCAGTTATCTACAGGCTCATCCACTGATTTGCCGGCAAAGCTTGCATAGCAGTAGAGGCAGCCGAACTCGCAGCCCATATATGGGTTTACGGCATAGTCCGCATCGGGCAATCCGGACTTCGACAGGATGGTCTTTGCGTCGATTTCAGAGACTTTCATGCGCACCGTATCATATTAGGATTAGGCACTTTTAATACCTGCAGCTACTTTATGTTCTCGAACTTTATCGCCCTGGACCAGAGCTCGTCGAACCTCCTTGCCGCATCGTCGCGGTTCACGGATGTGATGTGCTCGCTCTTCCTGTTTATTATGTTCAACGGAGGTATCTTGTACGCCTCGTTGCCGTCAAGCAGAAACCTTTCGTGCTGCTTTGATGCGTCATCTTCGTCGAGCACGCGGAGGTCGAATTCGACATGCCTTGACAGCAGCTCCGCCTTGAAATCCCTGTACGATGCGGCGAACTCGGCCCCAAGCCGGTCTTTCTTCGATAGCACGTCTATCCTTGAGTACCTGTTGGCGTTCTTGCTCATCAGCCGTATAAGGTTGTCAAGCGCGGCGACATCGAAGTGCATGTCGAGTATCTTTATCTCTCCGCCAAGCCGGCCCATGAGCTTGTTTGAAAGCACCTGCATGTTGGTATAGGGTATTTCAGGGTCTATGCCTATCTGCACTGTGCGCCTCCGCACCTCCGCCTTGTCAGAGGCAGCGAACAGGGAACCGCTGAAGACGCCCAGGGCGTGTGTGCTTGCCACCAGTGCAAGCGCCCCGCCCATGCAAACAGCGGCAAGTCCCAGCAACGAGCTGTGAAAGACGAAGTTGTTCTCCAGGACTGCAGTTATCAGAAGGTACATGACTGAAGTGAGGAGCAGCACCGAACCTGTAAGCTTAGAATACGCCTTTGCGAAGAACCACAGCACGCCTATGACCAGCATGACAAGCGCGAACGGCAGCATGACGTATGTCAGGTAGAGTGCGAGCTTTATGCTGCTTGAACCGGCAAGCATCGAAAGCATGCTTGAAGTCGCGTTTATGCTGTTTGCGCTCACAAGGTCCTGCATTTCATAATAGGCCCCCAGAGAATAAGACAGCACCTGCATGTAGTGGAACACGTAGAACACGGAGATGAATCCGCCCACCATTGCCATTGTCGCGCTCGCACGGCGTCCGTCGATTGACACGTATGATGTTTCGGAGAGTGCGCTTAAAACCTTTCTGTGCTAGCGGCGCATGCCCTGATTTGGGCACCTGCTTTGCACGTTTTCATTCAGCAAACCCGCAACATATAAGAATCTGCTTGCGCATTATTGCTCTATGGAAGAAAGACCGTTTGACCTGCTTAACAAATCGCTTGGCCAGCAGGTGCTAGTCAGGCTTAAGAACAACATCAGCGTCAGGGGCAAGATAGTGTCATTCGACGCTCACATGAATCTTGTCATGGAAGGCGCAGAGGAGCTGAATGGAGGGGAACTAAGGGCAAAGCTCGGGACCATACTCCTAAGGGGAGGAAACATAATCTTCGTTTCACCCGTGTAGATTAGATGGAGAGCTCTGAGGTGCGCAGCGCTATCCGAGATATCTACGATAGATTCCTGATACTCCCGAATCTCAGGCTGCACATGTTTAGGACCGCAGCGGTAGCAGAGATCATGTGCGACAACTGGCGCGGAGCAGCAATAGACAGAAACTGCATCATAGCGGCGTGCCTATTGCACGACATCGGAAACATCGTGAAGTTTGATCTCAAGAAAAGCGATGCGCCGCTTCTTGGCAATGAGGTGAATAGGCTGGGCTATTGGAGGAAGGTTAAGAGAGACACGATACACAGATACGGAAGCAACGACCATGGTGCCACGCACAATATGATGATTGAGATTGGCGTGAACAGAAGGGTGCTCTTCCTTGTCGACCGCATAGGCGACGCATTACGCAAGAAAGGCAGCAGGGATTATGCACAGATGCTATGCAACTACGCCGACAACAGGGTGAGCCCCTGCGGAGTACTGAGCATCTCGGACAGGTTCTCAGATTTCATTGATAGGTACAGCAGGAGCAGCAGCGAAGAGAACAGAGCCAGATGCGCGCTTGTCAGGTCATTGCTGGGCAACGCGCTGAAGGTGGAGGAGCGGCTCTTTGTGCACGAGAGGATAAGACCTGGGCAGATCAACGACAAAAGCATCAGGCCTTATCTGGACAGGTACATAGAGTAGATATGCAGAAGAGATAGGACAATCCTTATTAGTCTTGTCGTCCATAAACCATCGTGGGCTCCTGGCGTAACGGTAGCGCGCCCGCATGGCATGCGGGAGGTTGCGGGTTCAAAATAAGCCCTAGCAGGGCTTAGGAATATCCCGCGGAGTCCACATTGCGCTTGTGCCCGTAATGGGCAGCACAGTCTACTTTGGCTTTGTCCTGACTGAAATTGACGCCTATAGGCGTTTGCCGAATATCTGGATTGGATTTAAAGGCTTTTGCATTCAAGTCTGCAATAGAAATGTGATAAAATGCCAGCAAAGAAAAACTCCATGAGCGCAGCAGGAGGGATCCTGTTGTTCTTGGGCTCGCTGATATACCTGTACGCAGTTTTTGCGTGGTATGGCAGTGCGCTTAGCGGATGGCTCGCTGCGGCGTCGTTCCTGGGTCCATTCGTGGCGGCGTTCGCCATTGTGGGCGCAATAACCCTATTCTTCATGGGCATAGGAACAGTTGCAGGCAAGGTAATGTCAGATAGCAAGGCCATGTGGATGTGGAAATATATCGCAGCAACAGGCATGTCTATGCTGATAGTGACAGCCGGACATGGAATGCTGTTCGGATGGGCAGTAGTAGGATTCCTGTTGACCTATATCGGAGCTGCATCAACAAGGATGTAGAACGGTACATCTTTTCTTTTTCTTTCTTTTTTCTGTTTTTTATTGGCTTAGCGCAAGCGCTGCACACTATGAAAAAAGTGGTAAAAGAAGCAGGCATTACCTGCACGGCAAGCAAGAAACAATCATTCGATGATCAGAGACTCAAGCCGCCGGCCTATCGCGAATGCCTGCGTCCTGGTCACTGTGTAGCTCTTCTCGCATTTGTTCATCTCTGCAGTCTTCACGAAGAACCAGCCCTGCCCGTTCATGCGCCATGCTATGAAGGTGTCCATGCCGGTGTTACGCTCCCATTCGCACAGCACATCGAACTTTTCAGGCTCTATTGAGAGGCTGGACCTGTCCCACGCCTTGCACTCGAACGCAAGGCCCTTGCCGTGCTTTATCGCTATGATATCAGGACTTATGGAATTGACTCCGCTGCCCGCGGATCTGACAACAGAATAAGCCTTGCCGTAGAGATAGTTCAGCAGTTCGCGCTCACCCCTTGCCCCTTTCGAATAGCGCAGCACTGAATCACGCGCATAGATGGCAACAAAGGGATTTAACCGTTTGCCAGGTTGCTCAGCGTTCTCTGGCCTTTTCCTGCGCCCGCTTCACCAACGGCATTGGCCTCAAACTTCTGCTTTATCTTTAGAACAAGGTCGCGCATCCTCTTCTCCCTGAGCCGGGATATCAGGAGGTACTTCTCATCCTTTGTCTTGCTCGCGACCAGCACAATCACCTGACCGAACTTCATCCTGCCCGCCCTGCCTTTCCTCTGTATGTTCCTTATCTCGCTTGGCACGGGCTCGTAGAGTATCACGGCGTCAACCGCAGGTATGTCCAGCCCTTCCTCTCCAATTGAGGTTGCAACGAGCACTTTGAACTTGCCGTCGCGGAAGTCGTTTATCGTCTGCTGCTGCTGGCCCTGCGTTATGCCTTCCTTCTTGCCGACGAAAGGCCTTGCGCTTATGCCGTTGGCGTTGAACAGTTCCACAAGCCTCTTGATCGTTGAGCGGTACTGTGCGAACACTATGACGCTCTTGCCCGCAAGCATGTTCTTCAGCACGCTTATGGCGAGCGCCATCTTCGGGTGCTCGTCGCCGCTTGCGGCTGCAGTCTTCGCCATGTTCAGCGCAGAGCGCACCGATGCGTTCGACAGCAGGCTCCTCACCCCGCGGCTCTTGCTCTCCCTGCCCTCCAGAGAGTCAAGATAGCTTATGAATGGGTAGAGCCCTTCAGTGCTCGCCAAGTCATAGGCATGCGTCAGATTCAGCAGGTAGGTGTAATCGAATAGCACCGAGAACTTGTAGTTCTGCGCCTGTATCTTGTTTATGTTGTCGCCTATTTCCAGCACCCTGCTCTTTGACATGTTGTCGAAATGCTTGAAGGGGCTCAGCCCCTTGCTGTAGAGGTTGCCGAGGTGCTCCTCTATCACCGGCTTGAGCGTGGACAGTATTGTGTTGATGGTGCTGCTGTTTTCCACATAGAGCGTGGTCATCTCCTTTGACATCACATACGGGGCCACGTCTCCGTCTGTGCTTATACGTATCTCTATGTTCTGTATGTCAAGCTTCTTCATGAGCGTCTCTATTTTCTTGGTGTCCCCGCCAGGAGAGGCGGTCAGGCCGAGGAGCTGCACCCCGCGGAGCTTGCATTCGTCAGCTATGTAGGCATAGGCGTACCTGCCCACTGCCCTGTGGCATTCGTCAAACACCACTACAGAAAAGTCCTTCAACGACAGACGGCCGTTCCGCAGGTCGTTTGCTACCGTCTGCGGAGTTGCCGCGATGACCCTTGCGTGCGCTTCCAGCTCTTCCCGCTTCTTGCCAGTCAGCTGGCCTGTCAGCAACAGCAGTATGCCCTTGTCAACGTTGAGCAGGCTGGAGAGGGAGTTGTAGTGCTGCTCGCTAAGAGGCTTTGTCGGAGCCAGGATTATCGCGTTCTTGCCCTCGTTCAGTGCCTTTGCTATCGCGAACACTGCAATGAGAGTCTTTCCAAGCCCGGTCGGCAGTATCACAAGCGTGTTCATGCCTGAATTGACGCTCTTTATTATGCTGATCTGGTAAGCCCTGGGCTCAATCATGTTCGTGTTAACGAGCCGGTCGTACGGCGACAGCTCGCTCCATGCAGGCATACAGTGAATTCGGAATGCAGCTTTATATCACTTTATAATACGTGCCCCTCTCTGCCTGCTTCTCTAGCCTTGTGAAATACCTGTTCACGGCCGCAGATTCCTTTTTCGACAGCCGCTTGCCTGTTTTCGTGTGGAACCTGCCCAAGTATAGGAGGTATTGGCGCCGCGCATCCTTTATCGTGTTCTTCAGCGCGCGCATCCTGATGCTGGGAACAAGCCGGTTCTTCACCCCGGAAAGAGTGAACGCGTCCAGTTTGTCCGCATCCCACACTATCTGCCGCTCTATCGACCCGCCGACGAACCCCTTGTTGTGGTAATACATCACTTCCCGAATCCTTTCAACAGCATCTTTGTCAACGCCGATGCCGATAAGGAATTTCCGCGCCTGTTTGGCACCCCGAGCACCATGGTCCCCTTTCTCGTCTTTCGCGATGTCGTGCAGCATCGCAGCAGTCCAGCAGACGTCCCTGTCGCCATGCTCCATCCGCGCAAGCTTTACTGCAAATCTTACGACACGCCTTATATGCTTCATTGTGTGGACGGGATCGTTGCTCTTGTATCTCTTCTCTGCAAATTCGACAATCTCCCTCCTTTGCTTCGCCGAGAGCATCGCACCACCAGAAACATCAGGCATATGGCTTTCCATGTTAGTGTTTATATTCTTTTGCGGAATAAGCCTTGTTGTTGCTGCAGTAGCTCAGTGGGAGAGCGTTCGCCTGAAGTCAAGCACAAGCTTGTCAAAAAGCGAAATGTCGCAGGTTCAAATCCTGCCTGCGGCATACTTGTGATTTCTACGACGACATGGAATTTAGACCTGCAGGTTTGAATTTCTCTCCTGGGTATATCCGTGTATCAAATACCATCAAATATGGTAATAGCCGTAACACAAAGCATATATATCTTAATGCCCGTTATATACTCATGAAAAGTTCGGAGTTCAACGACTTTCTTGCGAAAGAGAAGATCACTGTATTCAGACTAGCCGATGCAGCGAGGATAATAGGGAAGTCCAGGCGCTACGCAGCACTTTTCCTTTCAAGGAACCGCAATATAAAGAGCGTCGTGGGCGGCATCTACTACACCAAGGATGCGACCGAGTACGAGGTGGCATCAAGGATAGTGTACCCCTCTTATGTAAGCCTTATCTCGGCGCTTCGCTTCCACAACCTTACAGAACAGATGCCGCGGATCATATACGTCCTGTCTTATAAGAGGCATAGGCAGGTCCCTGCGCTGAACGGCTTCCGCGTCGAATTCAAAAAGATAAAGAAAGGGATGATGTACGGCTATGGCAGAGTAGATGATGTGTTCGTCGCCTCTCCGGAGAAGGCAGTGATTGACATGTTTTACTTGAACGAATTCGTGGATTATGCAGAGGAAGCCATAGAGTCAGGAAGGTTGGACTACAAGCTTCTTGAAGCCTACGCTGCCAGATCCAAAGTGAAGGAGCTAGAGAGGAAAGTAAGAAGGGCGATGAATCAAAGACCGCAGATTTAGTGATGGCATGATGGACAAGACCGAGCTGGAAGGATACGAAACGTACAAGGACCCCTACCAAGTGGAGAAAGATTATCTGCAGGATCTCATGCTCCATACGATATACGCGAAAAGCGAGGCCCAGATGGTATTCAAGGGCGGCACTGCGCTGGCGAAGTTCTATTACTCTGGAAGGTTCTCCGAAGATCTGGATTTCACTCTGCTACGGATAGACACTGTGCCGTTGGAGTATATAAAGCGCCTGCTTGAAGAAGTCGTGAAGAACATAGAGTATCCTGTATCATACAGCGAAGAACCAAAGCAGAACAGGTTCAACACGATAAGCGCAAGTCTTGCCGTTGAAGGTCCGAGATACCGCAGCGGAAGGAAAAGCACCGTGCAGTATGTAAGGTTTGAGATAAACACCACAGGTTCGACCATATTCCCGCCAGTCAATATGTCAAGGCAGCCAAGATATCGCGATGCTGATTTGTACCTTGCACCTGTAATGGACACGCGCGACATGCTGGCTGAGAAGGTGAGGGCACTGATGAGCAAAGGCAGAAGGCACAAGGAACGCGATCTGTACGACATGTGCTTCATGCTGTCCAAGGGATACGAGCTGAAGCGGGAATATGCACTGGCAAAGCTGAAAGAATCAGGAATGGAATACTCAAAAGAGTTGCTTTCTAAGAGCATAGATTTGATTGAGCCTTCTTGGAATCAGCTAATGCCCCTTTTGCCTAACCAGCTGATGGCTTATAAAGAGGCAAGAAGCTCGGTCAGGCCAGGTCTTGAAAAGGCAGACCTGCTATGACTATGTGGCGAACCTGCAGGTTTGAATCCCTCCCAGCGCTTAAATGTAGTTCTTGTATATCGGAAGATATACAAACGAAAGCGAAGTGTTTGCTTGCTGTCTGCCTGCGGCATACTTGATTCTTACGAAGATGAAACTAGTGCGGCGACACCTCCTTCAAGTTTCGGCATGCGACAGACAGACTAATCAATACAAATGCATTTCTTCCCTTCTGCGACGCCACGCTAACATATCTGCCTATGATTTATCAGGTTTATCAGGTAGTTCCGATGAACCACCAAGCGTCACCAACTTCGACAGCATCAAATACAAATACTTTAGTTCGTTGTTCTTGCTTCCTGCAGCCAGATTCTCGTGTAGGTCACCCAATTCGTCCAGCACCTGCTGCCATGCTGTCTTTTCTTCACCATCCAGCTTTGCAATAAACTTGGGCAAAAGCTCTTGCACAGCATTCAACAGCGTCTCTGAGAGCGGAATTGGCACATCTAGAGGCACTTCACTCCCGCATGCATCCTCTGCTCCGTACTCCGCTTCCAAATCCAAGTTCACAGCCTCTAGAAGCTGCCTTGCCTCCTCCAAGAGCTGCGGCCGTGCCTGCTTCTCCAATGAGGCCTCTCGGACCTCGTTCTCAATCTGCTCCGCAAGGATCTGCTCATCTATTGCATCTTCAGCCGGCTCTTCTGTTTCAGCCTTAGACATTGCCTGTTTCTCTTCGGATACCTTCGCTCCTAGATCGAGCAGCACCGTTATCAATTTCTGACGCGTGTCGCGTTTCTTGCCTAAGTCCAATATCTCCTGCTCTGGATCTGTCAGCGTTCCGTCCCGCGCTTTCTTCTCGAGCTGAGAAAGTAGTTGGGGGACAAGAAGCTTCTTCGCCTTGTAATCATTGCTTCCGAATTCTGTAATGTGATTGTTTATCTCGAGCACCTGCCTTTGCAGCGTGGCTAGCCATGCCTGGTGATCCTCCTGCGTGTGCTTCTTCCCGCTCTCGTCTGTATTAGAGCCTTCCAGATCTGACGACGCGGCCTGATAATCGAGTTGGCGAGCGTTCGCAGTTAGAGACGCATCCAAAGCAGTCTGCTTGGCCTTGTTTGATTCTTCGGCTGTGAAACGCAGAGAGGTAAGTTCCATAAGACCGTCACACTTGAAGAAGGAGTTTGCCAGATCTATCTGCCTGATAGCTTCCCAGAGGTCATCGTTGCTTTTACTTAGCGCCCTAGAAAGCGAGTCCGCGAAATCAGAGGCCGCGAGAAGAGAATATGAGCCTCCGCTTTTGGATTCGGAAGTTAACTTTCCCTCAAATGCGCCTTTATGAGCCAGCACGCTCTCGAGGGTTTCTTCCGCTTTCTTGTACCAGAACCCAGTTAATTCGGCCGTTGACTCTGCTACGCCATTCTGCTGCAGCAGAATTAGCAGCCTTGTGTTGATTTTGGGCGTTATTTCTGATAGCAACTCATTGCCGAAGTCCGTGGAAGTGTCGATACTGTCGCTGTCCCCCTCAGCGGTTAAATTGGTCGCAGCTAAAGAAAAAACGGCAAGTTCGCCATTCACGGCATTTTGCTGCGTCTTGATAGATGCTGCGGCCTCATTTATCTTAGTGTTCAGGGCAGCCAGCTTGTCTACGCTAGCCTCTGCGGCCTTCCTTGCATCTTCTACGGCCTTATTTGCGGCTTTTATGGTGGCGCTTGCAGCTCTTTGTGTAGGAGACCTCCTAATGGCAGCAATAAACTCCGTCATGGCAGCCTTGATGATTGCGCCCTCTGTCGCACGAACCTGCTCTGCAAACTGCTTCGCAAACTGTCCAGCGAGCTTCTCAGCATTACCTGTCTTCTCATTCATCAATGCGTCTAGAAGGCCTTCCACAGTCTCCGGCAGCGCCTGCACGGCGTTCCCGGAAGTGTGCGTTCTGAGAAGCATCCCGGCTTTGATTGCTTCTGGCGAGGCCTGGTTCTTGATAAGCTTTAAGATGGCAGGGTCTAATCCGATTACGCCGACAAGGATCGGGTCGATGAAGATCGTATCTGCGATGATTGCTCCGGTGAGGTTCGCTCTGGTGAGGTCTGCTCCGCTGAATCTTGCTCTGGTGAGGTCTGCATCTGTGAGGTTTGATTTGCGGAGGTTTGTCCTGGTCAGGATCGCATCTGTGAGGTTCGCCCTGGTGAGGTTCGCTTCGGTGAAGTCCAATCCGCTGAAGTCGAATCCGCTGAAGTCCACCCCAGTGAAGTTTGTTCTGATAAGTATTGCTTCTATGAGGACCGCGTCGGTGAGGATGGCTCTGGTGAGGTTCGCTCCGGTGAGGTTCGCTTCGGTGAGGTCTGCGTTTGTGAGGTTTGCTCCGAAGAGGATAGTTTTGGTGAATATTGTTCCTGTTAGATTTGAGTTGATGAGGATCGTTCTGGTGAGGTTCGCTTCGGTGAGGTCCAATCCGCTGAGGTTGAATCCTCTGAGGTCTACGTCAGTGAGGTTCGAGCCGGTGAGGTTCGCCCTGGTTATTATCGCATCAGTAAGGTCTGCCCTGGTGAGGTTCGAGCCGGTGAGGTTCGCTCCGGTGAAGATGGCTCTGGTGAGGTTCGCTTCGGTAAAATCTAATCCGCTGAGGTCTAGCCTGCTGAGTATTGCTTCTGTGAGGTTTGCTCTTATGAAGATTGCGTCGGAATGCTTAGATCCGCCAAGGTTCGCCTTGGTGAGATTTGCCCAGGTGAAATTTGTCCCGGTGATGACGGCCCCGGTAAGAATCACTTCCGTGAGGTCTAAACCGCTTAAGTTCAACCCTGTGAGGTTGGACCCGTTGAGGTTTGCTCTGCGCAGGATTGTGTTTGTGAGGATCGCTCTGGTGAGGTTCGCTCCGGTGAAGTTTGCTTCGGTGAGGTCTGCTCCGGCGAAGTTCGTCCCTGTGAGCGTCGTTATGACGAATTTTGCGTCTGTGAGGATTGTGTCGGTGAGGTCTGTTCCGGTTAGGTCCGCTTCAAAGAAGTCGAAGCCTGTAAGGTCTAGCCCATGAAGGTTTGCTCCGATGAGCTTTGCTCCGGTGAGTATTGTATTGGACAGGATTGCCTCTGAGAGATCCGCACCTGTAAGGTCAGCCCCTGTAAGGTCGGTATCCGTGAGATCCGTTCCGGTAAAGTCAACTCCGCGAAGGATTAGTCCGTGAAGATCTGCTCCACTGAGGATGCCCGGATCCTTGAGCAGAGCTGTGAATATGTCTGTGAGCCTCCTTCCTCCTGAATCATACCATGCCTGTATAGTCTCGCGGAATGCCTCAGCAGCAGTTTCGGGAGTTTCTTTAGTTTTAGCAAATTTTAACATTTTATCACATTTTGTCATTCGAAGCGAGCAATGCGCGCTTCCTTCTCCAATTGCCATAGTGTGCCAGAAGCAGCACTATTACAATGGCCGTGGCCGCTATGATCGCCACCAACTTGTAGATATTGCCTGATGTTGAAGTTGAAGGTGCCGCTGCAGGCGCTGTCGCCGGCGTGTTTGAAGCCGGGTTTGGCTTGTTTGTTGGTGAGTTTGGTGCGCTTGAGGTCGCGATCGTGTTGGCAGCAAGGGCATTATTTGGTTTAGTGACATTGACAGGTTTTTTCGCTGAAGCGATTGCGATAGAGCATATGTCTGCCGTTATCGTGTGCAGTATCGGCAGGTAGCTTATGCCCATGAGATCGGCAGTGTAGTTGAAGCCCTCATAGGAGCCTATGCTCGCAGGCGCATTCGGCCGTAACACATAAGTTTCGCCGTTTATTATCAGGTCTGTTGAATTCGGGGCTATCGAGCTTACAGTCACGACAAAGGGAGTGCCATTGAGTGTGAAGTTCACATAGTTTGGAGTGGTGATGTTGGCTATCTGATAGCAGGCCGTGCCATTTTGGCTGAACCGCGTAAGGCCCGGACCTGTTGGCGCCGTTCCGCCACCGCCGCTTGCTGCACCTCCACTACCTCCGCTGCCACCACTGCTGCCGCTTCCGCTGCTGCCGCTTGGGCTTGTCTGAGGCAGCGTTTCGGCGAATACTCCGATTATGGGATCTGCAGGTATGGTAAAGGTTATGCTGCACGGACTTACCGTAACGGTGTTAGTCACAGCTAAAGGAGCCCATGTGCCTGTAGCCCTATCATAGCTGAACGGGGCCACATTTGTGCCGCAGGCATGGCCTACAGAAAGGGAATAGGACACGTACTTTAAAACCAGATTCAAAGACACGTTCAGGATGACTAGTTTTGAGAAGATCGTAGAGCCCTGTGTCGGTGTGGAGCTTCCGTATGTAGCGTTGTCGTACTGGTTAGTGATGAGTATGCTTGCGCTCAAAGGCACACTATCGGACGAGAGTATTGTGAGCGTAGCGCCCGCAGGAGCATAGTTAATGACTGTGTTGCTGTAGGCAGGTACGCTGACTACCACGTTCGCGGCATCGGTAGCAGTGCCAGAGCTGAAGTTCAGAGTGTTGTTAACTAGAATCATGTTCGATGTGGCGGCGATCGTTGCTGCGCTGTCCAATGCCGTTCCTGCAATGAACGCAAGCACAGCGGCGAGTAAGAGCAATTTCGGCGCATTTGAGGATATTCTGGCCATTTATATCGCTGTTTAAGAGACCGTGACAGAAACGTTACTTGCCGCTGTCGCGGATGCGCTGTCTGTAACTTCGAGGCAGTAGCCCGTGGTTACCGATAGCGGCCCTGTGTTCAGTGTGTTCGAAGTCGAATCGACCATCAGAGTACCTGCGCAGGAGGTTGAAGAATCATCAACGCCGGAATTGTACCACTGGTATGTGTAAGGGCTCGTGCCTCCTGAAGTCACGTTTGCCAGCACTACTGACTGGCCACTCTCTATGACAGGACTTGATGGAGTGATTGAAACTTCAAGGGGCGCAGGTGCAGGGTTGACAGTCACCACTGCGTTCGTTGATGCAGATGCGCCCGCAGTGTCCGTTATGGTCTCCGTCACTGTCCATGTTCCTGTGTTCGCGAATGTGAGGATGTTGTTGTTCTGAGCGTTCTCAGTCATTCCTGCAGCAGAATCTACCGAGTATGCATATACTATTGGTGGTGTACCTCCAGATGAGGTGTTCGTGAATGTGACTGGCTGGCCGACATCAACTGTCGACGCAGATGGTGTAAGGTCTGATATTGTCGGGAGCGCGTTGAACGTCACGGATATCGGCAGCGACTGTACCTG
>CAISDH010000022.1 GCA_903884115.1 uncultured Microcaldota archaeon | reverse complement strand
GTATTCTGTTGAAACGCGCCTCAATTCCTTGTCGTAGCCCTTGGTATAGAGTTTGTAGAATATGTCTGCCATTTCTTCGTCCGTAAAAGCCTTGAAGCATTGCTTGCCCACTTCGCCGGGTATTATTCCGTTTCCGTTCAATATGACTGGGAGACCGCACGCCTGTGCCTCTATGATTGGTATGCCGAAAGTCTCGGAGAAGCTCGGGAATGCGAACACATCGAATGAGTTGTACATCTCTGCTTTCTTCGCCTGCTTTACCGGCCCCATAACCTTTATGTTGCCGTGAGCTTTTGCAGCATCCATCACCTTCACCTCTATGTGCTTCGTTCCCGGCTTGCCATAGAGTTGAAGTTCGATGCCCTCCTGCTCTTTCTTGCTTAGCATATTCTCGAACGCGAGGAACGCATTTATCAGGAACATCGGATTCTTCGTGGGTGACATGCCGCTCAATGAACCAATCACGAATTTGCTATGCGTCAGATTCATCGGTTTGAATTCGGGAGTAACGCCATGATTTACCACAAATATCTTGTCCCTATCGGCTCCGGCAAAATCTATCATGAATTGCTTCACGTTAGATGAGACCGCGATGATGGCCGCTGCGCGCTCCATCTTGTACTTTGTGCTGTACTGCCCCATTCTTATCCATAGATCCTCAGTCATACTATGGTCGCCCTTCTGTATGAGCAATATATCTCCGGTCATGAAAGTGTTGAAGTTGTGAACAGTAAAAACAAATTTCTTGCTCATCTCTTTGCTTAGCGAGATCATAGATGCCCCGTCAATGTCGTGTATTATGTCAAATGGTTTTGTCATCCCCGTAAATCGGGATTTATAAGAATTGAGAAGCGCAGTTGCTATGTTTGTGTACGGCATGTAGCTCAGTGAAACACGCTTACCCACTCTACTGAACAATTCTGTTGTGAAGGTGCCGTTTCCTGGTGCGACTTCTTTACTTAGGTTATCTTTGTGTGTGATTATCAGTGTGCGCATGCCATCATTTGCTCAGTGCTGATTTAGCATTTTAGTGAATTTTGATACAAACTTCTTATCGTTATACCTCTCTTTTATAAGCTTATAAATTTTGAGCTTTCTGTTAAGGTATGACTTGCTGGACTTGCGGTGCAAACCATAGAAATTGAGGATTGAATTTGAGAACTTTTTTGTATCGAAAGGTTTTATCAGGGCGCCCTGTGCACTTGCCCTTATTATTTCATTTGGGCCCGAGACGTCGAAAGCAACTGCCGGGATTCCATAGCTCTGTGCTTCCAGCAGAGACAGACCAGTTGTCTCGTACCTTGAGGGCATCAGGAACAGGTTTGCCATCTTGTATTCGTCCTTCAGCGATGTGTCGGATACGAAACCGCGCCATGAAACATTGCTGCGGTATTTCTTTTCTAGTCGCTTGACGATTTCTTCGCCGTCATCTCTGGAACCGATGATGTGGAACTTGATGTGCGTGTTCTTTTTGAGCGTTTTTTCTATTATCTCTTCAAGCAGGTCTATACCTTTCTGCAGCACAGCCAGCCTGCCCACGAAGAGGCATATGAACTCCTTCCTGTTTGCAGCCGCGTGAGGCTTTGCGGGTTCGAAATAGAGGAAATGCGGGATGTGGTACACCCTGCCCTTGTAATTCAGCCTGTGCAGCATATTGACCTGCGTTTCGGTGAGCGCGTGTATCTCCTTCACGCGCTTGAGCAGGAATTTTTGAGTTAAGTTTAAGAGCGGATCCTCTCTGCCACCAGGTTTTTCCATGAGAAATTCAGGATTGTGCATGCCGAGTATAAATCTTTTTTTATACACTCTTGAAAGCAACAGTGAATAGGATATCAGCACTGGATTAAGAGTGACTTCGTACACTATGTCAGCATTCATTATGGCGCTTTTGAGCTTGGAAAACCCTTTTGCTTTTGGCACTCTGGTGGTGAACCTGCCAGTGTTTTGGAGCTTTGTGCTAACTCCATGGCATTCGATATCCATGATGTGTATGCCTTTCAGGTTGTAAGTTCTGAGCAGTTCGCTCTTGGACATTCTTACGACATCGATTCGTGAAACGGGGTTCACTAACGTTATGTCGAATCGCTTCTTCAGCAGCACCGCAGTTTCCAGCGCCCATCTCTCACCGCCGCCGAATGATTGCAGCGTGTTCAGTATTATTGTGAGCTTTTTCTTCGATGTTTTTTTGTTTCCCATGTCATTTCATTTTTTTGTTTTGCTTTTCGTATTTCTCTTTTATGAGTTCCATCATCAATTCTCCGCTCTTTTTCCTATCCGCATACTTCCTGTTCAACCCTCTTATTGTTGCCTCCTTATCAAGGTCTAGGAATTTAACCACACCCATCCTATTTATCATTTTGGATATCTCGAATATCTCGTCGGCATCGGGTTCACTCTTCCATTCGTTTATGCGCTTCAGGCGAGCCCTTTCGAAAGGTATCAATTGCAGCACAGCCGCAACACTGCGGCGCTTAATGGCGTACCCCAGGTCCAGTACTGAATAGTACACGAAGTAATCGAGGTTGCTAAGCTCCTGCCCCTGTTCCTTCAGTGTGATCTTCTCGTAGGCCAACATGAAAGACCTTATCGACTTGCCCAGCGCGGTGTTCTCCACGCTGCGGTTTTTAGGCATAAGCAGCTTCGACACATAGTCTATCACACGTTTGTTGTACAGTTCGTAGGATAGGCGATCATATTTCAATATCTTGGAGTACTCCCAACCGTAGCCTTTCGTCTTTAATTCGACAATGTGGTCCATCGCGTACTCACCACCGAGCTTCTCCGTGATTCCGCTGACAAGCGCCTGCTCATGCAGGAGCCCCTTGAATTCCACATGCTCTTTCCTGAATAACCTTATCTGCCACGTGTAGAAGCTGGTCCGCTTTCTCTCGGCCACATCTTCGTACCTCTTGATGGCGAAGGCGTTGCATTTGGCATTGGTGATTATGTCCTTCAGGTCTGATTTCAATGATTCGTTCAGCCGCTCATCAGTATCGATGAGGAGTACCCACGAGTATTTGCATTTCTTGAAGGCATACGCCCTCAATGCCTCGAGTGGAGCCAGAGGTACCACGTAAAAGATCTGCAGCTTTGCCATCCTTTGGTCTTGCTTGGCTGTGTGTAGCTCATTCCGCT
>CAISDH010000021.1 GCA_903884115.1 uncultured Microcaldota archaeon | reverse complement strand
CCTAGCTGCTTTACGACCTCGTTTCTGCGCGCCTTGTGACGCGCGTCTTTTGCAGCGGTGATCCTAACCGGTATGTTCGGCGGTATCCCGTTGTAATCACAGAATTTGAATATCTTGTTTGTGTCGTATGCGCCATCACCCCTCACCATCGATATACTGTCTTTTATCGGTGCCAACAAAGTCTGGAACATCTTGGAGTCGCCAGTCTTGCTGTTCGTGATCCTTGCATTCAGTATCTTTCCAAATGAGTCGACCACGATGTGGAGTTTAAACCAGTCTTTCCTTTTATCATACACATACGTCCTGTACTCTCCGTCGTTTATTGATTTTATTCCGGTCGAGTCTATGGCAACTACAAGTTTCCCTTCGCAAGGTAATGACCGAACGTTTAGTCTTATTTCAGACTTCTTCAGGACACTGATGCGCCATCATATCGTCCTGAAATTAGGCACCGCATATTTCAACAGCAACGCGACATTTTGTGCAAACCCCTCGATCTGACGGTACGCAAACCGCAATACACACTTCAATCCGTACAGACCAAGGATCAGGCAGTTACTGTATTTGTAAGGGCGCCCGACCTTGTTTGTGTTTATTCTCATTAGTTCATTGGCGCTCTGTAAGAGGGGTTTTGAGACGTAGATGTCAACTACCCTGCCCCGGTCCACCAACTGTCTATTATACAAACTCCAATCTCTACTATCTTTCCGCATACTGGTCGCCAAAATCAGTATGCTACCCAGGGTTAAATACCCTGGGAAATAGCGGAATTATTGGACAACCCAAGTTTGGCGATAGAGCACTGCAGCGTATTCTACCTCGTGAGCCGAGATTTTCTGGGCGGAATACAGCAGGCAGAAAGAGATAAAAATGAGAGGTTTTATAGTAATACCAGAGCATCATTGCTTTTCTGTCTACAGCAGGCAGCGTTCAAGCAGTCACTCGTGAATTCTCGTGGTTTGTTATGCAAAAATCAGATACGAAGCAGTACGGAATGCGCACCAACATAAGGTTGCACGAATATCTGACCCTGAACGGAAGCTACCTGAAATCATTCATGTCGCAGATCGATCTGTTCGGACTGCGTAATTTCCTATCTCTGATGTTGTTCAGACTGAATGTCTTGCACCGCACCACGATACGGCTCGACAAAAGCAAGAGCATCACGCTATCAAAGAAAGAGGACTATTCTGAATTTTGGACAAACAGAGAGGTACTGTCTGCACAAATAAAGAAGGACCATTTACCAATAAAGATAGGCAGGAACGTTGCAACGTATGGCCAAAGAAACAAGGTGCGCTTCTATTTTGATTCTGACATGCAGATGCAAAACGCAGTGGGTTTGATGGTGGAGCAGTTCTTCAAGGGCCAATACGCGTGGCTCAACGTAAAAGCTCGAACTGTCCTAGACATCGGTGCCAACGTGGGAGACACTGCAATCTACTTCGCACAAAAAGGGGCAACGCACGTATATGCGTATGAACCGTGGCCGTATTCCTACATGATCGCAAAGAAAAACGTGGAGCTCAACAGACTTGGAAGCAAGATAACACTTGTTAATGAGGCATGTGGAGGCGAAAGAGGCAACATCAGAACAGATCCGTTGTTTAAGAACTCTGGTGATGTGATTTTGAAGAGAGGCGGAAAAGGAACTCTCATAAAGATAGTTAAGCTAGAAGACATAGCCAAAAAATACGGACTAGATAATTGCATGCTAAAGATGGATTGCGAAGGCTACGAATATGGGATAATACTTAATGAGGATGCATCGGTGCTTAGGAAGTTTGAGCAGATAGTGATAGAGTATCATTATGGCTACAAGAACCTCGAGACTAAACTCAAAGAGTGCGGTTTCAAAGTCAGGCACACTGCGCCTCAGTTTTATTACGGTTCTAATTCCAGTACAAAAGAGTATGTAGGGCTTCTGTTTGCAGAGAGAACTCCCTACGCAAAATAGCAATGAGAACTAGCGGCACCGGATGATCAACAAAGAAATCGTGTGCAATCAAAAGGCACACACAACATTAATTAAATATCTGATGTTCAATAGGTGGATATTCAACTGGTTTTGACATGGTAGAAGTAAGCATCATCATACCTGCTCTCAAGAAGCCTGAGGAGCTATACAATGACCTGAATAAGCAGACGTTCAAGGACTTCGAGATAGTGCTAGTTGGAGGAAAGATGCACATCTCGTCTGCGTGGAACAGAGGCCTAGAGAAAGCCAAGGGCAAGAAAATTATTTTGCTGGAAGGAGATACCCGAGTTTTTGATAATGACTGGCTCGAGAAGATGGTCAAGCTCATAGACACGTACCAGATTGTAAAAGCCGACGAAGTGATCGTGGACGACAGGGTGGATTCTGTTTGCAACCTAGGAATGACTGCGAGCGTGGCCAGAACCCACCGCTTTGATGAAAGCTTTGGAATATCTGAAGATGTGGAATTCCATGAAAAACTTAGGCAGGACAACTATGACATAAAGCGCACAAGGCAACCGGTGGTGTGGCATTTCAAGAAGATAACTGTCAGAAAGGCAATAGTCTGGGGCTTTGATACCGGCGTTGCATATGCAAGAATATACCTGCAGTACCACAAACCAAACATGAACCTCAAGAGGATGGCCATGTCCCGAGGTTATGAATTCATACACGCCCTGATGATCTTGCTTGGAGAGATATACGGTTTTGTGAGGTATTCCTACAAGATATTTGACAAGGTTGAGGATCACAGGACGCCGCGCAAGAAGAACACGAAGAGATGAGGGGGTGGCAACAAAATCATTCTCAGCACTCCAGATACTTCTAGGCAGGACGCTGTTAAAGCCGTTCTACGACTTCTACCTGCGCTGCCACTGGCTCCGCAAGTTCCCGAATGCATGGATGTGCTTCAACATCTACCCTTACTCCACGCTTGACATATCTGTTGGCGACAGGAGCACAGGCGAAGCCATTGACATAGTGGGCATCGGCAATAACCCGACAAAAATAAAGATAGGTAGCGATGTAGGGATTGCCCCAAATGTCGCATTCGTGGCGCGCGACCACAATAAGGAATGCAACTTGGAGATAGGCGACAAGGCATGGATAGGGTACGGTGCGATACTGCTCATGTCATTGAAGATAGGCAAAGGCGCCACCATAGCTGCCGGTGCGGTTGTAACGCATGATGTAAAACCTTATGATGTAGTGGCAGGAGTGCCCGCGAAATCGATAAAAAATCGGGCAGACAAAGACTGATCACAACTGCAGGCAGTAACGGCTAATATAAATATTTGAATGAGGGATTTGTAACTATGAAAGTTCTTATCGCAAACCCGCCAGCATATTTGTACGATGAAAACAGACGTTACGTACAAGGAGGGAGCAGGTGGAGCCATAGCTACCACATGTCTCGTTCTCTGGCCAAAAGGACATTGATGTATTTGCCGTACCCGTTTTTCCTCGGATACGCCTCTAGTTACTTGAGAGCCAACTCCAGTGCGGATATCACGTTCCTTGATGCCTGCGCAGAACTTATGAATGAGAAGGAATTCCGCGATCGCGTGGCGCAATTACGTCCGGATCTGCTTCTTATAGAGACGCCAACTGTCAGTTTTTCACTGTTGATGCGCTTATTGCACGAGATCAAGACGGATGTTCCAGAGCTTAAGATAGCCGTGGCAGGATACCACGTGTCCGGTCTTGGAACAGAGGTCATGAAAGGTGAAAGCGTCATAGATTTTGCTCTGATCGGCGAGATGGAATTGACACTCGCAGAGCTGGTTAACAAAGAGCTTGATCCTACAAACGTGACTGGCTTGATCTGGAGGAAGGGCGACACTGTGGTATCTAACGGGTTAAGGCCAATCGATGACAACATCTCAAGATACCCGTTCCCAGAAAGGCAGAAGCACGTAATCAACATGTACAACGACTTTGCGCTCAGGGGCAAGCCCACAGTACAGATGATGACGTCAAGATCCTGCCCTGTCGGATGCAGGTTCTGTTACACAAATGTGTTCTACAGAAATCCGAAATACAGAGTCAGGACTCCTGAAAATGTTGTTGAAGAAATGCTCTACGTGAAGAAGGAGTTCGGGGCAAAGCAGATATATTTTGATGACGACACTCTCTCGATAAATCCGAAGCATCTTCAGGACCTCTGCAATTATATGATTCAGAACAAAGTGGACATACCATGGACGGCCATGGCAGACATAACAATATCGCACGAGAATGTGCGCCTGATGAAGAGGGCAGGCTGCATAGGCCTGAAGTTTGGAGTGGAGTCGGCAGATCCGGCAGTATTGAAGCAGATGCACAAAGGCATAATCTCCATGGATAAGACGCTTACGTTTAGGAAGTTCCTCATGGAAGAGGACATATGGGCACATGCCACCTTCAGCGTCGGGCACCCCACGGACACCATAGAATCGATAAAAGCCACCATAGAATTCGCCAAGAAACTTGATCCGGACAGTCTGCAGATTTCAATCGTCACTCCGCTGCCAGGTACGCCGTTTTACGACGAAGTGAAGGCTAACGGCTGGTTGGCTTCAGAGGACTTTAACAAATTTGACGGAGCGAATTACAGTGTAATAAACTCTCCGCAGCTGAAGAGCACAGAGATAGAGGAGCTATTCAAGTATGCTGGCGGGGAATGGGAGAGGCATCTGTGGTCTTTTAATCATTTGAAAAGATTCGTGCCGTTGTGCATCAAGACGCGGGGAGTCCGTGGGACCGCAAAGCTCGCGATCAACAATATAAAGTGAGGAAGTACGTAGATTTGGAATGCCTCGTGATGTGATTGAATGGCTAGGATATTGGCGTTGGGAGGTTGCGGGTTCATAGGCTCTTACGCGGTGCGCAGGCTGCTGCTTGATGGCCACGAAGTCACGTCGGTTGACAATTTTTCCAAGTACGGATTCCTGGAGCACGATTTCTACAAGAACAAGAATTTCAAACTGGTGAAGAAGGATATCAGGAACATGTATCCTATGGAATTCAAGGATTATGACATTGTGATGTGTTTTGCAGCATTGATAGGAGGCATAGGCTATTTTCACAGGATACCCTACCAGATAGCCAGGGACAACACAGAGATACTGACCCATGCCATAGACTGCACATTGTCCTCATCTCCGAATGCGACGCTATACTACTTCTCCTCGTCAATGGTGTACGAGAGGATGCAGAGACCGGTCACGGAAGAGGATGCATTGAACCAGCAGATACCAATAACGAACTATGGCATGCAGAAACTCTTTGGCGAGTTCCTTGTCAGAGGAGCCAACAAGGAATTCGGGCTGAATTATTTGGTAGTGAGGCCGTTCAACGCCGTGGGCAGCGGTGAACTTCCACACGTCAATTCCAAAGGAGAGTTGGAGTTCGGCATGGCGCACGTGATACCTGACTTCATATACAAAGCGATGATAAAGCAGACGCCGTTTGAGATAATGGGCGATGGCAAGCAGGTTAGGACGTTCACGCATGCAGAGGACATAGCCGAAGCGCTAAGCCTCATGGTCAGCAGGAAAGTCAAGAATGACGACTTCAACGTGTGCGGCAACAGCACTATTTCTATGGGCGAGCTGGCAGAGAGAGTGTGGGCTGCCATCAACAAGAGCTCAAAGTTCCCAGAGGTGAAGCACACAGAGGCACCAAAGGACGACGTCAGGTTCAGGGTGGGAAAATCAGAAAAGGCAGAGAGAATACTGGGATGGAAGCCAAAGCACGAACTGGACTACATCATAAAGGACACGTACCAGTTCGTTAAGAATCACATTCAAGCCTGAAGCGCAGCATCATATGCGGCAGCCTTTCTTGTAGAAGTCCCATATGTCTATGAGCACCTTGCCATCCCCGATATTGAGACTTGCATACTGCTTGTGAGGCGTGGCGAGTATCACTATGTCCGACTTCTTGATCAGCTCTTCAGCACTTAGGAAGCTTGGATCCTTCACGTATGGGTCTGAGCAGTAGACCTGCTTTGTCTCGAATTCCAGCAAATCCTTGAGCTTGTATGACAGAGAATCGCGTATGTCGTCAATATCCGCCTTGAATGCCATGCCCAGTATGCCTACTGACTTGTTCTGCAGGTCGTACTTCTGCTTCAGCTTCTTTGTTATGTAGAAAGGAAGCCCCTCGTTGACCAGTATTGCAGCATTTCCCAGCGCAAAGTCGTTGTTGTTGGACGCGCTGAGCTGCGCAGTGTCCTTGAATAGGCACGGACCTGCGGCAAACCCTGCCAAGGGCATGTCAACGGCACGTTTGTAGTTGTGCGTCATCGCCTTGTGAATCTTGGCAAAATCTAGACCCGCATCGTTGGCCAGCATGAAGAACTGGTTTGCGGCGCTGAACTTTATGTAGCGCCATGCGTTCGTGAACAGTTTAGCATATTCTGCCTCGGTGGGATTGACTGCGACGACATCGGCTGTCAGCTGTCCGAAGAGCTTCTTTGCCTTTTCCAAGCCTTGCGCGGTGGCAGCAGAAACTATCTGCGGCAGCTCAGACAGCTCTTTCAGCGCATATCCCTGTACGATGCGCTCAGGACAGAAAGCGACATCGACCTTTTTCCCTTTTCCATCGAAGAACTTCTGCAATTTCACAGTGGTGTTGGGGTATGCCGTGCTCCTCAGCACTATGAGCTGCCCGTCCCTGAAATACTGCATGTAAGAGTTTATCGCCTTCTCTAGAACATTGAGCTGCGGACTCGAGTGCACATCTATTGGAGTGCCGATCGTTACAATGACTGTGTCGCTCTGACTTATGCACGAGGGATCCAACGAGACGTCCAGCGTCTTTTTGTCCAAGACTTTTTTTAGAAGACTGTCTGCGCCGTCCTCGAAGAAAGGCATACGGCCTTCGGACAGCGCCTTGTAGACATCCTTGTTGATGTCCAATGCACATACTTTCAGCCCTTTGTCGGCAAACGCTATTGATAGGGGCAAGCCCACATGTCCAAATCCGCCTATCACACAAATGTCATAATGCATACACACACCTTTTCGGCCAACTTACAGCAGATTATCATTCTGATGCTCTTTAGATATATATACCTAATCTTTGATTTGCACGGATGCAACTCTGAAAGCCAAAGGCATATGCAGAGAGAATTTCATGTAAAAAGGCACATTTATAAGACTTGTTCATTCAATATTATTAATTCGGCATAAAGGCCAGAAATAGCAATTGCCTTTTAAAATAATTAAATTAGGGGTAGTTAGATGGTAGCGCATGAACCGACTGGAAAAGTCCTTGTTACAGGAGGTACGGGCTTTATAGGATCTGAATTGATACCGAAACTGATGGCCAAAGGCTATGAGGTAGAGATCCTTGAGAGGTATGTAACCGGAAGGTACACAATGAATAAAGGGACTGACTGCCTCATGCATTACGCAAACCTCACAGACTATCCAGCTGTGAAGAATATAATCAGGGAGTCGCAGCCAGATTACGTGATACACCTGGCAGCAATCAGCGCAGTGTCCTTCTCGTATGACCACTACATAGAGATTGGCGAAACGGACTACCTAGGAACTGTGAACCTTGCAGAGGCGTGCTATCGAAACGCGAACAACTTCAAACAGTTCATTTTTGCGGGCACAAGCGAGGAGTATGGCACCACACTCAAGGAAAAGAGCGAGGTGCTGACAGAAGAATCTGCGCTGAACCCTAACAGCCCTTATGCAGTAGCGAAGGTCGCAAGCGACCTGTACCTCAAGTACATGCACAAGGCATACAATTTCCCATTCACTGTGCTTAGGCCGTACAACACCTATGGCAGAAAGAATAACGCCCATTTCTTCATAGAGCGCACCATATCGCAGATGCTGAAGCAGGGAGAGGTCTACCTTGGCGATCCTGGCGCAGTGAGGGACTGGGTGTATGTGGACGACCATGTCGATGGGTACCTAAAGGCATTGGCAAATGAGAAAGCAATAGGAGAGGACATACAGCTCTGCACCGGGAAGGCATACACTACAAAGGAAACGGCAGAACTTATTGCAAAACTTACGGACTTCAAGAAAAATATATTCTGGAATGCTACTCCGAAAAGGCCTCTTGATGCGTATGTGCTCAGGGGAGACAACTCAAAGGCCAAGAAGTTGCTTGGATGGGAACCACGAACAAGCCTTGAAGAAGGCCTCAAAAAGACAATCAGCTATCTTAAGAGCAATCAGAGCAGATGAGCTCGCTGGATTCGAGAATCAATTCAAAATAAGGATTCTCGATGTCTACAGACTTGCTTATTAGAGCAGATAATCCGAAGAAAGGGAGAAAATGAAGGTTGGAATCCTCAGCATGAAGGGCAATTTTAACAAAGACCTAGGCCAAGGAGTGCAAAAATACATCTACTGCATATGGCAGAATCTCCTGGCACTCAAGTCAAAGCACACAATAGACAAGGTAGAGCTAGGCATTGGTAATGACCTACTGATGCGGGAACTTTCATTCACACTGCTCACGCTTGTCAAAAAATTGTCTTATTATGACATAATAAACATACCTGCCCCTATTGCATTTGATCCGTTTCGACGTGGAAAAGCAACAATCATAACCACCGTGCCAGAGTTTCGCCTGATCGATGAGGACAATCCGTTGGCAGCGATGCCGAAAGCCAGCTCCTTCTTAGGAAACACGATAAATGAGGCATGCCAGAAGCAGGCGCTGGGCTCTGATCATATGATTGTGATCTCAACACTCGTCAGGGAAGAGGCCATAAAGCTGGGATGTGACAAGGACAGGATTTCTGTAGTGAATATAGGAGTCGATGATGAGTTCATTCAGACGCCGCTCAAACCTAAAGAGGACAAAGGAAGGCCGTTTGTGGTGGGACATCTTGGCTCATTCATGCCCGGAAAGAACGTTGCATTCACCATGAGGGCCTTTAAGAAGCTTACAGACAAGGACATCAGGTATGAGCTATGGGGCAAGCCAGCAGGCATTTATGACGAACTGGTACGCATGGCTGCAGGAGACAGCAGGATAGCGTTCAAAGGATTCGTTCCTAGCGATCAGATGGTGAACGTCTACGACAGCTTCGACGTGTACCTGCATCCGGTCCTGTACGCAGGATTTGAGATGGAGCTGCTTGAAGCCCAGGCGAGAGGAGTGCCCGTAATCATAAGCAAAAAAGCTCAAATTCCTGAAGAGGTCAAAAAATACTGCTATGAGGTGGAAGATGAGGATCGCATGGCGCAGATAATAAAAGATCTGAAGGACAACGGGTACGATGAGCAACTGCGCATGAAGGCGATGAACTACGCCAGGGAGTTCACATGGAGAAAGACAGCAGAGGAAACACTAAAGGTCTATGAGAAAGTTCATGGCGCGGCACAGGGCTTACAAGAGCAATCTTAACAGGGATATGGGCAGGATGCATAAAAATAATAAAGTAATATATCATAATCATAGCATGACATCAGACGTTGAGCAAAACACGCTCAGAGAGGAAATACTTAAAAAAGTAAAGCAGTTCTCCAATCTCAGAACAGAGCAGGAATTCGTTCCTGGCAAGACAAAGATACCTTACGCGGGCAGGATCTACGACTATGAAGAGATGACAACACTAGTGGATAGTGCGCTCGATTTCTGGCTTACAGCTGGAAAGTACGCTGAACGCTTTGAGAAGGAGTATGCAGAGTTCTTCGGCACGCGGTATTGCTCCCTTACGAACTCTGGTTCGTCTGCAAATCTGCTTGCGCTCTCAGCGCTTACAAGCAACGCGCTCGGCAAAGACAAGCTTAGGCGCGGAGACAAGGTGATAACCTGCGCCACCGGCTTCCCTACAACGCTCAACCCGATCTACCAGAACGGCCTCATACCCATCTTCGTCGACGCGGAGATAGGCACTTACAACCCGCTCCCTGCTGGAATAGAGGAAGCCGCGGAAAAAGGAGCCAGGGCAATAATGCTGGCGCACACTCTTGGAAATCCTTTCGACCTTGACACGACGATGAAGGTTGCAAAGGAGCACGGACTATATGTCATAGAGGATTGTTGCGATGCGGTAGGTGCCAAGTGGGATGGAAAGCCGGTAGGAACTTTTGGAGAGTTTGGGACGGTTAGCTTCTATCCTGCGCACCAGATGACCATGGGAGAAGGAGGCGCAGTTATGACTTCCAATGCCATTTACAAGAAGCTTGTCGAGTCTTTCCGCGACTGGGGCAGGGATTGCTATTGCCCTGCGGGAAAGGACAACACATGCGGAAAGAGGTTCGGACAGAAGCTTGGAGAGCTCCCCAGGGGCTACGACCACAAATACACATACTCCAATATCGGGTACAACCTAAAGGTCACAGACATGCAAGCTGCAGTGGGAGTCGCCCAGCTAAAGAAACTGCCAGAATTCTTGAGAAAGAGAAAGGAGAACTTCCAGTTCCTCCTCTCCAGCCTAAAGGAGCATGATGACGTATTCATAATGCCGAAAAAGTACGCAAAAGCAGACATCAGCCCATTTGGGTTCCCGCTGTCAGTCAGAAAGGATGCCAAATTCACTAAGAACGACATCGTAGAGAGGCTGGAATCCAAAGGCATACAGACAAGGATGCTGTTCGGAGGCAACTTGGTCAGGCAACCAGCCTATATCGGAATGGAGCAGGAAAGGATAGGAAAACTTGAGAACTCTGACTTCGTGATGAACAACACATTCTGGATAGGCGTCTATCCAGGACTTACCAAGCAGATGCTTGAGTACATCATAAGCGTGTTCGACGAGTTTGTAAAGGAGAAAGAGAGATAAATAGCAAAACTGCTCAGCGATCACGCGTCAGATCCCTTGGTGTGCGGGAACTCTTTTTGCGCCAGTTTGCGAATTTGATAGGGACAGTCCTATAAGGCTAAAAAGATAGATGTGCTATTCCTATAGTAACACTGTAAGGCGCGGGTGATTTGATTAAATACAGACTTACGAAAGCTGCTAACGCATTGGAAGGGCAGCCTATGTTCAAGATTCTGGCCAAAGTTCAGCAGCTTGAGAAGGAAGGAAAGGACATAGTGCATTTCGAGATAGGCGACCCAGACTTCAGCACGCCGCAGAACATAGTGCGCGCCGCATGCGATTCCATACAAAGAGGGGAAACGCACTACACCAATTCTTATGGCGATATAGAGTTTCGGGAAGCGATCTGCAAGGCGACAGAAGCCTCAAGGGGCTTCCGACCAACAATGAACCAGGTTCTCGTGTGTCCTGGCGCGAACATCATCATCTACTATGCGATAAGCTGCCTGGTTGAACCTGGCGACGAGGTGATCGCCCCGGATCCTGGCTTTCCTACATATTACTCTGCGATAAAGTTCTGCAGTGCCAAGGCAGTGCCTGTGCCCCTGAAGGAGGAGAATGCGTTCAGGATGAATCCTGATGACGTGCGTAAAAGGATAACTGACAGGACGCGCCTCATAATAATGAATTCGCCGCAGAATCCGACAGGCTCAGTCATGACTGCGGAAGAAATATCCCAAATGGCAGACATAGCAGAGGAAAAGGATGTTTTTCTCTTGACCGACGAAGTGTATTCTCGGATGATGTTCGAGAAAATAGCGAAGTTTAGCACGCCATCCATACGGGACAAGTGCCAGAAGCGCACAATACTGCTCAACGGGTTCAGCAAGGCCTTTGCGATGACAGGCTGGCGCCTTGGAGTGGCGATAGGTCCTGAGGATGTGATAGAAAAGATGAGCCTTCTGCTACAGACAACATCCTCTTGTGTTTCTCCCTTTATACAAAAGGCCGGTTTGGAGGCGCTGCGCGGGGACCAGTCCGAAGTGAATAAGATGATGGCAGAATACAAGGCGAGGAGGGACCTTCTGGTCGACGGCCTCAACAAAGTGCCTGGGATGCGGTGCCTAAAACCGGGCGGCGCGATCTACGTCTTCCCTAACATAACAGGAACCGGTTTGACGAGCGATCAGTTTGCAGAATATGCACTGGACAAGGCAGGAGTTGCCGTGACACCTGGCAGCAGCTTCGGCAAAGCCGGAGAGGGCTATGTCCGTCTCTGCTACGCCACTTCGAGGGAGCGAATCTCTGAAGGAATACGGCGGCTGCAGGTGGCTGCTGGAAAACTCCCGCTCAAGTCAGGTAAGTGATGTGATGATGCGCGTAGCCGATTACATACTTGATTTTCTTTCTAAACTCGGCGTGAAACACCTATTCATGGTCAGCGGAGGCGGGATGATGTTCCTTCTGGATGCTATGGCCGTGAACCAGAAGATCAAGCCTGTTTGCACTCACCACGAGCAGGCGGCGGCAATGGCAGCAGTCTCTTATGCAAAGTACACCGGAAATATCGGGGCGTGCTTCGTAACAACAGGCTGCGGGGGCACTAACGCAATCACGGGCCTGCTTAATGGATATCAGGACAGCACTCCCTGTATGTTCATCTCAGGTCAGGTCAAGCGTGCCCAGACAAAAAGGAACTCCGGGCTTAATCTGCGTGTTTTTGGAGTTCAGGAAGCAGATATTGTCTCAATCGTGGAGCCTATCACGAAATACGCGGTGATGGTGAACGAACCAAGCGAAATAGCATACCATTTAGAAAAAGCAGCTTACCTGGCCATACACGGGCGGCCTGGTCCAGTGTGGATAGATGTTCCGATGGACGTGCAGAGTACAAAGATAGACGAGGCGTCTCTTAAACATTTCAACGAGAGAGAATTGAAGAGTAATTACAAGGAAGAGCCGACCGCCGAAGAGATGGCCGAAGTCGGTAAATTGCTAGCTGCTTCAAAAAGGCCCGTTATAATAATGGGCCATGGCATAATGCTTGCCAAGGCGATCCCGGAATTCAAGAGGTTCGTTGAAGAGTACAAGATCCCTTGCGTTTCGCCATACCTTGGCGTTGGTGTGCTGCCGACAGGCCACCCGCAATATATAGGCTGCATCGGAAGCAAGGGATCAAGGGCAGGAAACTTTGCAGTCCAGAACTCGGATCTCGTGCTTTCTATAGGCAGCAGTATGCATGTTAGTTCAGTGGCGCACGAGTATACCAAATTTGCGCGCGCGGCAAAGAAGATAGTAGTTGACATTGACACCGAAGAGCACAAGAAGAAGACGATAAATATAGACCTCTTCGTGAATGCGGACGCCAAGAAGTTTCTGCAGGCAGCAAAGTTCGGTAAAATGCAAGACATCTCCTCGTGGTCGGTGAAGTGCATAGAATGGAAAGAAAGGTATCCAGTGTGCCTTTCAGAATACAAGGACGACAGCAAAGGAATCAACCTTTATTATTTTGTTGATGTGCTTTCCAGAGTCATGGAACCTGACGCAGTGGTAGTTTCAGATGCGGGTTCAGCGTTCTACGTTACCACGCAGGCGATAAATCTCAAAGAGGGGCAGAGATATATCACCTCCGGAGGACAGGCCGAGATGGGTTACACTCTTCCTGCGTGCGTAGGAGTCAGTTTCGCGCGTGACAAGAAGGCCGTGATAGGTATCACAGGCGATGGCTCTTTCCAGATGAACATACATGAGCTCCAGACATTGGTGTATCACAACCTGCCTGTCAAGCTATTCGTCTGGAACAACGACGGATACCTCTCCATAAGAGCAACCCAGCGCAATTTCTTCAACTCTAGGTTCATGGGGACAGACAGTACCTCTGGGGTTTCTTTCCCTGACACAAAGAAAATCGCCGATGCCTATGGGATAAGATACTTCAAGGCAGACAGCAGCGCAACTCTTGCAGACACCATCAGGGACGTACTTGCGCATCCCGGACCAGTCATCTGCGAGGTCATGTGCATACGCGACCAGGAGGTCGTGCCCGCTGTGAGCTCATTCACCAAACCGGACGGCACGCTAGTATCGAGGCCCATGGAGGACATGTACCCCTTCCTAAGCAGGGAGGAATTCAGACAGAACATGATAATACCACCTCTGGACGAATAGCACTGCCTATTTCCTGACCTGGCCATTTTTGAGATACGGGTCTTCCATGACAAGCGTACTGTCTATGCGTTCAATATTTTCTTCGTAATACTTGTAGAGATCAGTTATCGACTCGCCGTAGCTCATAAACTGGTATTGTCCTAATTCTTCCATCAGCCTCGAGTTGCTTCCTGTGTACTCGAAGTTCAGCCCAGGATTCAGCACTTCGACCTTTGATGCCTTAGTGGCGGAGCTGTTTATTATCTTACATGCGTCCAGCAAATCTATTGATTCGCTCGGCGTTACGTTATAATCTCTATATTTGGGGTCGATGCTGAGGAAGTGCTCTGTTATTTTCATGAGGTCCGTTATGTATAGAAAGTCGAACACTACATTCTGTTTTACCTTTATGTCCATGCCGAGCAGGTTCTTTACTATCGCATTAGAGATGAAGCGGAACCCATACTGCTCGTATTTCCCGAAGACACCGAAGAGTCTCAAGTTTGTTATATTGTCAGAGGCCCTTGCATGGTTGTTGCACACATATTTGTAGAAGCCGTAATCGTCTTTTGGCACACGTTCCCCGAATTGGTCCTCCCTGACCTCTTTCAAGTCCCTGGACTTGTCGAACTCTGCACCGGAGCCGTAATAGAATATTCGCGAGACCTCCTTGCTGGCTCTTGCTATGCTGAAGAAACTGCGCAGGTTGTCATCGACGACACTCTGCAGCCCTACGGCACCGCGCCCACCGCCCTTGTTCGCGCAGTGGAGTATCACGTCAATGTCATGCTCCTGCACATAGTTAAGCACTGCTTCGGCATCGTTAAGCTCCAGCTCGCTGTGGGAAGGAGCGAAAACCTTGTGCCTCTTTCCCAGATATTCGCATGCATTCCTCCCGATAAATCCCCCGGCACCGGTTATGAATACTCGCACGCATCTCGTCCTGCGCCCCGATTATCTTGTCAAAGCGACTGTGAGAATAAGTGCAACGTCTGCATTTATTCCTTTCCCATCCCTGCCCGTAGCAAAGCATTCCGCTTGATTGAGAAAGTCCTTGTTATTGAAGGCAGATAGCAGACATGCTCAGAGTTCCATTGTCAAGTCTCTTGATCTCTTTATGACCGGATATATCACATAATGTACGAATGCGTCAGGCAGATCCAACATGGAGAGCAGAGCGGCCTTTGCAGGCACGCCCAGATTGCTGTTGGATCGTACATATGCTTTGTAAGTGTCGGTCTCTTGGGGATTTTGAAGCTTGTTGATGCACGCTATTCCGATCAAATTGATTGTTGGAAGTGTGCCCGCTGCCTTAAGGACTTCATCAGGGTAAGCAGAACTTAGCTCTTTTAATTCTGCTGGAAAACTCACCAACCACGTCTTGAGCGCGAAATTAGGCACAGTGCTTCTTGTATGATATTTTATCAGGGGCTGCGCTATCAGCATGCCAGTTCTACCTACAATTGCTCTGAAGAAGAGCGTTGTGTGCAAAAACTCTTTCTGTGCCAGATCATCGTCCTTTATCTTTCTCAATTCACTTCTCAAGTATCGCGTCCTTGTTATTATGCTGCCCATGAACCCAGCATAGCCGCTTTTTGCTTGAGAGAGCACGGCAGCATGGTCGCCCTTCGAATAGGCTACGTCATTTCTTGCGTGTATCTTCAGATCCTCGAATTTTTTAGAGAATGAGTCATTCCACACCTCTGCATTGATCTGCAGGAAATCGCATCCGCCCTCTAGATGCTTCAGTATAGTGTCAATTGCATGTTCCTTCACTATGTCGTCATCGCCGAATATCCAGGCGAATTCGGTATCGCCCATGCCAAGCAAATTTATCAGATTAGACGCGTAAGTGCCTCCAAGCTTATTTCTGTTCCTCTTGTAGAATATGTTACGGTACTCTTTCTTTAGAACCTTGAGTGCCTCTTCAGTTCCGTCGGTAGAGTTGTTGTCAGATATGTAGATAGAAAGCCCGTATTTCTTCAATTGGGGTATGAAGTGCCTTATGCATTTTTCCAGGTCGTCTCTTCTGTTACGAGTTGGGATGTATATTCCAAGCTTATTCATGCAATCGTTTTTTAAACTCGGAGAGTTGCGTCCGCGAGTAGGTGAATGGAACTCTGTGATCCTTGTAGAAGTGAGCATACCATGAAGCAGTGCTTCTTACAGTGTCCTCAAAACTGTTCATGGGTTTCCACCTCAGTTCTTTCTTGGATTTATCAGAATTCAGCAACAGAATCATGTCTTCATGCCCTTTACGGCCGTTATGGACTTTGTATTTGATGTTTAGATATTTCGACATTTCCGTTATCAGATCCATCACTGTCTTCGCATAACTGGATGATAAGTTCCATGCTCCTGAGTACCTGCTTGGATCAGTATAGAGTTTCTCTCCAAGGGTAAGATAGCCGTTCAGGAAGTCCAGCACATAAGTCCAAGGCCGTATGGCGCTTGGATTTCTTATTGTTATTGTGTTGTTATTCACATGAGAGAGTATGAGATCAGGCATGAGCCTTAACGCGCCCCAGTCCCCACCTCCGATAATGTTCCCGGCGCGCACTGTCGCAACTCCCGCATCTGACAGGAAGCTGTTCTTGTAGGATTTTGTTATCAGCTCTGAACAGGCCTTGCTAGAACTATAGGGATCGTATCCACCAAGTTTATCATCTTCTTTATAAGCCACTCTTGTTCCTTTGTTCTCGTAGACCTTATCAGTGGTCATGTTAAGTATGGCTTTTGTCTTGCCAGTCCTTCTTATCGCATCCAACAAGTTCAGTGTGCCTATCGCATTTGTAATGTATGTATCGATGGGATCGATATAGGAGTCTAGAAGTATCGGACGGGCAGCCAAGTGGAATACTACTTCTGGTTCATGCTTCTTTATCAGATTGAGCACTTGGTCTTTTTTCCGTATGTCGCCACGTACGTTGGTTACTTTGTCCTCGAGGCCCAGAAATCTATAGTGATAAGGGTTAGAGGGGGGTTTTAAAGAAAAGCCGATTACGTCAGCACCCAATTCAGTAAGCCACAAAGTGAGCCATGAACCTATGAAGCCCGTATGGCCTGTGACTAGAACCTGCTTGTTCTTATAGAAATTAGAGAGATGGGTCATTTCATTACACTCTTGATCCTGCCATAAATGTCTGATGTACTTATGCCATAGCTCTTGAATAAGTATTCTTTGGTGCCGGCAACATGCGTAAACTCATCGGGCAATTTGAAAGAAAGGAACTTCTGGACCTCTTTTCCAGCCAGTGCGCTTGCGACTTTCTCAGCAAGAGCTCCGGTATTGTCTTCTATGGTCACTATCAGCTCTTTGCCCCTTGCAGAGCCTATGACTGCACCATAGTCAAAAGGCTTGAATGTGTGTATTTCCAGCACCTCGGCAGCACCTTTCTCGCCCTTGTTGAGCAGGCCAGCAACTTCGAGCGCCACCTTGGTAAGGACTCCGCTCGATACTATCAATATTCTTTTGCCTGTGACCAGTCTTAGAGCTTTGCCTATGTTGATGCGCAGGTCTTCGGTGTGCAGCACGATATCCTCGTTCTTTGAAAGCCGCATGTATGATGGGCCTTTTATGCTGTCGATTTTCTGCATGAACAGCCCGACTTCCTGTGCATCAGAGGGGTTCAGGATTGTCAGATTGGGCAGAGCGTCTGCCACCTTCAAATCTTCTAGTGGTTGGTGGGTTGCTCCTGCGTCGGCATACGCCAGGCCTGCACCTACGCCGACCATCCTAACCGGAAGACGGGGATAGCACAGGTCATTCCGGACCTGTTCAAAGGTACGGTACAGCAAGAAGGGTATTATTGAATAAAGGAACACTTTTTTGCCTGCGTATGCCATGCCTGCAGATACACCTACCATATTCTGCTCTGAAAGGCCCATGTTCATGAAGCGCTTAGGATAATCTTCCCGTATATTTTCAAATGCGGAGAATCCGAGATCACCGGCTAGCAGATAGGTAAGCTCCTTGCTTTCTTTCCTTTCAGTCCCCATTATGTCCAGCAATCCGTTTACAAATGCACGTCTCATGATATCTCCGATATGAAATCCTTTACACTATTGCCGCTTGGAGACCTGTAGTGCCATTCAAGTTTGTCCTCCATTGACTTGATGCCCTTCCCTAGAATTGTGTTTGCAATGATAAGCGTGGGCGCATCTGAATTTGATTTTAGTGCGGCAGCAATCTCATCGAAGTTGTGGCCATCTATCTCATTTACAGTCCATCCGGCGGCGGAGAACTCCTTATTTACCGTTTCTGCGTTTAACAGCGTCCTGTCTAGTCCCTGCCATCTGTTGCTATCAACTATCGCAACAAGATGGTTCAGGCGTTCTCTAACTGCGAAGTTCATGGCCTCGAAGATGCTGCCCTCTTGGCACTCTCCATCGCCCAGCAGCACATATGTGGTGCCGCTCTTGTTGTCACGTTTATTGACAAGGGCCATCCCTGCCGCAATAGAAAGTCCGTGGCCCAGGGATCCGGTCGCCACCTCAACACCTTTCATCCCGTGAAGGGGGTGCTCTGCCAGCAAAGACCCATCCTTCCCGATAGAGCCGTAATCGTCTGCAGATATTATGCCCTTCTTGTGCAAGACGGCGTACAGTGCAAGCGCAGCGTGCCCCTTGCTTAGTATGAAATGGTCGTTCTTGCCCAGAACCTTGAAATACAGCGTTATGAGTATGTCTATGCACGAGAGATCAGAGCCTATGTGGGGTGCATTCGCGGCAGCGTGCACGACTACAAGCTCTTTTCTGAGCTCGTTAGCTATGGACTTTAGATCTGGCACATTTGTCATTCCCATATTCATCATAAAAGCCGATGTTCTCGGCCATCAATTTCCTTGTTTTTCCAGACCTTCCCTTAACGACGCCGTATCGATATTGTTCATTCTGCTATTCTCAAGCTTTCCATAATTTGACCTTATCATCGTTGCTATTCATGATGTCTTCGAGCTCGCGCTTGTCCCTTAGAGTGTCTACGCACTTCCAGAACCCTTCATGCTTGTAAGCATACAGCTCGCCCTCTTCGGCCAGCTTCTGCAACGGATAAGTTTCAAAGGCAGTCTTGTCATCCTTGATATAGTCAAGCACGCTCTTCGAGAGGACCATGAAGCCACCGTTTATGAACGGGCTGTCCTCCAGCCGCTTTTCTTGGAAGGATAGCACTTTTCCACTCTTCTCCAGGTTCACTATGCCGAATCTCGGCATCCTTACCGCGGTTATGGTTGCCTTCCCACCATGGGATTTATGGAAGGTCAGCAGTTTGTCAATGTCTATGTCCGAGACTCCGTCGCCATACGTCAGCATGAATGTGTCGCCGTCTATATACTTCGCAAGCCGCCTCATCCGGCCCCCTGTGAGAGTGTCAAGGCCAGTGTCTATGAGCGTAACTTTCCATTTCTCTCTTTTGTCCTTTATGATGTCCATATCATGGTTGGCCATGTTCACAGTGAAGTCGCTTGAATAGCGGGACATGTGCGCAAAATATTCCTTGAGCAGCTCACCCTTGTAGCCGCACGCAACCACGAAGTCGTTGAACCCGTAGTGAGAATAGGTCTTCATCACATACCATATCAAGGGCTTCCCGGCAATCTCTACCAGTGGCTTTGGTATTGCCGAAGTCTCTTCGCTCAGCCTAGTCCCATATCCGCCGGCCAGTATTAAGACTTTCATTTTATCAACGCACACAGCTCATAGCAGACCTGCAACCTCGCCATACTAATTCCAGAGGTCTGAGAGCCCAAGCATATCCGATATAGATGGGGTAGCAACACTTTTATCCTTAACTTCATGCCACCGTACAGACCCCAGAAGGCATGATTGGGAAAAGGGAGGAAATGCACTGCCTGCTCGGGATAGGGAAAAAAGAGCTTGCTGCGAAGAATCACCTGAAAGCGGATGCAAGGGTGTGTGCCATGTGTTTTGGGTTGAATTTGGACTTGCCCTCTTTTCTCTCGTGGAACGTTGCATAGGGCACCTCGGCTACGCGAGTGCCAGGTTCGCTCATGCGCAGTATGTCCAGGAACACTTTGTAGCCTTGCATAACGAAGCCGCCGCGATGCTTGCGTATCAGTCGCTTGAAGTCGCTGCTTCTTATTCCGAAGAATCCTGACATCATGTCGCGCGTGGTCGGCCTCCGCCTGAGTTTGAAGGCAGCGTAGGCGATTCCAGCCATGCCCTTGGAAATCAGCCTTCTGTGGAGCCCCCAATTCCTGACGTCAGTGCGCACGCACACAGCTATCGGACAAGAGTCCAAGGCAAGGAAGAGCTGCCTGACCTTTGCCGGCGGATGCTGCATGTCTCCATCCATCACTATTATCTTACCAGTCCTGGCGCGCATCGCGGCGTCTGTCACGCTGGCGGTGAGACCGTGCACACGCTTGGATGACCTGTCAATGAATTCCACGTTACGATGCCTTCTGTGGAAGCGGCCCACTATGCGGCTGGTGCCGTCCGATGAGCCGTCGTCCGCGACCAAGACTCTTATCCCAGGATAGCTGCCCGTGAGCGCCGAAAGCACCTTGCCTATGCTTCCCTCCTCGTTGAGCGTCGGTATTACGACTGTCAGATCGGAATACGGTTCCACGCGAGCGCGGTGTCTGCGGCGCGGTTGTGCAGGTATGCTAGCTGCAGCCATGCAAATCACGTGGCAGTCCTCTGCTTAAAAGCGTTTCGCTCGTAGTTTGTTGCTTATAAGCATTTCTAGAGCAATACCCATATGACGCTGTTGGGGTTAGCAGTCTCCCTAGTTATAGATGCGTCGTACTCATGGGCGAGGCTGCTCATTGCGCTTGCAATCTCAATAGTACTTGGTATGCTTCTTGGAATATATGCGGCGATTTCAAGCAAGGCAGAGCACATACTGATACCCATCTTGGACGTGTTCCAGACCCTGCCGATACTTGCCTTCTTTCCTTTTGTAGTATACGTGATAGTTGCCACCGTTCCCAGCGCCATCGGAATAGACGCCGCGGTCATATTCCTGATAATAACGAGCATGATCTGGAACATAGCGTTCGGCGCATACGAGGCCGTGAAGGCGCTGCCCAACGGGATGAACGAAGTTGCAAGGCTGTACGACATGGACTTCCTCGAGAGGATGAGGAGAATATACATACCAGCAAGCATGCCAAAGGTCGTCGACCAGTCCATGCTATCATGGTCAATAGGCCTCTTCTACCTTGTGACGAGCGAAATATTCTCAACCGGCAGCACCATATATGAGGTGAGGCACGGCATAGGCGTGGCTCTGACGGCGCTTGCGCTTTCCGGGAACTTCGGACAGTATCTGATGGGCATTGTCATTTTCATCATATTCGTGGTGCTCACCAGGTTCCTGCTGTTCCAACCTGTGAGGCGCCACTTCAACAAGTTCAACGAGGAGCACGTGGTAAAGGCGAGGAGGGCGCACGTGCAAAGAACAGAACAGCAGATGCACACCATAAAGACCAACGTCAAGATGGCACCGCCACAAGTGCATGTGAGGCCTGGGTTCGTGCACGCAAGGGGCATAAGCCACAGGATATTGCGCGTTGTTGAGACGCCGGAACATGCACTTGCGAGAAAGAAGAAGAAAGCCATGTTTACCCTGTTTGCAATCTCAATCACGGCGATAGTCGCAGTTGCCGCAGTGCTCTATGCCGCCATGACGGTCAAAGGGCTGATACACGAAGAGTACATCGTGCTTACTGCGCTTCTTGCATCATTTACCAGGGTCTGGGTGGTGTTTGCAATAGTGCTTGCAATTGCGATACCTTTGAGCATATACCTGCTGTTCATGTCCAAGCACATTGAGCAGTATCTGCTCACTTTCCAGATACTCGCGTCAGTGCCTGCCACACTATTGCTGCCTGTGATTGTAAGCGCACTCAAGAATGAGCCGGGGCACGCCGAGCTTGTTGCCTTCGCCATACTGTTCCTGAGCAGCATCTGGTACGTGCTGTTCGGCATCTTCGCAGACAGGAGCTACATTCACAGGTGGCTGTTTGAGGTGAGGAACCTGTTCCACGTAAAAGGAGTCGATGCGTGGAAGAACATCTATATCAAGGCGATACTGCCCGGGCTTATAACGGGCGGAATCACCGCAGTAGCGGCAGAATGGAACGCGTGCATTGTGGCAGAGTACTTCACCACATCCGCAGTAAGCGCAGGCACGGTGATAACTGCGGTGCACACGGGCATAGGGGTGCTCCTGGACACGTCTCTGCAGGCAGGCAATCTCACGCTGATGCTGCTTGCCCTAATAAACCTTACAGTCATGATACTAATCTTGAACAAGGTCGTGTGGCGCAGGCTGTACGACAAGATGGCAAGGAGCTACAAGTGATCGCATGGACATAATAAGCGTCGACAACGTGAAATATTCGATAAAGGACGCAGCCATAATAGACAACGTATCCTTCATAGCAAGGAAGGAGAAGTTCGTTTCTGTGATAGGCCCTTCCGGTTGTGGAAAGAGCACGCTGCTCAGGATCATCGCAGGGCTCGTACCCGCCACTGGAGGCAGAGTCCTCTTCAAAGGCAAGAAGATAACAGAGCCGATAAGGGAGATATCGTTCGTGTTCCAGGATTTCGGACTTCTGCCGTGGCTCAGCAACGTGGAGAATGTGAAGCTTGGCCTATCAATGCTGAAGATGAGCAATGAGGAGAAAACGCAGAGATCCATGAGCATACTCAAGAATTTCGGGCTTGAGGGCTTTGAGAACTCCTACCCAAACGTTCTCAGCGGCGGAATGAAACAAAGGGTGGGACTGGCAAGGGCCGTTGTATCGGAGCCTGTTGCGCTTCTGATGGATGAGCCTTTCAGTTCGCTTGATGAACTGACCGCAAACGCGCTGAGAGCAGAGCTGGTGCGCATGCTTCTCGACAAGAAGATAGCAGTTATTTCCATGATAATGATCACGCACAACATAGAGGAAGCTATTGAGCTTTCAGATGACATTGTCGTGCTCTCTAACAAGCCGACCAAGGTCAAGAAGATAGTGCACATAGACCTTGAAAGGCCGCGCGACAAGCGCAGCAAGCAGTTCCTTGACGCTGTCGACAACATAAGCAGGATACTGAAACTGTGACTGTACGATCCTGGCTACCACGGAACCTTCTTGGAACTACGCACTCCTGTTTTCACCCATACAAAAATAATACCTGCAGTAATACAATATAGTAAACTTTATATATCTTCAAGTGCATGAATCAACCATGGAACAGATGGTCACTATATCGGTAAAAGTCCCCAGAGGCCTTAGAGAGAGGATAAAAAAGTCCCGCGTGAAGATGTCTAAAGTCGTACGCAATTTGCTGGAGCGGCAGGTACTTGAAGAGGAAGCACGCGAGATTAACGAGGAGGTTAAAAAACACAAAAAGAGTTTTGACAGGTTGAGCGTAGAAGCGGTTGTTAATGACTTGAGAGAAGACAGGGCGAGATAATGAGATACTTCTTTGACGCATCGTCGATATATGCGATAATTAAGGCGGAAAAATCCCAGCTTCTGATCCTAAATGGCACGTGCGACTTGGCACGATATGAGATTGGAAACATTCTGCTAACTGAACGGCATCGGAGAAAGGCAATAAATGAGCCAGAACAAGTAGCATTATTGGCTTTGGTCGCTCGCTCTATGAATCTTATGATTACTTCGAATATAGGAGGCTGCGAGCAAGAGGTAGTGAATCTTGCAATGAAATACAACCTGTCATTCTATGATGCGGCTTATGTGTACTTTGCAAAGAAGAATGATGCAGTCCTGGTAACCGAGGACAATAAACTAGCAAAGAAAATTTTGGCATATACTGAAGTCACTACCGTAGCAGACATTTGCAAAATGTAGATAGCTTTCGTGATTTACCACGGAACCTTCTTGATGCCCAGCTTGTGCGCACCCACGTTCGTGAGCACGTGCAGGATTCCTGTCAGAGCCACAAGAAACAGCAGGCCGTATGCGCCGGGCAGATATCCAAGCGGCGATGCCAACAGCAGCGCAACGACAAAGAAGCCGTACTGGTCAAGCACCGGAACGCTCTTGCCTGACTCCACGCCTACGCGCCTTTTTATGAAGCTGCCCAGTATGTCCCCTGCAAGAGCGCCTGCAGAAAGCAGCGCGGCTATCGCAATCAGGGCGAAGAAAGGAACAGCTGCAAACATATGGAAAAGAGGATACTCGACTGCGCCGACAACAATGCCGCTTGCAATGCCTAGCGCAGTGCCGCGTATGGTCTTGTTGTCTCCAAGTATGCGCTTCCCTTTTATTTTCATCTTGAAATCAAGAGGCCTGCTGCCCTTTCCGAACAGCACGGGAGAGCCGTTTGCCACGTATGCGGGCAGTATGTATATGACGGGATACACGAACACTGCGTAGAGTGCCTGCAAAGTCAAGATATCACTTGCCCGCCAGGAGCAGGCCTTCCGCTATGCGATCGGTGCCTCCGCCCTTGAACTCCTTGCCGGACTTCTTCGCATAGCCCATGATGAAATCGATCGCGCTGGCGCTGGACCCGCTGCCCGCGATGCAGACGGCATCGCCAGCCTTGTTGTACAGCATCAGCAGGCTTCCCGGCTTCGCTTCGACGAACTGCGTCGCTATGTTGCGCAGCGTCTTCCTGCCGTGCTCCATCTGCTTCACGGTCTCGGCGCCTTTCGACTCTGCTAGAAGGTCAGACACGATATACGCCATAAGCTCGCTGTCGCTCTTTTCAAGCCTCGCCTTGTAGTCCTGCAGCTCGTTCAGACGCGCCTGCAGGCCCTCGCTGAGCTTATCGCTGTCCACGCCAGCCGTCTTTGCAAGCCCGTCTATGCTTGCGTCAAGGGCATTTATCCTGTTTACCGCTGCGTTGCCGGCCACGAACTCTATCCTGTTGATGCCGTCGTGTATGTGGTATGTGCCTATGATCTTGATCAGGCCTATTCCTGACTCGCAGCCCGCAAGATGAAGGCCTCCGCAGGCTTCCGCGTCTATCAGGTTGCCTTCAGCGTCGTGCACCTGGACGATCCTCAGCTTGTTCGCCGGAGTACCGTGGCCCTGGTATATCGCGAAACCGAACTTCTCCTCTGCTACGCTTCGCGGTAGCTCTTGCACAGACACGCGTATCCCGTGCGTTATGTATGAATTGGCCTTGTCCTCTATGGCCTGGACCTGCGCTTCGCTCAGCTTGTCGTAATGGGCTATGTCTATGTGCGCCTTGTCCGCTGATTTCTTTGCGCCTTCCTGCCATGCGTGCTTGCCCAATACGCTTCTGCATGCCGCGCTCACCAGATGCGTTGCGGTGTGGTGCGCCATGAGATTCATTCTGCGCTCTCTATCGACATTGCAGTGAACTACGGCACCGTTCTTGAAGCTTGTTCTCTTGACAAGCGAATGCACTATTATGCCGTTGACCATCTGCACTTCTGCAACACCTATGCCGTTTATCGTTCCTTTGTCGGTTTCCTGGCCGCCACCCTCAGGATAGAAAGGAGTCCTGTCCAGGATAAGAAGATTTCCCGAGCTGCGCAGCACTTTTGCATCGGCCTCGCACTTGCCGTCGTAGTAGAGCTTCTCGGTCTCGTGCAGGTTCTCGATGTCTATGCCTGCCTCTTTCTGCTTCTTTATCTTCTCAACAAAGTCACTTTTCAGAAGTTTTGTATACGCCTCTTGAGGAACGTCTATCCGTGCGTGCTTCTCCTTTGCTATGGCTTCTATGAATTCTGGAGTGATGCCGTTGCTCTCGTACAGCGTCTTCATCCGGTCGGCAGTCAATGACTCTTTCTTTTCTATTATAGTGTCAACGATCCTTGTGGCTGCGATCTTGGTGCTCTCATAGCGCTTCCTCTCTATGTCTATCACGGCCTTTGCGGTCTCGATGCCGTTGCTAAGATTCGGGTATATGCCCGAGAGCTCGTTCGCATGGATCTCCATCAGCTTCAGCAGGTCGATGTTCATGCCGTACTCTCTGGAGAAGTCGAATATCCTTCTCAGCAATATGCGCAGGTTGTAACCTCCACCAACGTTGCTCGGCAGGGCGCCATCGTTTATCGCGAAGAGCAGCGTTCTTGCATGGTCGGCCATGGCGTATGAAGCCTGCAGAGGTTTTATCTCAGTGCGGTACTGCTTGACATCTACTCCGGCTTTCTGCAGTATGCGGGCCTCGATGCTGTTCGCATCGTTGGTCTCTGTCATGTCTATGCTTCCGAACTCTTTCGCTAGCTTGGAATACAGGTCAACGTTTGGTTTTATTCCGGAACTTTTGTGTATGTATTCGAGCTGACGCTTGAACACAGCATCATAAACGGTCTGCGTGCCAGATATGAACCAGAGAAGACGCTCGAAGCCCCAACCGACATCGACGACCTTGCCTGCGAGCTCTTTGATCGCGCCGTTGGTGTATTCGAACTGCGTGAAGACGTTGTTTACAAGTTCGAGTCCTCCAGAGAAAGCCTCTACGCTTGGGCCGAATTCCGAGAAGTCGCCCATCGCCCAGACGTCCTCTATGTATGTGATTGTTTCCTTCTTGATTCCAAGGAGCTCTGTGAGAACCTTGTAGTTGAGCTCTATCGTCCTGTCGCGCCAGTAGCCCTCTTTTGGATAGTTGAAAGCAGTCTGGTTTGCCATCATGAACGCGGTAAAGTGCCTGCCTGTCACCCCTACGTTCGCGATGTCATTGAAACGCATGCACATCTGGGGCACCATGAGAGGATTGGCAGGATACTCAAAACTTATCTTGCCGTGCTCGATGCGCTGGAAATCCTGTATGCCTGCTATTGTGTAATAGAGGTCCTGACGCCACCTGCTGACAACTGGGTAGCTGCCTATTATCGCATGGCCTTCCTTCTTGAAGAATTTTGAGAAGCGGCCCCAGAACTCTGCATAGTCGACATTGCTTGCGGTCTTCTTGATGAAAGAGTATGGCTCGTGGGAGGAATCTCCGCAAAGCTTCCTTGAAGGGTCTGCGCTCCAGAAATACTTCCCGCATATCGTGCAGCTGCGCCTTTCGAAGCCCTGCTCCTTGAACAGGCCAACTTCGTAATACTTGCGCGGCTCCTTTGAGAACTGCTTGCGTAACTCTTCCTTGTTCGGCATCAAAGCACCTTTTGCGGCGACCACACCTTGCATTCTTTGCCGAAGAACACACAGTAGTTGCACTTCCAGCTTTCCTGCTCTGGAACGGGCATGGATTCGCGCTCCCCGTTCCAGTACTTCAGAGAGTATTGGACTATCTGCTGCGCTTCTTCATTGCTGTATTGAAACGTATATAGCTTTATTTCATTGCCCGTGAACTGGTCGATGTAGCGCAGCTGGAGCGTGTCGCTTATGCGCAATGACGTCATGCCCTTGAAATAGTTGCCTGCCACCGCGTCGACGCTCTGCAGCGCAGCTGCGATGCCCAGCGCGCTCATCTGGCGCTTGAACTCGTCGGTGGGGCGCAGCATTGAAATTCCGTAGGCCTTCCTGAAGTTCTCGATGTTGTAGAGGCCCCCGACGATGTCGCCGAGAAGCCGCCGGTATAGCAGCACCTGTATCTTGTGCGTGAGCATCTGCGATTCTGATGGTATCTTCGAGCTGGCACGCGTCTTATCCTCCCTGATCACGGTTAGGCCGTCCTTGAGCTGCAGCTCGTCGATCTTGCCCACCAGCTTGTAGCCAGAGACCGATCCGTAGATCTTCACCTCCCTTGTCTTGCCGTTCTTCTTGAGGGCATCAAGCGCCATGCAGCTCTCATAGAGGTTCTTGTACATTGCGTCGGCATAGCTCCTGGGCTCCAGTATCACAGGTACGTTCGTCTCGTTCTCGAGCTCCTCGTGTATCTGCCTGCCGCCCTTTATCTGCTCGGTTATGCGCTTGCCATACTTGTAGTTGTACTCCATCTGGCGCTCGCACCAGTACTGCGAGGATATGTCGGATATGCTTATGCTGCTCTTGTGCAGCTCGCTCAAGACGCTCAGGAGAACACCGAATAGTAATCTTAGTTCATCTTTAAATATGTGCAGCGAACGCTGCAATCGAATAACATATGAGGTTCACGGATTGATCCGTGCGGGCACAAAACATATTCAGCCCGCCTACCTATCTTCACAGCAATTGCTCAGCGATAACCTCAATCATCACAGACGCTACTTTGCTTTATAAGTATAAATACCATGTGTTGTTTGGAATCGCAGCTATCTTTTCCCATGAGAATTGATGTGACGCATGAAGAGTGCGTATATCAGATAGATGATTATCGCGAACGCGCCTATCGATCCAAGCACAATAGATGCGCTGCTTGCAGAAAGAAGGTAGAAGCCGAAATACATGAGCACTATGTCCCATATGAACGAGCCCAGTATAGAGTAGGCAAAGAATTGCTTCAGAGGCATGCGCGCGAAGCCCGCTGGCAGACTCATGACAGTCCTCGCAATAGGTATAAGCCTTGAGAAGAACACTGCCACGACAGCATTCCTGTCGAACCACACGTCAAACGCATCGAGATCGTTCTTCTTTATGTGGAAGGCGCGCAGATGCTTGTACACTATGTCCTTGCCGAGATAGTAGCCTATGAAATAGTCAACTGCAAGGCCGCCTATGCTTCCCGCAAGCGCAGCTGCAAATGCGAGATAGAATTCCAATATGCCCTTGGATGCCAGCAGGCCCGCCAGCGGGAGCACAACCTCGCTCGGCACAGGCAATGAAGAGCTTTCAAAAAGCATAAGCACGAAGACAGCAGAATAACCGTAACTGCCTATGAGATTTGATATGGTCGCGTAGGAATTCGAGAAGAGCCCCGTGACTATGCCGAAAAGGTACACGTACACGTAACCGTCTATGCTGCGCCCGTATAAAAGGTTTTGTTTCAGAAGATAATAAGACAAAGGCGGATGTTATGAAGCTCATAAGGTTCTCTGAGGAATTCGGCACGCTCAAGGCCAGGGTGGACAACCTTGAGGACCTCTGGGCCCTGCAGCGCGTGGTGTTCGCAGGAGACATAGTGAAGGCAGAAAGCGAGCGCAAGTTCAAGCCTGAAGAAGGCTCTGAGGGCGAGTTCAAGACAGTCGTGATAACGCTGCGCGTGGAGAAGACAGAGCTTGACAAGAGCGCGGGGAGGCTCCGCATACTCGGTAAGATCATGGAGGGCAAGCCCCTGGAATACGTGAAGCTGAACAGCTACCACACGCTGAACATTGCGCCTGACACTGAACTGGAAATATCGAAGAGCAAGTGGCACAGGTATCTCGTAGACGTGGTGAGGAACGCAGTCCTGGAATCGAAAAGGCCGCGCCTGGGCCTTATCGTTGTCGACGACGAGAAGGCGCTGCCGGCATACCTCCTTGGCTACGGCATTGAATTCAAGAACACGATATACAGCAACCTGAGCAAGCGCATGTCCCAGAAGGATTTCCGCGAGCAGGAGAAGAAATACTTCGACGAGGTGCTTGGCGTGGCGGCCAGGATGAACGTCGACACTGTGGTGATAGCAGGCCCTGGCTTCACAAAGGACGACATCAAGGCGTACGCGAACGAGTCAGGCGCACTGAAAAAGAGCGTCAAGAACCTGGTGTTCGGGAGCGCCAGCAACGCCGAGCGCTCCGGCATTTATGAGCTCATAAAGAGCGAGAGCGTCGCAAAGCTGATGCAGAGGGAGCGCATAAGCAGGGAGTTCGCGCTCATGGAGCAGTTCCTTCAGGGCCTTGGGGCAGGGACTTCGAAATACGGAATCGAGAACGTCAGCACGGCCATAGACGACGCCACTGCGGGCATAGTGCTGGTGAACGACAGCACGCTATGGGACAAGAATACCGAGGATGTCCTTGAAAAGGCGGAGAAGCGCAGGCTCACCATCGAGATATTCAACGCGGACGACGAGGCAGGAATGCAGCTAGGCGGATTCAAGGGCATAGCGAGCATGCGCTGAAATTGATAGCTGGTTAGTGTCAAAGAGCTGTTTGTCTGGCGTGTAGCCTATCTCTGTTAAAATGCCACCGCTTCATCCGCATTCCTGTCTCAAGAAGCCTGAGAGCGCGCACAACAACCGCTTCATCATGCCGCTTTATCCTTTCTTGTATAGCACAGGCTGCTACTTTGTCTACGTAACCTTTCCGTTTTCCGTACTTCATTGCAGTCACCTTCCTGAACGCCTTCACAGCTTCTTCTTAAACATTTATTGTTATTGTCCTAGAGATTCAGGTAGCGATACTCATCCAACACTTCGGCACACGTGGAAGCTGCACAAAAGCTTTAAATCCCTATTCATGCATATACCTTCGTTGTATTTAAGATGCTGATAGCAATGCAGACGCAATACAAAAGCATGCATGTCTTGAATCTCTTTACAGGTAGCGTCTGCAAGTATAGAATTATATCAGCATCCTGGGCTGCATAAATCATTTCCTGTTTTTTGGGGTGTTTTGTGTGGCTCATGATAATACTATATTAAATAAAAACAGACTCAGCAGGAGAGAGCAACTGCTGGTTCTGGAAATAGGCAAGGATAGGATAGACACTGCGTCCAGTTTCGTCGACTACATAAACGGCGCATATGGGTTCTCCAAGAGCTCGGCGTGGTACTGCCTGAACAAGCTCAAGGAGCAGGGCCTGGTGGAGTTCGCGAACAGGGAGGAGCTCGGCAAGCCGCTGCTGCTCACGAAAGAGGGCGCGCTGGAGCTGTACTCCATAGAGAAATCTAAGGGCGAGCTTCTCAACTATTTCAGCAACGTGGCATACAGCATGCTAGCGCAGAGGGGATCTGCGATTAGCAGATGGCCCGGGTAGGGTGGGAGGTGCTGGCATGACGGATGCCAGCACTATTCATATTTATACAGGTGCGCACGGTTATCTCCGGATTAATCTGCAGTTATGATGGAGCTAAATCTAGTCTACTTAGAGGCAGTAGAAAGCTAAAATCTCGAACTGATTGCGCCCTCGCTTCTCAGTGTTGATATTTTTCGTTTCATTCCGAACTTGTAGCCTCCGATTTTCCCGTCACTCCTTACGACTCTGTGACAGGGCACGAGCGGTGGCAGTTAATTTTTGTTCAGGGCGCGGCCCACAGCCCCGCATGCACTAGGGTTGCCTGTCTGCTTGTAGGCCTCTTACCCAGAGGTATGGCACACACTGCAAGCAAAGTTCTCCTTTGGAATTCGCTAAGCTTGAATCCGCTGAGCAATCTTGAAGCTTTCATGTCTGATGCATAGGCGAGTAAGCTTTTTAAGTTTAAGAGAGAATAGGAGTCTGATGCTATGCCCGCTAACAAGACGCAGTATGTGTGGATGGATGGAAAGCTTACAGAGGAGAAGAATGTCAGGGTTCCGGTGCTGACGCATTCGCTTCAATACGGCAGCGGCATGTTCGAGGGCCTGCGCGTCTATGAGACGGACAGGGGCGCCGCGATATTCAGGCTTCAGGACCATGTAAAGCGATTCATGAACACTGCAAAGATATACTCCATAGATCTTGGATTCACTGCGGATGAGATATCCGATGCCATAATTGCAGTGGTGAAGAAGAACGCGCTCTTGTCAGGCTACATAAGGCCGTTCGCTTTCTACAACGACACGCAGATAGGCATAAGCACGTTCGGCAAGAAGGTAAGCGTGTTCGTTGCTGCGGTGCCGTTTGGCGCGTATTACGGAAAGGGAGAGGATGCAGGCATAAAGTGCAAGGTCTCATCCTGGCACAGGATAAATTCGCTGATACTGCCCCCTGAGGCAAAGGCCAGCGGCAACTACATAAACTCCATACTATCGAGCATAGAGGCAAGGCATTCGGGCTTTGACGAGTCAATCCTCCTATCAACTGCCGGCTACGTTGCGGAGGGACCGGGAGAGAACATATTCTTTGTGGAGCGCGACAAGCTGATAACACCGCCAAGAGAGGCAGACATACTGCTCGGGATAACTAGGGACTCCATCATACAGATCGCGGAAGCGATGGGCATGGTGATTGAGGAGAGGAACGTGCACAGGGAAGAGCTCTACACCTGCGATGAGGCGTTCTTCAGCGGCACCGCGGCGGAGATCACGCCGATAACGAACATTGACGGCACAAAGGTCGGCACCGGCAAGGTCGGCGTGATGACAAGCGCACTCTCCAAGGCTTACTCTGACGTGGTCCACGGAAGGAACAAAGAATTCGCAAGCTGGCTCACATACGTATGACAGCTAGAGCAGCTTGAGCGTCGAAGTGAACTGGTCTATTTCAGGGCTTTTCCAGGGCCCGACTCCAAGCGCAGTGACGGTGCCTGGAGGCAATTCCGTCAGGCCCGCATCCGTCACGAGGGCGCACGGAACTTTCTTGTACTTGAACGCCTTGAACAGCTTCTCCAGGTCGTTCACATCGCGCACTTTGAGCACGATCTTCTTCTCCCCGCTGTCTAGCCACTGTTTAGCGATAGCCTTGTCCTCTTTCTCAACCTCAAAGTAACTCATGAGCGAAGCGTGCGCGCATTGCGCTGCGAGCTTGCCCCGGCCCATGTCTATGTCCATCCGTACGATAATAGCCTGCTTTATCTCGTCTTTAATCTGCATGCTATAGGCATGGCAGTCTGTATTTTTATAGAATGCGGTGATAAGATTGGCGCGCCGTTGATTATCATTTGATAATTATCGTGACTCCATCAAAAGGCTTTAGTAATCAGTATCTCATATTTATGCACAGCGGTGCTTTCTTGCTGGACAACAAATCAGCGCTCTTTGTGAGCAGGCTTCTGAAGCATTACTACACTGGAATCGCAAACATCGCTCCCATTAACATAGCGAAAAGGGAGTTCGGCTTCGGAGATTTCGAGAAGAAGATAGCGTTCAGGCATTATGCGTTCCGCGACGAGCGCGATCTGAAGGAGTACCTTGCCAGGAACGCACCCGCTTTTGTATCCTATTCCAGCGCAGAATACCAGAGGCCCGACGGCAGGCCGATGGAGAGCAAGGGCCTGCTAGGCTCTGAGCTCGTGTTCGACCTTGATAGCAGCGACATAAAGCTTGCTTGCAAGAACGAGCATGGCGACGGCTGGATATGCGAGAAATGCCTTGATGCCGTGAAGGAGCAGACGATGAGGCTCATTGAGGACTTCCTAGTGCCTGATTTCGGATTCTCTGCTAAGGAGATGGCAATAAACTTCAGCGGAAACAGGGGCTACCACGTCCACGTATCAAGCGACCTGGTGTACGGCCTCGGTGCCGATGCGAGAAGGGGCATAGCGAACTACATCACATGCAGGGGCATAGAGCTCAGCATGTTCTTCCCTGCGCTCGGAGTGCGCGGCGTGCGCCTTGACGGACCGAAGCCCACTGACGCAGGCTGGGGAGGCAAGCTCGCCAATGCAGTGATCGTCGCGCTCAACAAAGGCCCGGACACATTGATGGCGCTAGGAATAGACAAGCGCTATGCAAGCATGCTCTACAAGAAAAGAGTCGAGATAATACTCGGCCTAACTACGGGCAACTGGGACAAGGTGCGCATACCCAACAAGGCGCAGTTCTGGAGCAATGTCCTCGGGAGCCTCGCGATAGCGCAAAGCAGCTCGATAGACAAAAATGTGACGAGCGACACGTACCATCTGATAAGGTTGCCGGGCACGATACACGGCGACACCGGATTGATGGCGAAAAAAATAGATTCCATAAGCGCCCTTAACAATTTCGACCCCATGAAGGAGGCGATAGCGTTCAAAGGAAGCACTGTGAGAGTCGCGACGCAGAAAGTCCCCGCTTTCTCGATGGGCGGTGCGCAGCTAGGACCGTACAACAATGAAAAGCCGGAACTGCCGGTGTATGCTGCGGCCTATCTGATATTGAAGAGAGTTGCGACACTGCTATGAAGGATCCATCTCCTGCACTTTCCTGCCCTGCGCTGAAAGCGCAGATATTATTTCTGCAGTACGTTTAGCATCAGAATAACATTATCAGTGTCCGAAACGAGCATCTGCCTTATCAGGACTTCTTGGACTTCTTTGGCATATTTGCTGGCGGCGAGAACATATCCAGAGCTCCGCCATCCCCAAACAGTGCGGAATTATTCGCCCACTCCTGGGCCGTTTTCTTGCGCAGAAGCGCTGCAGACTCCGCCTTATCGTTTGCATTATCTTGCTTTTTGTAGTCCTTGTTCATCATAATCACATCAACAGTCGTGAGTTTCATGAAATATATAAAACTTTCTAGAAATTGCGTTTATGTGCGCACCAGGCCCTTCGCCTCGGCTTCTTTTGCCTTTGACCGCATAGCTTTGGCACCCGCAGCATCATTCAGCGTCTTGCATACGTTCCTGGCATTCTCGTAAGCAGATTGCGACATCTTCCAATCTTTTATCAGGTCTGAACACAGCGCCTGGGCCTTATACATCAACAGTGCATTCTTGTTCGCATGGGTCTGTAGCATCAGTAGCGCATCACTTTCTGCTGAACCTTGCGCCTCTTTCTTGCTTAACATCCCGTATTGTGCAGCTTCCTGGCAGTAAGTAAGTGCGGCATCTTCATAAAAAGATGCGGCGCCTCTATAATACCACTGCAGGTGTGTTTTTGTCAGGGCGTCGCCTGCGTACGCGTCTGCTCTGATGCGCGCTTTCTGCGCACATCCCTCATACTCAAATGCACGAGCAGAACCGGCATCTTTTAGGGAGACCTCTTTCAATGCACCAGTCATATAATCACTTACGTTTGTAAGTTTTCAGAGATACTTAAATATTTGGTTTTCTGACTGTTTGTTTGCGGAAGTTTGTGTTTTTGTAAAACCCTGCTTCCGCTGCCTAGCGGCCTGGTCATGAAAAATACAAAGAAAGGGAGGTTTTGGATAGGGTAATTCTGCGATTGCCGCAGGGCACGTCTGCGAACGCAAAGACAAGCTTTTTATGCTGCTTGTCCCCTATTATTGTGAATGCATGGCTGAGAGGATTCTTGTACTGGATGTCGACGCCGACAACGACCTATATAAGAAGGCAAAGATAGTTGGTCCAGTGATAGGCAGGAGCGACAATCTGCACGCGGCTTCAAAGCTTGCGCTTGCAGACCCCCAGGATTCCGATGCGAACGCGATGTTCGAGGCCGTGCGCAAGTATGACGAGCTGAAGAAGAAGGGCTTTTCCGTTTCTATTGCGACGATAACCGGTGCCGAGAAGGAAGGCTATGTCGCGGACAGGGAGCTGTCCAGGCAGATAGAGAGCGTTGTTGATCGGCTGAAGAGCGATTCGTGCGTGCTTGTCACTGACGGCGCGAGCGACTCCCGCGTGGTGCCGCTGCTGAAGAACAGGATAAAGCTCAACAGCGTCGACCTTGTGCGCATGAAGCAGGCAGAACAACTGGAAAACACGTACTTCACAGTGCTTGAAAAGCTCAAGGAGCCGCACTATGCAAGGATAGTGTTCGGCATACCTGCGATACTTCTGCTGCTCTTTGCGCTGAGCTACTACCTCAAGCTGGGATGGGAGTTCCCCGTGGCGCTTATAGGCATATACCTGATATTGCAGGGCTTCGGCCTGATGGATGCGCTCTCCGAGTCATTCAGGGGCCTCGGCTTCAGCGCGGAGAGGCTCAGTTTCATCTTCTATATAGGCTCCATACTGTTCTTCTTGATAAGCATCATTGTGGCATACGGATCGTACGCAGGCGCAGCTTCCACAACTACGAACGGGCTCGTGACAGGCGCAAGCTTCGTTGAGGGCTTCCTGACGCTCTTCCCGATATGCCTGTTGCTGTACCTTGCAGGCAGGGTCATAGACCTGAGAAACAAGCGCATGCGCTACAGGACGATAACGCAGGGCGCTTACATAGGCTATGCGATAGTGGCGGTATCGATGATGTACATCGCATCCGCATGGATAGTCGGCCAGCTGTACTTCTGGGAGTTCCTGCTATTCGGGGCAGTGGGGCTGGCGATAGGCTACGGCGTATCTGCGTTCAGCACATTCCTGCGCGTGCGCGCGATAAAAAAAGCCAAGATAAAGGGCAAGCACGTAATCAACGAGATAGGCGCCTATATAGGCAAGATAACCACTGTTGATCCCAGGCACGGGCTGATATTCGTGAAGACAGAGTACGGCAGCGTGCTGCGCTACGATGTTGACAGGATAACAGGCGTTGCAGACAGGGTAATCATAAGGTAGCGGGCGCTGCACAGGGGCATATCTGTCCAATAAGTCTAATGAATGGCGAGATGCACCTGTAAACGGCAGGTACGGACTTAGCGCAAAGGTTTAAATCTATGAGCTACAATAACAAGAGCATAGTGCTGCACGAGCTTATAGGCTTGGATGCAGAGGTCATAAACTGCAGCGATCGCTCGCAGATAGGCGTTAAAGGCAGGATAATAAACGAAACGAAGAATCTGCTGCTTATCAAATGCGATGATGCGACAAGGAAGGTCGTCAAGAAGAGCTGCGTGTTCCGGTTCCGCCACAACGGGCAGGGCTTTGTTGTGAACGGTGAAGAGATAGACTTCAGACCTCATGAGCGCATCGAGAAAAGCTTGAAGTACTACAAGAAACGGAAGTTATAGGTGCAGAAATGGAATGCAACGATGTGAAGTGCCCAATTCATGGGAACCTTAAAACGCACGGAATGGTGCTTGAGGGCGTTGTCGTCAGCGACAAAGCTAAGAAAACCGCAGTGATCGAGAGGTCATACACTATATACTTGCACAAGTACGAACGTTCGCTCAGGAGGACTTCCAGGATAGCGGCGTACAGCCCAGAGTGCATTGGAGCTAAAACTGGCGACACAGTGCGCATAGCAGGCACCAGGAGGCTGAGCAAGATGAAGTCGTTTGTCGTGACGCAGATAGTCAAAAAGGCGAGCCAATGAAAGCACTTTCTTCAAGAGTAACAAAGGGGCTGGTGCCTACCAGCACGATAACGTGCGCAGACAACAGCGGAGCGCACACGCTTATGATGATAGGCGTGATCGGCAGGAGCGCGGCAAGGAAAGGAAGGATGCCTGCAGCAGGCATAGGCGATGTCATAATTGCAAGCGTGAAGACTGGCACGCCCCAGATGGTCAAGAAGAAGGTGCGCGCAGTCATAATAAGGCAGAAGCAGACGATAAGAAGGGCGAATGGCCTCCGCGTCAAGTTCGAGGACAATGCAGGCGTGCTTGTCACTGATGCAGACATCGCGGTTGGCACTGAGATCAAGGGCGCAATGGCGCGTGAAGTGGTAGAACGCTACATCAAGCTTGCAGGCATAGCTTCCAGGGTGATATGATGATCGGAGGGCAGGCTAGGAAGCAAAGGCTGTTCAGGTTCAATGCGCCGCTGCATGCGCGCCAGAACTTCGTGCATGCGCACATAGACAAGACAGTCCGGCAGAAGCTGGGCATAAAGACAAGAAGCACACAGGTGCACAGGGGCGACACTGTCAAGGTCATGACGGGAGGCAGCAAGGGCAAGAGCGGCAAGGTCACAGACGTGAACCTGCACACAAGCAAGATTACAATCAGCACGGTAACTAGGAAGAACGCGCGCGGAAAGGAGTACGGCATACCGATCAGCGCCAATAACGTTTACATCACAGAGCTCAATCTCGAAGACAAGCTCCGTGTGAAGAAGCTCATGCCTGCCAATGCGGGCGCTGCTGCAAGGGCAGAGCCGACGCAGAAAGCGGCAACGACAGCTACAAAGTGATAACGATGGGAAAGAAAGGAAACTCAAGACACATGAAAAGCCTCAATGCGCCGAGGTTTTTCAGCATACACAGGAAGGAGAACAAGTACGTTACAAAGCCGCGCGCGGGCAGGCACACGCTTGAGAGGGCAATACCGCTGGCATTGCTGCTTGAGAAGACAGCTGCTGCAAAGAGCATGGACGAAGCCAAGAGGATGCTCAGCGTGCGCAGCGTGAAGGTCAACGGTAAAGTCGTAAAAGACAGCAAATACGCAGTGGGGCTGAACGACATCGTGGAGATAACATCAGAGGGCAAGTACTACAAGATAGACATCAACAGCCAGGGACATGTCACCCCGGTACCGATGGACAAGCCGGAGAGCACAAATCTCTACAAGGTACTCGGAAAGTACAAGGTCAAGGGAGGCAAGCTCATGCTCAGGCTGCATGACGGCAGCGTGGTCGCAGGCAAGGCGGACATCAGCGTCAGCGATTCCGTATTGATAGACAACTCGAGGAACATCATGTCACACTTGAAGATGGATGCAGGCGCAAAGTGCAGGGTGATAGAGGGCGCACACGTAGGAACGCACGGCGCGATCAAGGAGCTGGTGAAGGGAGGCATGAACAGGGCCAGTTCCGTGATAATAGAGGCGACGGACGGCAGCACGTTCCAGACCCCTGTCAGGAACATAATGGTTACTAAGTGATTATCTTGGATGACAATCCGATGCGTGCAATAAGGCTCGACAAGGTCGTGGTCAACATAGGCACAGGCGTTGATCAGCAACTGCTCGGAAATGCAAGGAAGCTCCTGGAGCTCATAACCGAGAGGAAGCCGGCCGATGAGCTATCTAAGAAGCGCATACCAGGATACAAGACCGCAAAAGGCCAGAAGATAGGGACATTCGTAACGCTCAGGGGCGCCAGCGCAAAGAAGCTAGCGGCCAAGATGTTCGACGCTGTGAACAATGTCGTAAGCGAAAGATCGGTGACGGACAACAGCATAAGCTTCGGTATCAGGGAGTACATAGACATCTCAGGGATAAAATACGACCCGAAGATAGGCATGCTGGGCATGAACGTGAACCTGGCGTTCAAGCGCGCGGGCATGCGCGTGGAACTGAAGAAGAGGCACGGCAGCAGAGTGCCTAAATACCACAAGATCATAAGCTCTGAAGAGTTGCGCGATTACATCAAGAAGGAATTCAACGTGAACTGCCTCACAAACGAAGAGGTAAAATCGAGGAGGGAGCATGAAGGTTAGACAAGAAGAGAAATTCAAGGGCAGGAGTGCAAGGAAGTGCAGGTTCTGCGGGACGAGCAGGGGCCTCATAAGGGCGCACGGGCTCCAGATCTGCAGACGATGCTTCCGCGAAGTGGCAGGAAGCCTGGGCTTCGAGAAATACGGTTGATGCAATGGACAAATTCGCTGACGCAATAAACAAGATAAAGACGAACGAGCGCATAGGCAGGCAGGAGTGCGTGATAGACTCGACAAAGCTGATGAGGACGGTCCTCGACCTGCTCAAGAGCGAGTCGTACGTAAGCAGCTACGAGGAGTTCGTTGACAAGAAGTTCAAGATGCTGCGCGTGAAGCTCTCGAACAAGATAAACAGCATAGGCGTGATAAAGCCTCGCTACGCTGTGCAGTGCACGGACATACAGAAATACGAGATGCGCTACATCCCCAGCGGCAACTTCGGTGTGCTGATACTTTCAACGCCTCAGGGCATAATGACGAACAGGCAGGCGAAGGAGAAGAGGACAGGCGGAAGGTTGCTTGCATACGTGTATTGATGATATCATGATAATACAGATACCAACAGGCGTGAACGTCGAAGTGAAGGACAGCACAATCACTACGAAGGGCAGCCTGGGCACCAACACGAGGTCGGCAAACACAAGATTCTTGAGCCTGGCCAAGCAGGGCGACACCGTAGTGATCGAGCCTCTCAAGAAAGGAAAGCTGGCCAAGAAGGCGATGCAGGCAGAGAGGTCGCTTGCTAAGGAGATCCAGAACGACATGCTCGGAGTCAACAAATACTTCGAGGTGCGCATGAAGACAGTTTTCGCGCACTTCCCGATGAGCATAGAGGTCAAGATGGGCAAGGTGTTCATCAACAACCTGATCGGCGAGCGCTATCCGCGAGCGGCAAACATATGCGCCAGCTCCAAGGTTGAGGTTAAGGGCCCGGATATAAGAGTGTACGGCACAAGCAAGGACGATGTGTCGCAGACAGCGGGAAACATAAGGCTTGCGTGCAAGATACGCAACAAGGACACGCGTGCTTTCCAGGACGGCGCGTACTACGAGATCGAGTGATTGTATGCAGAAGAAAACACATCCTAAGTTCAACGTTCCGAATCAGGGCACTTATGGCAGGGGCAGGATCAAGGACAGCTGGAGGAAGCAGCGCGGCATAGACAACAAGAAGCGCATAAAGATGAAAAAGATGGGAGCATCCCCGGAGATCGGCTACAGGAACCCTGCACAGCTGCGCGGGCTCAGGTGCGACAACACAAGGGCAATGCTAGTGCACAACATGAAAGAGCTGCAGGCCCTGATAGAGGCAAAGCGCACAGAGGAATTTGTGGCGATAATAGCGAAGCCCGTGGCAACAAGAAAGCGCATTGAGATGACAAAGTTTGCGGCGCAGCACAACCTGCGCGTGACCAATGGTGTGTATAAATGAGCAAAGTAACACTTGTAAGGAGAATGGCCGGCAATATCATGAGCAGAGGCCAGAGCAAAATCAGAATAAAGCCGAGCGCCATGGATGACGTGAAGAACGTGCTGACAAGGGACGACGTGCGCGGCCTCATAAAGGACGGCAAGGTCTACGCCATCGAGGAGAAGCACAACCTCAGCCTGTATGGCAAGAAGCTGCGTGAAAAGCGCAAGCAAGGCAGGGGCCGCGGGCCAGGCAGAAGGAGAGGCACTGCAAAGGCAAGGCATGGTGACATGGATCACAAGAAGAGAGTCCGTGCTCAAAGACGCCTGCTGAAAGTGCTTAAAGAGGATAAGACTATAGACAATGAGCAGTTCAAGCACCTGTATGCGCTTGTAAGCGGAGGCACATTCATGAGCAAGGTTTCGCTGCTTACCAGGATAAAGAGCTCAGGAATAGAGCTGTCGAACGAGAAGTACGAGAAGCTGAGGCATATTTGATGAGAATCGCAAGATCCAGAAGGAGCGACGCAAGCACGAACTACGCCAAGAGGATAGCCATGCTCAAGAGCGGAATGCCGCGTGTCGTTGTCAGGAAGAGCAACAGGCAGATCCTGGTGCAGCTAGTGGGCTATAAGGAGAACGGCGACGTGGTGCTCGCTAGTGCAGGTTCCAAGGAGCTCAAGAAGATGGGCTGGGAGCCCAGGAGCAACATACCGACTGCATACTTAACAGGCATGCTGCTTGCGAAAAAGGCTAAGAAGCTTGCAGAGAAAGGATGCATACTGGACATAGGGCTGTACAGGCCGGTCCAGGGCTCTGTCGAGTTCGCAGCTGCAAAGGGCTCAAAGGACGGAGGCATGGCCCTCAGGTTCAATGCGGAGTTCGATGCAAGCAGGATAACCGGAGCGCACATCGCAAAATACGCTGCGATGAAGCCGAAGGGGTCGCAGTTTGCGAGCTATGTAAAATCAGGATTCGACGTTGCGAAGATCAGCGACGCATTCGAGACCGTCAAGAAAAAAATATTGAGTGATTGATTGCCGTTCAAGAAAAGAGACTACAAGGAGCGCGAAAGGGAGACTTTCAACGCAGAGGCGTGGCAGCCCAAGACACAGCTGGGCAAGGATGTCAAGTCGCACAAGATAACGAGCATCGAAGAGATATTCCACATGGGCAAGCCAATACAGGAGCCTGCGATAATCGACGCGCTGCTTCCGAACATAGACAGCGAGGTCATAGAGATAGCAAGCACGCAGCGAGCGACCAAGAACGGCCGCAAGCAGAAGTTCCGCGCCACGGTCATAGTTGGCGACGGCAACGGCCATGTCGGAGTGGGCTCAGGCAAGGACATTGAGGTCAAGGCGGCGATAACAAGCGCGATAATCAGTGCAAAAAGGAACGTCATACCCGTGCTGCTGGGCTGCGGATCGTGGCAGTGCCTTTGCGGCACGAAGCACAGCATGCCGTTCAAGATAGAGGGCAGGTGCGGCAGCGTGGAAGTCGTACTCAAGCCTGCGCCGCGAGGCATAGGCATAGTTGCAAGCGGGCCTGTCAGGAAGCTGCTGGCGCTTGCCGGAGTGAAGGATGCCTGGAGCTTCTCCAGGGGAAGGACTAAGGCCAAATACAACACGATGGTCGCCGCGTACACTGCACTGGACAGCATGAACCGCATGAAGAACATATCGGAGACAAAGCACGAGCACGGCATATCAGAGACAAAATGAGGATTGCATGAAAGAGAACGACATAGTGGTGCCGGGAGAGAAGCTGGCCGCTGAAGAGGAATACCTACACGGGAGCAACACATACGTGGAGAACAGCAACATATACTCCATGCTTCTGGGCAGGGTGGTGATGAAGAACGGCAGCATAGAGGTCAGCCCCATAGGCAGGGAGATACACGAGATTGACAAGGGCATGACCGTCATCGGCAGCGTCACTGACTACATGAAGAGCGTCATATTCATAAAACTGGACAACATAAGGTCCGAAGGCAAGGAATTCCTTGCGCTCAAGGACGGGAAGATAGTACTGGCAAGGCCTAGAAGGCCAGACTTCAGGTCGCACGACAGGCCGCAAAGCTACGGGCGAGGACCAAGGGAGGAGGAGATGAAGCCGTGCAAGGTCGGCGACACCATGATCGCTACGGTCGCATACAACGACAAGGATGCTTACACTCTTGACATAAGAAACCCGGAAACTGGCGTGGTCCATTCGAACTGCGAGCTCTGCGGGAGCGAGATGAGGCATGATGGCGCGGGAGTGCTGGAGTGCGCGGTGTGCAAGCACAGGGAGCGCAGGAAGGTCAGCGTCTACTACGACAAGCCTGAAGCGATAAGGAAGATGTTTGCGTAATACTTTGTGTGATACGATGGTAAAAGTCATCAAGGATGAGGCGAAGGAACTTCAGCTAGAATTCGAGAGTGGCGACCTTACCATTCCGGACCTGCTAGCTGCAGAGCTGCGCGACAATGAGGGCGTCGAATTCGCCGGCGTTGCGAAAGATCACCCAGAAGTAGGGAAACCGCTGCTTGTCATAAAGAGCAAGCGCAGCGCGAAGAGCGACCTCCTCAAGGCTATTGAGAAGCTAGACAAAGAGTTTGAAGACTTGAAAGACCAGCTCTCGAAGAAGAAATAGCATGAAGAGCGGAGCAAGGTTCATCGCAATAGCAAGCGGCCCTATACAGGATAGGAAGCGCACACTTCTTGTAGGAATAGTGGCAAGAGACGGCAGTATCGAGGGCATACTGTCCGGCAGCGTCGCAGTCAACGGAGAGGACGCCACGCGAATGATAAGCAGGATGATATCCAGGACACGTTTCAAGGATCAGATAAGGATCGTCGCGCTCAACGGGGTCGCGATCGCCGGTCTCAATGTAATGGACGTGCAAATGCTGGAGAAAGAGCTGCACGTTGAGACGATCGTGTTCACCAGGGCAAAGCCAGACCCGAGAAAGCTCGTGCACGCGCTGAATGCGTTTGCGAGGAAGAGCGGCATGAGCACCAAGGAGAAGAAGGAGAGGATCGCGTTGGTCAGGGAGCAGGCCAAGAGAAAGCCCGAGAGCGTTGAGGGCTTCCACATACAGTGCATGCTGAAGAATTATGAATTAAGGGCGTTCGCAAGGCAGAGCTTTGAGATGCTGCGCATCGCGCACCTCATAGCAAGCGGCATCGAAACAGGGGAATCGAGGGGCAGGATATGAAGAGCATAGAAGACAGCGAAGGACGGCCCAGATCGAACAGAACAGGAATAAAGATCCTGATTTTATGTGCAGTGATTGTCTGCCTATCAGCTGCAGGCGCACTTGCGATTGACGGCGCGCTGTTCTCAGGACGTGCGCCTCTTGTCTCAATAACCATACGCAACGGAACAGGAGTGATGCACTACACAGCATTCCACGCAACAACGCCTCATCAAATGACAGAAGGCCTGATGAACTACGCCTTCAATAACTGCACTGCAAACCGAACAGCCTGCACGAATGAGGTTGTAGGCGAGCTCTTCTCTTTTGGCAACTCTAGCAGATGGTGTTTCTGGATGGAGAACACGCCGGAACCGCTCGTCCAGGCGTGGCTTTCGAAGAACGGAACAGTGTCATACATATATGACGGAGTTCCGTACAGCACGGATACTATTTGTGCAAATGGCTCTGCCGTGCTCGAGCTTGGAAAGGATCTCGGAATCCCGCTACAGGTGGGAGACGTGGTCAAGTCAGGATAACCGCCTGCCCATAAACTTAATAAAGTGAAATACACAACACATATGTGGCAGATAGGCGGGAAGCTAAGGGTTTCCCATCCGCAAATCCCTTTAGGCGGGCCAATGCTGATGGCGTGCAGTCGTGCGCCTGCAGAACTGCGCTTAAGCGTTGAGGTTCTGCCTTAGGTGATGGCATATTATGCGAACCAGGCCAGGCCGGAAGGAGCAACCTTAAACACAATTTTGCCATGCTCTTAAGATACAGGACTAAGCAGATGCGCAGCACTTTGCATGCGCTCGGCCGTGCAACACCAACTTCTGCCACATATTAAAAGCATTGCAGCACAAACCAATACACATGCTGGAGTCGCCTAGTGGTAAACTTTTAGGAGGCTTTGCAACCTAAAGCTCACTAGAGGGCGGCAGCCCGCTAAGCTGTTTGGCTCGTATAGGGCCTCCGTGGGTTCGATTCCCACCTCCAGCGCTTTCTGTTTACTACGAAGGCAAAATATAACGCCTTATGAGAAGTAGCTTGTTGCGATGCTGGGTCAGCGTTCTCCGAAAAGCAGCCACCTTATCCAGCCGAATAGGCCGCCGCCACTGCGCATGCGCATACCAATGCCCATATCGCCCCCAGGTTCATAGCCCACACGGCTGCAAACCTTCCTTGAAATATTCTTTATAGAACGCGAAAAGTCGCAGCTGCCGTTCAGTAGCACAACAGGGATGTGCTGTGCTATACTTATCGGAACATTCTCGTCATCGGGTATGACGCCTATGAGCCCTTCTCCGATAGCTTCCTCTATCTCATCCATGCGCAATTCATACCTTCTATTCCTTACTTTGTTTGCAAGCATGCTGTGATTTATGTGGTGCTTTTCGCATATCTGTGCCATCCTTATCGCGCTGGCACATGCAGCCATTTCAGGAGTAAGAACCAAGAACGCAGATCTGCTGTTCTCATCGCAGAATTCCTTCACTCCTTCGATGTTCTCAGCACCAGGCGGCATGTCTATGATCACGAAATCATAGCCGCTCTTCACAAGCTCTTTGCGCAGGATCTGCTGCTGGCTTATACTAGGGTTAAAATTTCTGGACGTCATCTCGTTGACTAGCACGTGTAATCCTGTAGGATTGTGTACTGCAACAACATCTATCAGCTTAGCCTTGCCTGCGATTACCGCCCTGAGCCCAGCGTTTGCACTTCCCATACCAAGATGCAGGCCAACGCACGGATTTGAGTAATCTGCATCGATAAGCAGTGTTTTGTAGCCATGCTGTCTAATCGCAGTAGCTAGATTGACTGAGATGGTGGTCTTGCCGACACCACCTTTCTGCGAGGATACAATTATACTGTAGGGTTTAGACGTCTTCGTCACCACGTTTTATCTGCTCCCTGATGTTTATTAATTCTTTAGTTCTCTTTGGATTGTACTTTGACCTCCTTCTTGCGCTTCTTATCATCATGGCGATGATGATGAGTGCGAAGACGCCCAAAACCTCTGGGGCATACTGCAGACCGATATTATTCGGTATTGTGATTTGGGTTACGTTTCCATTAGTTCTATTAACCCCTGATGACATTGAGGTAAGATTAATGAGCACCAAAGCGGGAATGGCGTAGTTCACGCTTGCATTTGGCGTCTCTACGCTGAGATCGAATATCATAGTGCCTGTTGCGTTATACGTATTCACAGTGAATGTCCGCTGGAGCAGTTGGTTTGGTGTTGCATTCACAACCTGCACGGGATTGATTATGTCGACAGCGCCTGTCGTAGTAAGCGTGAACGTTACCTGTTGCTCTGAAGTTCCAGTGTATAGTACCCCGACCATTATCTTATCTGTAGAGTTTGTGTAGAATGTCGGAGTCTGCAGGCGTATCACTCGGAGTATGCTTGCTGAAGGGGCGGGCGATGTCACGGTTAGGAGATTCTGGATGGAAGACATCAGGCCGACGTTAATTGGATTGCTTATAGTGTATGACAGAGTCAGGCTCTTGCCTGCCGGCAGGTACGGAATAAGCCACTTTATCGCGGCATATGATGGCGATACGGCACTTCCAGAAGGCACGAACGGAACTGGTGAACTCCCGTTGCGTCGCGCAGGGCCGGCCATGCTTGTTGTTGTGGCGTTTATTATAGACACAGTCGCAGGAAGCCCATACGTCTTTATCTCTGAAGCGGGGCTTAGTATGTCGCCTGGCACTATGGTCGTCAGCGTGGCGTTGGTGAGGTTTATGTTTATTGCTCCTACAAGTGTCGTTGTCACAGTGGCATTGTTCTGCGAAAGCGATATCTGACTGTACATGCTCGCGTTGTTGGTGCTTTTCACCACCACATAAGTCATGTACTGCGTCCTGTTAACCTGAGTTCCGTTAAGTGTCTTTAGGCCTATGTTAATTGGAATTACATAAGTACCAGACTGGTTCACGTTGTTGGAGTCAAACACCATTTGCACAGTAAGGCCCTGGTTGGGCAGAAGGTACAGACTTGACGTAGACAGGCTGAATATTTTTGAGAACTGCTGAGGTATAGTCATGGAGACGAGCTCAGGAGACCCTATTGTGTTCTTAAAACCCATATTTGACAGCTGGGCAGAGCCCAGTGTGAGAGAGGAGTATACAGGTACAGACGTGAGCGACAACTGCGGCAAGGTCACAACAGACGTTGTAGGCGTTGTGGAAGAAACAGAGGACGACACAGGTTGTGTCACAGAATAGGCAATATTCATTGCGTTCGACTGAAGTATCGCATTACTGTAGATGAAATTTGCAGCGACGTTAACCATATAGGAGCCAGCAGAGCCAGTTACGTTGCCGAACACGAACGAGACCTGCTTGCTCTGACCAGGCGACAATGCACCTACAGATTCGCTGAAAGTGAAGCTCTGAGGCCCTGCTATGACAAGATTCACACCTATTGTCCCAGAAGCTAATTGTCCGTTGTTTAGTAGGCTCACGGTGAAAGTCACAGGCAATCCTGCACTAACAGAGCTTGGGCTAACTGTAAGGCCAGTGATTATGATGTTAACAGGAGTTATCGAAGTTAGATCCACTATGCTTACTGTACCGTTTCCTTGGTTAGTAACATATCCAACAGCCCCATCAGGAGATATAGAGACATGGGAGGGTTGATCAAAGCCCGTAGTAATTTCTGTGATTGTGTTGGTTGCGGCGTCTATCTTTAGCAGTTCGTTGGCACCAAAGTTAGCAACATAAGCGAAGGTGCCGTTCGGAGTACTGGCTATGCCTGCAGGCATACTGAAACCGCTTATCGTCCCGATTATTGTGTTGGCAACCACACTAACGATGCTCACAGTGTTGCTGCCGTAGTTTGTTACATAGAAATAAGTGTGGTTTGGTAAGATCGCGACGTCATAGGGCGAATTGAATCCGGTTATTGAAGTTCCTCCAATTAATACTGCACATGAAATTCCGACTAGGATCGCAATTAGAACTAAGTTTTGCATAAAATAGGAAATTGATCGTCCTTCCATCAAATCATCTATTATTTCGAACTTTTTCAATTTGCATAAGAGAACACTCTGTTTCATAGGTAGTGCATCTCGTGCTTGTAGTTAGGATTGCATAAATATATTCTAATATTCTATTGATTGCACTTTCTATCTCTATCCCAACACCACTGTGTTGAACACATACGTTCCTGTCCAGATCATGTTGAAGGTAAAGCCATAGGGCACTTCTAGAGTATAGACTGCGTATGGGCCGTTTGAAGCAAGGGTTATTATCTGGTTTGTACCGCTGTCCAATAGGAACTTGCTTGCACCCACTCCGTTGTTGCCCTGTGACAGGTCAAAGTCGAAGCTGCCTGCGACCTCAGGCTGGACGTAAATAGTGAGCATGGTGTTCGTGTTATACACGCTTGTGCCTGACACCCATGTGCCTGCGAGCCTCGTAGCCGAGACATAGGAAATGGTATTGACTGTTATGATGTTTACAGATATGCTGTTTCCGCTTGTTGGGTTGCCATTGCCTATGAGAGTGTTGAAGTTGATCGTATTCACTGAGAGTATGTTCACCGCTGCACCAGCACCGGTACCTCCGAGTGTGCTGAACGTTATGCCAAGAGCGTTGACTGTGTTAGCTCCAACAATAGCACCATACAGGTTGGTTGCGATGACGTTAACTGAATTGACTGAGTTTGCACCTGAAATTTTACCAAAGAAGCCTGTTGTTCCTATAATGGAAGTTCCGGTAATTGCACCAGCAGCTATGGCGTTAGAGCCTTTGATAGTGCCATAGATGTTGGCAGATACTGTGTTGCTGGCAGATATAGTGTTCACGGAAAGTATGTTGCTGGCTGCACCTGCACCGTTCCCTGTGAGGACGTTGAATGTTATGTAGTTGGCAGATATGGCGTTTGAGGCAGTTCCAGCACCCTGCCCTACTATGACATTGAAACTTATGTAGTTGGCAGAGATGGTGTTCCCCTGCCCAAGAATGCCCGCACCTAGCCCAGTTATTATGTTGAAAGTGAGGTAGTTAACAGTTATGATGTTTCCGCTTGTTGGTGTACCTATGCCAACTAAAGAGTTGAAGTTTATCATGTTTACTGTTATCAGGTTGCTTGTGCCTGTCGAGCCTGTGCCTGTCAATGTGCTGAAGGATATTGAGTTTGCACCAAGAATTATTCCATAGATATTTGTGTGAATCGCATTGTATGATGAGATGCTTGAGAAACTGCCTGTTCCTGTAAGAACATTGAAAGTAATGTAGTTTGCAGATATTAGGTTCCCGCTGGGGGGTGCACCGTTACCTATGAGAGTATTGAAGTTGATCGTATTCACTGAGAGTATGTTCACCGCTGCACCAGCACCGGTACCTCCGAGTGTGCTGAACGTTATGCCAAGAGCGTTGACTGTGTTTGCGCCTGCAATGTTGCCATAGATGCCACCAGTACTTAGGCTCCAAATGGCATTTCCATATATCCCATTTGCATCCACTGTGTTGGTCGTGCCTGTGCCTGTGATTGCGCTGAAGGTTCCAGAGGTAGTGACGCAGGTTGGACAGTCTATGTTGTTTGTTGACGTTATCTGTATGCCGTTCACGCCTGTCAGTCCTGTAAGAGATATCGTGTTTCCTGATACTGTAATGCCGGTTCCAGCAGTCTGTGGTATCTCGGCAATGTTGTTAGTTGATGTGATT
>CAISDH010000020.1 GCA_903884115.1 uncultured Microcaldota archaeon | reverse complement strand
CCGTCGAGCCCGTTCTACCCGAGCGGCGTCAGGCTAGGTACGCCTGCCATAACCACAAGGGGCATGAAGGAGCAGGACATGGGGGTGATAGGCAATGTCATCGCAGACGTCATAAACGAGATAAAGGATTACGAACTTCCGAGCGACAAGGAGGCAAGAGCCGCAGCGATAAAGAAATTCAGGAGTGAGATAGCCACGAACGCTGCGATAAAAGCCGCAAGGGCGAAGACTCTGGATCTTTGCGGGAAGTTCCCCCTGTACCAAGGCATGGAGCCCTGAGTCACTTGCCTGACGGCGCGGCGGATATTGCTCTCTTCTTCGCTGCGATCCTGATTTCCGATCCCAGCCTGTTGAGCACTCCCGAGCTCATGTTAAGGTATTTCATGTGCTCCATTATCGATGGATGCACCTCCTTAACCTTTACAGCCATGGACTGAACAAGCTTCCTGTAATCCGCATGGCCATGCGGGGCCGTCCGGATTTCGCATACGTGGAAGAACTGCCTCGCGTTCATCCTATAATACCACTTGACGTTGTAGCCAAACGCTACAACGTACTGCGCTTGGTACGGCATGATCGGCAGCAATGCGTTGTAGAGCTCCTTCACCTCCTCCATCTTGCTCTTGAAATCGTCAACGATCCCTATCTCAGCGAACTCCTTCCTGGTGTCGTAACCTAGCTCGGTGCCAAAGTTCTGCCTCTCATGCACGCACACCCTGTGCCTCTGCAGGTCTCTGTATATGCCAATCCGTCCAGTCAGGTCAAAAGTGTAGTCGACGCTCTCGAATGCACGTCCGGGTTTATGCCTCCTGTTCATCCTGTTGCTGATGTACGCTGCTATAATCTCCTTTCTCTCCTTCTCGCTCATCTGCGCTGCCTTTTCAAAGAGCTGCTGCATTCCTGCGCCATGCGAGAACCTGTACATTATGGTCGCGGCCAACGCGATCTGCGCCTTTTTGTCTGGCTCACCGTCGCCCTTGCCGGTGTAATCCACAAGCACTGCGCGTTCATCTTCAAGCGAAACCTCTTTCATGACCTTATCGACGACGGCCTGCGTGTTGTCCCTCCTCTCAGAGATAAATTTCTGCATTTCCATCCCATGCTCGTTGCTGATCCCTTTCATCACGGACGGCGCAAGCTTGCTCAACTCGTCCCGCATCCTGTTTGCAACGAACCGCGACTCACTCAAAGGCGATGTCATCATCTTAATCAGTATATTCTCGTAAGAGCGAGCGTTCGCGCTTATCCCGATGTGCGACAGGGTGGCCAGCGGAAGGTAGTCCCTGACAAAGTCGAGGGCGTTTGCCTTTACTGCATTTTCGTAGGCCTTCCTCAGGTCGTCTTCACTTACCCCCACCTTTTCCTCCAAACTTTTATTCATCTCGGTTATGCGCACTGCCCTATCGCTTATCTTGAAAGAGATGTCTTCGATGCTGTTGGTGTCCCTTATGTACTTCATCATCTTCTCTAGAGCGCTTGAATATGAAGTGAACAGACCTCGCATTAGCTCCAAATACCTGTCATTGTATCTAGAGTT
>CAISDH010000019.1 GCA_903884115.1 uncultured Microcaldota archaeon | reverse complement strand
TTGCATCGCAATATGACGATTTTATGAAGCGATCATAATGACACCTGCCAGCCTTCTTCTTCGCGGTGTGCTTGCAAGGCATCGCATAAGTCGTGAGCGGGCACTATGAAGTACTCAACAATCAAGAACAGCAGTCTTCCCATATCCAGAGTCAGCTTTGGTTGCTCCAATTTTGGCGGAATTGGCAGTGCGCCGAACTTAGTTGGTAAAGGGGATTCGGAGCAAGATTGTCATAAGATGCTGAACATAGCTTATGCGCTGGGCATCAATTATTTTGATACTGCATCTACATATGGAGCCGGCAACAGTGAGCGAATACTTGGAAAATGGCTTAAAACGTTCAACATACCAAGAGACAAGGTGGTCATTTCATCCAAGATTCACGGTAACGTGCCTCGCACATGGCGCATATGGCGGAAGAGTGGGCTTTCAAAGAAGCATATCAGCAGAGAGATTGAACTGTCCCTAAAGAGATTGCAGGTGGACTATCTTGATCTGTTGTACATTCATGCACCGGACCCTGATACTCCAATCGAAGAAACTCTTGCTGCTCTAAGCACCGCTGTGGATCAAGGGAATGTGAGGATGTTGGGCGCGTCTAATATTGACGTGGAGTATTTGAGAAAATCACTAGAGGTCAGTAGGGCGAATGCATTTGCAGAATATGAAGTCGTCCAAAACGCATACAACTTCATCAAACGCAATGACGAGAAAGACTTGATTCCATTCTGTGCCGGCTGGGTTATACCTATCTCGACAACTGGGAAGATCGTCCGAACAATAGCAACATCGAGGAAGACCTTGTCAGGAAATACCTGCGCAGAAAAGGATATGACGATAGGCTGATAAATATGGCGCTGGATAAACTGCGCACTGCAGCGAACAACTACACTGAAAGCTTATACACCAACAACAAGAGAGTTTACAATCTTTTGAGATACGGCGTCCCAGTAGTGGCTGACGTTGGAGAGAAACATGAACCTGTCAGGCTGATTGACTGGGCGCATCCAGACAAAAACGATTTCGCCATTGCGGAAGAAGTCACGATACAGGGTGATCACGACAAACGGCCTGATATTGTGCTCTATGTAAACGGGATCGCCCTTGCCGTGCTTGAGCTTAAGCGTAGTACTGTATCCGTAGGCGATGGCATCAGACAGAGCCTTGTGAACCAGCAAAAAGAGTTTATACAGTCCTTTTTCTCTACCGTTCAATTCGTCTTCGCCGGGAATGACACTGAGGGACTGCGGTACGGGACTATCGGTACACCCGAGAAGTATTTCCTTAAATGGAAAGAAGAAGGCAAAGAAGAGAACCTGCTGGATAAGTATCTCCTGAAGTTTTGCGACAAAAAGCGGTTTTTGGAGATCATTTATAACTTCACGTTGTTTGACGGTGGCATTAAAAAGCTGTGCCGTACGCACCAGTATTTCGGGGTCAAGGCCGCACAAGAGCATGTACGCAGAAAAGAAGGCGGCATCATCTGGCATACGCAGGGCAGCGGCAAGAGCCTGGTCATGGTCTGGCTTGCCAAGTGGATACTGGAAAACAACCCGAATG
>CAISDH010000018.1 GCA_903884115.1 uncultured Microcaldota archaeon | reverse complement strand
GGTCTTGGCGTTGAATAACGATGCCGGGCCATTTTCAGTCTATTTCCTTCAGGCGGATGGAAAGACATGGATGGAAAGGGCAGGTGCCCCATCAGATTGGCTTCCTTTAGATATTGATCCCTTTGGAAACCGGTTTGTGACCTGTAAAGGTTCGCGTTTGGGTGACAATCTTACCGTCAGTTTCTTCACTGGTTTGATCTGCCCCAACGGGGATCTCCAGATAACTGCGAAAGAAGCGTGGAAGACTGATAAGGCAGCATTCTTCAGCAAGACAGGGACGAACGTTTCCTTTGAATCTTGGAACAAGAACGGGCCTGTTTTAGAACCATATTGGGGCGGCACATTCAACGGCTCGGAGATATTCATCCCTTATTGTATTCGAGGGAATACCATCCGAGATGGAGGTTTAATGCTGGCTGATGGACCATTTGACAACGGCGTCTTCTTTAGTTTGGATTCCGGGAAGAGCTGGCAAAGGGAGAGTATTGATTCCACCTACTCTGAAAGTTCCTACGTTTGTAGGACGAAACGCTTCTACTATTTCACGGCTGGCAGGACTGACGAAAATGAACTATGGTTCTCTCGTAAACCTGTGGATGGAGGCGCTTGGAGTTCTCCTGTTGTTGTAACAAAGCAGTATGCAACATGGAATTTAGCAGTTGGGGACGGTGACACGATTCACATTTGCTGGTTGGATCGAAGGCATGAGAAGAAGCGATTTAATGCGTTTAATCCATTGCGTAAGAATTATGAGGTGGTCTATACTCATCGAAAGGACTCGGACGTACAGTGGAGCAAGGACGTTATTCTGTCAAAAGGCTTACTTTACGCGTATGAGCCCGTGATGTCCGCCGAAGGAGAAAAAATAGTGGTTGCATGGTCTGGCGTTCAGCATGATAAAGACGGTCACGATTCAAACTGGCCGAATGACATCTACTACATAACCAGCAAAGACGGAGGCAATACATGGGCTAAACCTATGAAGGTTACAGATGGGTTTAAGGACGGGCTAACAGCAGGCAAGGCCCAAGTGGCATTGCTTAATGGAGTGATTCATCTTTTTTATATTCAAGGGAAGATCAATTATAAGGAAGTGTCTTCGGGGATGGCAAAGCTTAACCAACCACCGTGGCCAATTTACTACACGCAACGACCGTTCCCAAATTGAACATCTTCCCCAACGGCACCTGGACGGTGTATCAATACGACGGGATGAATCACCTGACTAACGAGGTGCATTACAGCGGCGCGAGCCAGATTCTGGCGCAGTATCAATACACCGTGGCGTCCGACGGCACGCGGCTGGCCTCCACCGAGACGCGGCGGGAATCCGGTGGCACCTATTCCACGACGCAGATCGCCTGGACGAACGATGCATTGCATCGGCTGATGCGGGAAGCAAGCAGTTCCACGCTGACAGCGCTGAATTTTACGAACAGCTACGTCTATGACCTGGCGGGGAACCGGCTGTGGAAGACAAATTTCTCCAGCACGGGAACGCAGGTGACCGGCTACACCCACAATGCGAATGATCAGTTGCTGGTGGAGAGTACTGGCTCCACGTCGTTTACGAACAAATATGACGCCAACGGCAGTGTGACGAATCGCCGTTCAGTCACGGAGACGAACCTTTATGCGTATAACCTCGAAGGCCGGCTGGCGACCGCAACAATCCGGCGGATGGAAGGCGGCAATCCAGTCGTACAGACCAACAAGTATTTCTATAACCAATCGGGCATTCGCACTCGTGAGGAGATGAACGGTTCGGTCAACCAGACGAATATTTTCCTTAACGATCCACAAAATCTGACCGGGTTCAGCCAGGTGTTGGAAGAATTGCCGGCGGTTGGCACGGTACCTCGAGTGAGTTATACCATCGGCAGCCAGTTGCTATCGCAAAAGAAGAGCGGAACAAATTCATATTTCATATCCGATGGTCATGGCTCAACGCGATTGCTGACCGATACCAACGGTGTTATCAGCGACCGCTACAGCTACGATGCGTACGGGGTGGCGCTGGATTTCACGTTTGGCACGTTGACTCCGCCGCGCACGGCTATGCTGTATTCCGGCGAACGGTTTGACTCCGATTTGCAGCAGTATTATTTGCGTGCCCGATATTACAATCCAGCGGTGGGTCGGTTTGGAATGCAAGATCAGGTGGACGGGACACCGAATGACCCGTTGAGTTTGCACAAATACGCTTACTGCCAGGATAATCCCATCAATGGAAGAGACCCGAGCGGGAATGAAACGTTGGTTGGACTCTCAATGGCCATGAACATGGGTG
>CAISDH010000017.1 GCA_903884115.1 uncultured Microcaldota archaeon | reverse complement strand
GTATTGGTGTAATTAGGCACTTGAGTCCCATAAGGATGCCCGCCCATTGTGGATTGCCCTGGCGTTACGTTGGCTGCGCTAACTACCTGCGATAGGAGAAGGGCTAGCGCAGTTCCTCCAAATAGATTTTTATACGACATGTTTATCGCATACACTTGAAGCTAAGGTATTTAAACCTGGTATTGTTGCCAATGATTTGAGAGACACACGTACCTATTGCTTCCGCAATATAGGCATAGCCGTTGAGTTGCACAGTTTCTGAAATATGAAATAATAATTAAAGTTTACTTTATTGCATGCAGAGAGTTATCGAGCGTGTACAGCTGCGCAAAATTAGGTTCTAGATTGATGGTGGTTATTGCGGCGTTCTTCTGTTTTATGTTTTTGGTTTTATCTAAAGGGATACCTATCAAGGAGGAGATGATCACCCGGTTTACGACGTTGTGTCCGACCACAAGGATCGTGGGATTCCCAGGTTCTTGTGCGATCTTTTCTATAAGAGGCATGACACGCTTTTGTACGTCAGCTATGCTTTCCCCTTTTGGTATCTTTTTTTCTGGATAAAGGTAAATATCATGGAAGATTTTTGGATACCTCTCTTTGACTTCCTCATGGCTTAGCCCGACCAGATCCCCCATGTCTATCTCGCGAAGTTCTTCGCAGCAGACAACCTCGCAGTCTCTCCCGTCGAGCATCATTTCGCACGTCTGTCTAGCCCTGTTCGATGGACTGCAATAAGCTTTGAGTATTCTTTCTCTCTTAAACCTGCGAGCCAGCGCCATCGCCTGTCTTTTGCCCCTAGGTGACAGGATACCTTCTTCCTTTCCCCCAAGGATGACCGTCCCTGCGTTGGCTGTTGTTTCCGCGTGTCGTACTAGGATGAATTTCATGATGACGACCAGATTAGTTGCTTTGCATTTCCCTCCTTTTCCTTTTTCTGCCTATCTATGATTACCTACCCAGCATAGGCACGACAATATATATAAAATGGACCATGTTGTTCGGAACAGGCAACATTACCTTCAGTAGCAAGCCCCGAGAGGGCATTAGTGCGGAAAGGTCATATTCGGAGAAATTTAGACGCATAGATACACTTTTTGTGTCTCGGTATCTATACAAAAGTATAAATATCTTATCATATAATGTTATAATATGAAGTTTGACAGCATATTGGACGTGCTTCTGAAGTCCAACAAGCGCGTATTCACAACATACGACGTTGCAAAGCTGATGGGCAAGCCGCCAGCTTACGCATCATTGATGCTTTCAAAGAGCAAAAGAGCTACAAGAATAGAAAGGGGAAAGTATTTCCTGGAGGACGCAAGCACATACGAGATAGCCTCAAACATCGTTTTCCCGTCATACGTAAGCCTACTTGCCGGCTTGCAGTATTACGAGCTCATAGATCAGAACATAGTGAGGTATTCGGTAATAGCGCTGAAAAGGCATAGAACTGTCGAAATAAAGGGCAACACTGTGGAATTCATAAAGACAGGTAAGAAGATGTTCTTCGGATACCTGAACAAGGCGAACGCGCACGTCGCATCACCTGAAAAGCTCTTCGTAGACTGCCTCTATTTTGGCAGGGTGCAGTTTTCAATACTGAAGGAGGCACTGGAGACGGCAGAGAGCGAGCATATCCTTGACACAGGAGTGCTACAGAAATATGCGATAGCCACAGGCAGCAAGGTGCTTGCAAGCAAGCTTGGTTTTCTGCTTGAATCGGTAGGCGTAGATGCCAAAATGTTGCTACCACACAGATACCTCAATTATATAAGCATACATAACACAGGATCCGAGGGAAAAGACAAAAAATGGAGGATAAGATATGATTGATGAAAGCACCTTAATGTCGTTTTCGCATTTCTTTGCATATACTAGGCAGCTTGAGAAGGATTACCTTATCAACCTATTGCTGAAAGACATATCTGTGAACAGGATCTCTACAGATCTGGAATTCAAGGGAGGAACTGCACTTTACCTGTTTCATGGACTTGACAGGTTTTCCGAAGACCTCGATTTTACGTACACCGGAAAGGACAATGCGATGGCATCTCACGTAGATTCCTACATAGAGCCGGTGATAAAGGATTTCGGTCTAAGCTACAACATTAGCAAGAACAAGGGCAATGTTATACTCAGGGACAGCAATGGCGCAGTCTCAGGCACAAGAACCGAGCTCTTTATAGAAGGCCCGTTGTTTGAAAAGACAGGAGTGCGGCACAAGATAAAGATAGACATCAGCGTCAGGAATGACACCATCATGAAGCCAGAAACTGCAAAGCTGGTCTCCAGATACGGAGACATAGGCACAGTGTTGGTGTATAATATGCCGATTGAGGAAATCCTGGCAGAAAAAATCTGCGCCATGACTGAAAGGTCAAAGGCGAGGGACCTTTACGATGCATACTTCATCCTCAAGCACAAAGAGGCAACCTACAAAGAGGGCATGGTTGCAGAAAAACTTGAAAAGAGAGGCGAGCCTTTTGACAAGAAAGCGCTTTTGAGCCGCGTAGGAAAGATAAACGCAGATGTATGGAAGGAGGAGCTCATGTACCTTATAAAAGACCTGCCTGAGTTCGCAAAGGTCAAGGCGTTCGTAAAAGACCAGATTTCGTAAGGGAGATAGCCACTTACCTCTTCGCGACTTCTAAAGCTTCGTCTGATAATGAGCAATTTTAGGGATTTGAACCCTAATTCTACGTCGTGTAACGTCGAGGAAGCCCTGAGAGGGATTTGAACCCCCGACCTACTGATTACAAGTCAGTCGCTCTACCAGCTGAGCTATCAGGGCAATGGTGATTTGTCTTTTATTGCAAGATATAAAAGATGTTTGGAGCCGGCACTGTCATGCTTCAACATACTTGAGCGTGAAGGCGCTTCCAGGCTCTTCAGATGTGCATGTGACGACCAGGTAGCGCTTTACGCCCATGCCCTTTGCGACCTTTCTCACGATGCGGAGCATGCGTTCCGCAGTGCCGTATCTTTCAACATGCACGGGCTGCACGCCGTAATACATGCTCAGATCGCCCATGACCTTCTCGCTTGTCGCGAGAGCCAGGATTGCGGCACTGGGCCTTAACCAGGATATTGCCTTTGCTGCTGCGCCTGTCTGCGCAGGCACGAATATGCAGTCAGCATTGCGCGCACGTGACATCGATGCTGCAGACAGCAGCACGTTATCGGTGCATGCGGCATCTGCGCATTCGTAGCACCTGCTTGTGGCGAAGCTCTCTGCAACGCCTGCAGCTTTCTGGAGAAACTTTACAGCCTCAATCGGATATTCGCCCACAGAGGTCTCGTCGCTGAGCATGAGCACGTCCGCACCCTGCGAAACTGCGTTAGCTATGTCATTCACTTCGGCCCTTGTGGCAGAGATGCTGTGTGCCATGCTTGCTAGCATCTGCGTCGCGACTATTACGGGCTTTCCCGCACGCCTAGACACGTCCACCAATAGCCTCTGGTTTTCGGGTATGTGCTCAAGGCCCACGCTCATCGCAAGGTCGCCCCTTGCAACCATTATGCCGTCAGCTTCCTGCACTATGCTTTCTATGTTGTGCACCGCAACTTCGCGCTCTATCTTCGCGATTATGGGCATGCCGCGGCAGCTCTTTCTCAGTTCCAGTATGTCGCTTGCCGAACTGACAAAGGACATGCCGATAAGGTCGAAACCGTTCTTCTTTGCTATTCGCGCGAACTTCTTGTCTTTGTCTGTCAACGCCTTGATGTGCATTTCCGCACCGATGAGATTCAGCCCTTTCCTGCTTGCTATCTGGCCGTTTTCTACAGCTTTGGAGATTATGCGATTGCCGTCTATTCTGGTTATTCTGAACCGCGCAATGCCGTCGCCTATGTCTATGTATGCGCCGACCTTCGCGTCCTTATTGAAGCTCGGATACTGCATCACTTCGACAGCGCCTTTTGAAGCCTTGGACGAGAAGATGACGGTGTCTCCTTTCTTGACTGAAATCGGTTCTGAAAGCGGACCGACCCTGACCTTGGCGCCCGGAAGATCGGCCAGCAGTGCAACATACTTGTGCATCTTTTCAGACATGGCGCGTATCTTGTGTGGAAGCGCGGTTTGTTCCTCTTTCTTAGCGTGTGAGAAATTTATCCGCACTATGTCCGCATACTGCAGCATCTGTTTAAGCGTGCTGTCGCTTGCCATGCTTGGTCCGTACGTCACTATTATCTTGGTTCTTATCATTTTAGCACGTTGTGGAGCCGTTTCTAACCATAGAGCCATTTCAAGTGATAGAAGATATAAAAGTTGCTGCATGTGGTTTATTTAACTTATCTGTGGCACTATGAGCATGGCAAGAGAATTGTACGTATCGGTAGACGTCGAGGCTTCAGGGCCAATACCTGGAGAATACAGCATGTTGTCGATAGGGGCGTGCACAGTGGGCGACACCAAGAAGAAGTTCTACGTTGAACTGAAACCGCTCAACGACAACTATGTCGACCAGGCGCTGAAGGTGTGCGGGCTATCCATGAAAAGGCTCAAGCTGGAAGGTGTTGAGCCGAGGATGGCGATAGAGAAGTTTGCGCAGTGGGTCGGCGTCGTGTCAAAGGGCAGCACTCCCGTGTTCTGCTCGTGGTGCACGTTCGACTGGATGTTCATGAAGTGGTACCTTACGAAATTCGGATTCAAGAAGCTGTTCGGACCTTGCGGCTGCGACATGAAGTCCTACTACGCGGGCATGATGAACGTGGAGTTTGGCAATGCAAGGAAGAAATGCATACCGGAACAGCTAATGCCGAAGAAGAAGCACACCCACAATGCCCTTGACGATGCGCTTGAGCAGGCAGAGCTTTACGAGAACCTGTTCAGGTTCAATGCAAAGGCACACGCAACCAGGCAATGATGCCGCTTACCTAACGAACAATGCAGTGTAAGCGAGCACAAGGCGCAGCAACGGGGATATAGGACCAAGCCGGTTCGAGAACTTCCTCAGGAACAGTATGTTTCCTTCCGTTATGCCCCTGAAGAGAGCAGCAAGCGGAGGGTACACCAACAGCACTATCAGGAGGTTTACGACAAGCGCCACATGGCCTCCGTAGTGGAATTCCATCGGAAGTAGCACGGCCAGCATGGCGGCCAACAGCGCTGCCAGCGTTATGGCGGCGAGCTTCCTGTAATGCAGTGTGAGCTTGAAGTTCTTTTCCAGCGATATGCAGTATATTACGCCGAGGAGCACAGGCGAGACCACGAACAGAGGGATGAGCACCCCGATCACTCCGAAGTACGGCGTGAGTATGAGCATGAGAGCAAGGCTGATCGCTATCGCGGCAAGCTGGTAGCGCATGTACATGCCGGTACGGCCGTACGCCAGCATCAGGTTCCCGGCGTACGCTTCCAGCGCGTCTATCGTGATGCCTATGGCTATTACGATGAAATATGAGGGCGTGAGAATGTACTCGTTCGAGAAGAACAGGTACGTGAAGGGCCTTGCGCTAGACACAAGGTATGCGAGCATCGGAAGGACGAACAGGAAGGCATAGTACACGCTGTCGGCGTATATGCCTTTCATGTGCGCGGATAGCTTCGTCCTGCCGAGCGCCATTGAAAAAGCAGAGAGCAGGATGAATGCCGTTGAGTCGGTCACCACCTGGAACGCAGTCCCCAGCTTGAACGCGGCGCCGTAGTTTCCGACTATGCTTGTCGTGACGAACACCCCGAGAAGCAGCACTGCGAAGTTAGTGAGGCCCATCGTGGATATGTCGGATGCGAAAACAGGCAGCGAGAAGCCCAGTATCTGCTTTATTACTTTCTTGGAAAGCTTCGAGGCTATGCTGCCTATCGCCCTTCTGAGACAGAACGCCTCTGCGGCAACGCCGGCCAGGAAGCCCATGAGCATGCCCGCGACCGCTCCCGAGATGCCGTAGCCGGCGTAGAGCAGCAAGGCCACGGCTGCAAGCTGCGCGGATGAATAGAACAGGTCGCTTATCGCAGCGTCTTTTATCCTGCCAAGCCCGACCAGCGAAGACAGCCCGACGTTGAATAGCACCGTAAGAAGGATCATGACGGACGCTATGTGCAGGGGCAGCGCAAGATGCGCGTTGTGGTACACTGCAGTCGCAATCGCGCTGCTGAATGCAAATGCGATTATTGTTATAGTCAGGCCGGTAACGCTGCCGACAAAATAGGCGTTGCACAGAAGGCTCCTGAGCCGCTTCTTGTTGTTCATGTTGAGCGGCAGCATCCTGCGCAGTGCCGAACCGAAGCTGAGATTGCCTCCGAAACCTAGCAGCGTCTCGAAGGCTATCGCGATTATGAATATTCCAAAGTCAGCAGGCCCTAGCACCCTTGCCGCAAGTATCAGCACAAGAAAGGAGATTATGGTGCTTGCCAGTTGAGCGCCCACGTACATGCTGGTGCTCTTGGCGGTCTCTATGCCGAACTCCTCAAGCTCTTCCTTTGCTGCCATAAAATTAGCTCCTCAACATGAAGCTCTCAAGCTTCTCCTTCATGATGGCTTTCTTCAGCCTGTGCTTCCTGAGAAACTCATTGATTCTCTTTGCAAGGTCGGCCTTGTGCTCCCCTGCGAGGATCTTCCCGCTGCGCTCCGCGTCGAGTATCTGCTCAAGCTTCCTGTCGTCGGGCTCGAAGAGGTACTTGTAGTACTGGCACACGGTGCACACGTCAGGGTTGCCGCCGTATTTCCTCTGGAGCTCCGCGGTGGCCTGCTGGCCGGTGAACGCGCGCCCTACCTTCTTGTTGACCACATCAGGCGCGTCGTTCAGGTATATAGTGTCATTGGGGTCGCTTGCGGACATCTTGGAGGCGCCGCTGAGCCCCGGCAGGAACTTGCTGTGTATTATCGCGGGCTTGTAGTAGCCCAGCTTGTCTATCACATCCCTTGCGACTCGGAAGTGAACGTCCTGGTCTATCGCAAGAGGGATCAGGCACGGGACGTTGTGGCCCGCCTCAACCGACTTGAGGAACGCGGGCACGGCCTGCATGCTAGTATAGAAGATCTCCCCTATGTTCGTCTCGCCAGTCCATCCGAATGCGTCCTTGACAGTTGAGAAGGTTATGCGCTTCGCCACGCGCACCGCCTGCTTGTACAGCGTGCTCGCGTACTCTGTGTCGAAGAATATCTTCGTCCTCTTGGGCTTGAACCCCAGTGCCAGTATGTTCAGCGCGTCGTCTATGGCCAGGTCATGTATGCCCTCCAGGGTAAGGCCTTCCTTGGCGAGGTACTTCTCCTCGTCGGGTATTTGGATGATGACTTCAGCATGGAACTTGTCCTGCAGCCATTTCAGCATGATGAAAGGCATCAGATGTCCCAGGTGCATCGCGCCTGAAGGGGCTATGCCGGTGTACAGGTAGAAGGGATTGCCCTTCTCGTACTCGTCAAGAAGCCAGCCCATGTCGCGCTGAGCATAGAATATGTTACGTTTCAGCATGTAGTGGAGCGTGCCGGTGTACTTTGCGATGCGCTGCTTGAGCTCATCGTCTATCGGCTTGATTCCGGACATCTTTGCAAATGCATCGTAGTCAACCTTGCCCTCGACCTTGTACGCGCCTACCTTGAACTGCTCCGGCTTTGAATCAGGCATTGAATCAGGAATAGTGGCTTGAGAAAGCTTTTATGCATTTATTCCGGCCTTAGGGATAGGTCAAGGTTCCTGCCAGGCAGAATAGTTAATTTTAGCACTCCCGTTGCTTATCTGATTCTCGCACTTGCAAGTATGGGCGTGGAGAGCAGGCCATAGGCGCTTGTTGCTTTTGGCATCGCAGCGATCTGGCAGTTGTTTAGCTCTATATCCACAATTACGCACTCCCTGTCATGTGTAACCAGCGCCGACCTTGAGGGGAATATCCTGTCGCAGTATTCGCACTTCGGCATTGCCTCAAGTTCCTTTGCATCCTTATGGTTCTTTGCGTTTGCGCTCATTCTCTCACCGATATGAGTGTGGCATGCTGGTGGGTGGGTGGATAGGATGGTAATGCCTTATTGTGGTGGGAAAAAGTAGACATATGGCATACGCAACTTGTTATCCGGCCAGACATGCTACACCCGTATATCTTATGGGAGAGTGCACATATATAGATACTTGAACTATAATACGCAATTGGAATGCATATGTAGCACTATTATATGTTAAATTAAATTTTTGGTTTATTATGACCAGGAGATATAATTGCTGTGCATGTCACAAATCCAAATAGATAGGGTGCAGAACATGGTATGAAGCACTCTCGGGCATAAGAGGGCACGAAGCTCACAGAAAAATATAGCAGATATCATAGTCTATGACACTAAATATATAAAAGTTTTGCGGACACACCCGTGCAACGTGCTGGCTTATATACTTTACGGGTTGGAGTATATTGAGAATGATAAAATGCAGCAGCAGCACGGAGATTCTACGAATGTGCAGCAACATGTTGAATCAATAAATGAGGTTCAGCGTGTAGAAGGGGAGGCAGCCAGAACCGTAGAGGCTGCAAAGGAAGCTAAAGAAAAGGCAATCAGCGATGCCAAAAAGAAAGCTGCAGAGATCACGGAGAAGGCCATTGCGAGCGCAAAGGAAAAGAAGCAGAAAGATATAAGCAGCGCTGCAAAGGAACTCGAAAAAGAAAAGGCGGAGGCGATCAGGAAAGCAGAGAAGGCCGCCAGTGAGATAAAAGCCAGGAAGCTCAGCGGGGAAGGCAGGGAGCGCGTGCTCAAAGAACTGGTGTCACTAATACTTGGTGCATGATATGCTACGCACAGTGCCAATGCAAAAGATAAGAATAGTCGCGCTAGCGGGCAATAAATATCAGATAATACGGGAGCTCCAACAAATGGGCGTGATCGAGATAAAGAGGAGCGGCCTTGGCTTGGAAGACGATGAGGTGCTCAACCAGATAACAGAGGTGTCTGAGCTTCTCGTGAAGTTCAGGAGCGCACTCTCATTCCTGAAGGCACCCAAGAACAAGAATAATAAGATCAAGCAAGTGCAGCAGTTAGAGCAGGCAGAGCTTCTGAAGCGTTGCAAAGCAACAAAGGAGGTCGAGGAGATAAATTCGCTCGTTGAGAAAAAAAGAACTCTCGCTGAGCACGTAAAGGGTCTGGAGAGCGGGCTGGCCTCGGCGGCGCTCTTTGAGGACATGAATGTTGACTTTGGAAAGCTTGGAAGCAAGGGGCTCGCATTCAGGGCGTTTATCGCAGACCCTGCAAGCACTAGCAAGCTAAAGCATCTGATCTCTGAGAAGAGGATCAGGAGCGAGATAGTAGAAAGCAGAAAAGACAATAAACTGGTACTTTTCCTTGCTTTCGACGCATCCCAGAGGAACGCGCTTGACGAGATAGTGCAGCCCCTCTCAATGGAGGAGGTGGACATAACAGAAGGCAATCTCAATGCGAAGCCGAAAGACGTTATATTAAAGCTCGAGAAGGAGAAGCATACAGAATTAGATGAGATAAAGCAGATAGAGCACAGGCTTGCCAAGATAGGAGAGGAGCACTATATAGAGATCGCAGGCCTTGCAGAGATGCTCGATTCCGAGTACGACAGATCACAGATAAGCTCAAACTTCAAGAAGACAGAGCACACATTTGTAGTGGAAGGCTGGGTGCCAAAGAAGAACATGCAAGAGTTATACAGGCGCATAAAGAACGCGACCAAGCAGAAGTGCCAGATGGAGGAGATAAACGACGGCGAGCTAGCACCTACGCTGATGAGCAGGCCGAGGCTGTTCAGCCCGTTCGATTACCTCGTTGGGTTCTATTCACTGCCTAGGAGCGACGAGATAGACCCCACATGGTTCTTCATATTGTCTTTCCTGGTGTTCTACGGCATGATGGTCAGCGACTTCGGCTATGGTGTGATGTCGCTCATATTCGCCACCATACTGGTCAGGAAGTTCCCAGAGGAGGGGCTCATGAACAGCGTGGCAAGGGTGTGGCAGCTGGCGTCGATACCAATAATGGTATTCGGAATTCTTTCCAATCAGTTCTTCGGGATATCGCTGGCAGCATTCAAAGGAATAATGTTCATAGACTGGATCAACAACGTGCCAGGCCTGCTAACGCTGACCATACTTATGGGAATAACACAGATAGTCGTAGGCTTAGCGTTCGGTTTCGTCAACAAGTACAGGCACCACGAGATGAAGCTGGCAATAAGCAAGCTCACATCAATAATCGTGATGATAGCTGGAACGCTGGCTGTCGGAGGCGGCTTGTTCGGATTCATGAGCAGCAATACAATGCCGGCTACTGTGATAACAATTGTGGCTGCGCTCATAACCGTAGCGCTTAGCGGAATAGAAGCCGTAGAATTCACAAACCTGATCACACACACGTTGAGCTACACAAGGATATTCGGCTTCGGACTTGCAAGCATAATAATCGCGTCGCTTATAGACAAGGCATTCACGCCCTCGCTCAGCGGAGGGATTATCCCGTTCATATTGTTTGCTGCGTTGTTCCTGCTGCTGCATATGATGAACATGCTGCTCTCGATCTTCGAGGGCATAGTGCAGGCTGCAAGGCTCAACTTCATAGAGTTCTTCTCGAAGTTTTACACTGGCGGCGGAGAGAAGTTCGAGCCGTATCATTTCACTAGACGCTATACAAAGGAATGAGATAATGACTATAGAATTAGCTGCTGCAGTTGCAGCAATAGGTGCGGGATTGGCAATAACGGGCGGCGCGATAGGCACAGGCATGGTACAGGCCTCTGTCGGAAGCGCGGGCATCGGATTGTTGGCAGAGAAGCCGGATCAGATCGGCATAGCTATGCTGTTCCTGGTCATACCAGAAACTCTGGTCATATTCGGCTTTGTGATTGCCGTGTTGATACTGCTAGGTGCAGGCATCATATGAGCAGGGGGTAAGCCAATGCCTTTGGACGAAATAAAGCAGGGCATAGAGGCAGATGCTAGAAGCGAAGCTGCTAGCATCCGTGATTCCGCTGAGCCGGTGATCAAGAGCATTCTCGATGAAGCGTTCCAGAAAGCGAAGGCCATAGAGAGCGACTACGAGAAAGAAACCGCAAAAGAGGTAGCGCGCTTGAGGCTGGACCAGGCAGCGGAGATCGGGCGCACCACACAGGTAAGCATGCTCAAAGCCATGGACGAGTCGATAAGGCGAGAGTCCAAGACAATACAGGGCGAGCTTGCCAACAGGCTCAAGAAGAGCGAGCACTACAGCAGACTTTTCAAAGATGCGATGAAAAAGGCAGAGGACATGGCACCTGCAAATGAGCTTGTGGTGCAGGTGAACAAGAACGACGAGCACTTCGTCAAGAACACAGGCGCACAGATAGAGCGCGCGAATGTGAACGGGCTTGTGATCTACTCCAAAGACAAGCGCATGAAGATCGATGCAACGCTTGATGTGCTGGTCGGTTCATCGTTAGAGGATGTGATGACGGCCACCATGTCCGAGATCACCAGGAAGCACCATCTAGGCAAGGAGATAGAAGCAGAGATCAATAGAGATGTTAAAGTCGTAGCGCGAAAGCGCGGCGCAAAAGCCACAGCGAAAAGAACAGAAACAAAGAAAGCGACGCGGAAAAAGGCGAGATGAATTATGGCAGGATACAGAGAGGCAAGGATGTACTCATACTCCAGCACAAGAGTAAAGGTGATGGAGGCGGAGCTCATACCAAGAAGCACAATGGACGAGCTCACGCAGCTGGATAGCGTCGAATCGATCCTTGCAAAATTGCTGCAGACCAGCTACATGAAGAACATAGAGGAGTACGGCGGCGCGCACATCAGGGGAGAGCTCGTGGATTTTGCGCTGAGCAGCAACCTCGCAAAGAACCTGTACAAGCTGGAGAGGATAACGCCAGGACCCAAGAAGGAGCTCATACTGCTGTTCATTGGCAAGTTCGAGATAGGCAATGTCAAGCTGATGCTTGATGCGAAGGCGAAGCAGAGGAGCTTCGATGAGATAGAGCGTTACCTCGTAGAGACAGGGCACATGAGCAAGGCTTTCATGCGTGAAGCATTTCAGGGCGAGAACGACGTCGAATCGCTCGCTGCGAAGATAGCAAGAGCAATACCTTACAAGAAGCTGATCAGCCGTGCAATGTCACTATACAGCAAGAACAAGGACATACTTGGGGCAGAGAACGAGATCGACAAGCAGTTCTATGAGATGATTTCAAGCTCTTCGAGCCTTCTGTATAAGACAAGCCAAGAGGCAGCAACGCTCATCAAGAATGAGATAGAGATGAAAAATGTGCTGACGATGATGCGTGCGAAGCGTTACGGGCTTTCAGATCAGGAGGTCATGTCGTCACTCATAGGCAACGGAAAAACCCCCATCAGCACACTCATGGCCCTGTTCAGGGGCGCAAAAAGCGTCGATGACATAGCGACAGGCGTCAAGAGCTTCGACCTGAAAGATGCGCTGAAACTGTACCAGAAGAGCAAAGGAACCCAGATGCTGCGATTCGAGATCGCGATGCGCAATTCACTTTTCAAGAAGGCAATGCACCTGCTCAGGCACAGCATGCTCTCGTTCGGAGCGCTTGCAGGTTATGCATACATAAAGGAGATGGAGGTTTTCGCGCTAAGAACACTGGTGGAAGGCAAGCAGCACGGCCTTTCAAGCGAGGAATTGAGTGAACTGATAACATGGAACAAGTGAAAATGAAGAAGATAGCAGTCATAGGCGATGCGCTGCTCAGCACTGGATTTGCATTCGCCGGAATAAAGAGAACGTTCATCGCAAGAAATGGAGAAGAGGCAGAGTCGGCGATAAACAAGCTGCTAGAGGATGACAGCATAGGAATTGTGGTCATAGCCGAGAAGCTCATAGGGCAGATCACCAACAGAAGAGTGCTTAATGCCATAGATTCCAGCGCGATGCCGATTTTCGTGCCGGTTCCCGCATACAAAGAAGAGGGCCATGGGGACGCGCTGAGAAATCTCATAGTCAGGGCGATCGGAATAGACATATCACGGTGATATTGTGGGTTATGTAAGTAAAATAGCTGGACCGCTTGTTGTTGCAGGAGACATGCACGGCAGCAGCATGTATGATGTTGTGCGCGTAGGCAAGAACAGGCTCATAGGCGAGATAATACAGCTGAAGGCCGAAACCGCTACGATACAAGTGTATGAGGACACTAGCGGAATAAAGCCAGGGGATCCAGTCGAGAGCACGGGAAGGCCGCTCTATGTGGAGCTCGGTCCGGGACTACTTACCTCTGTTTATGACGGCGTGCAGCGTCCGCTCAATGTGCTAAAGGCAAAAAGCGGCACGTTCATAGAGCGCGGCGTAGAAGCTCCGTCAATAGACAGGAACAAGCGCTGGAATTTCATAGCGAACAAGGAACTGAAGAATGGCACGCATGTCAGCGAAGGCACGATATTGGGCTATGTGCAGGAGATGCCTCTGATAAAGCACTACATAATGGTGCCCGCAGGAATGGGAGGCGTTCTTGTCGCGATAGATGAGGGCGAGCACAGAGTGGCGGACACGATAGCAAGAGTCAAGACGAAAAATGGCGAGGTCGAGCTCACGATGCTGCAGAAGCGAGTGGTGAGGGCGCCGTCGCCGTACAAGGAGAAGCTAGACGGATCTGAACCGCTCATCACAGGCATGCGCCTCATAGACACGCTGTTTCCGCTAGTGAAAGGAGGAGTCGCCGCAATACCCGGCCCGTTCGGATCGGGCAAGACTGTGACGTTGCACAGCATCGCGAAGTACGCGAACAGCAACATAATCGTGTACATCGGCTGCGGAGAGCGCGGCAACGAGATGTCAGAGGTGCTAACGGAATTCCCAGAACTCAAGGATCCGTTGAACGGCAGGCCACTCATGGAAAGGACAGTACTTGTGGCTAACACCAGCAACATGCCCGTAGCAGCGCGTGATGCAAGCATCTACACCGGCATGACAATTGCAGAGTATTTCAGGGACATGGGCTATGATGTAGCGCTTATGGCAGACTCAACATCAAGATGGGCGGAAGCCATGAGAGAGATATCGGCAAGGCTTGAGGAGATGCCTGGAGAAGAAGGCTATCCGCCATACCTCTCCAAGAGGCTCGCAGAGTTCTATGAGCGCGCAGGCAGAGTAACCACGCTGGGAGGCAGAACTGGTTCTGTTAGCGCCATAGGCGCAGTCTCACCATCAGGAGGAGACATATCCGAGCCGGTATCGCAGGGCACGCTCCGTGTAGTCAAAGTGTATTGGGCGCTTGATCCATTGCTTGCGAGCGCAAGCCAATATCCAGCAATAAACTGGTTGTTAAGCTACTCGCGATACAAAGGCGTGCTTGACCCGTGGTATGCATCGAACGTATCGGCAGAATTCACCGCTGCGAGGAATGAGACCATGAGGATTCTGCAGCACGATGCCGAGCTCAAGGACATAGTGCAACTCGTAGGAGAGGACGCGCTGCCTGACAGCGAGAAGATGGTTCTTGATATCGGAAGAGTGATCAAAGAGGACTTCCTAAGGCAGAGCGCGTACGATCCTGCTGATGCATACGCCAGCATGAAGAAGCAGTACCTAATGCTCGACACGATACTCGACTTCTATAAGAAGACCGCCAGCGCTCTCGAGGCAGGCGCAAGGATGGACAGTCTGATGAGCATGAAGGCGAGGGCAAGGATTGCAAGGATGAAAGAAGTGGACGAGAAGAACATAGAGAAGGAAGCGTCTGAAATAAAGAGGAGCATCAGTGAAGAGGTTGACGCCCTGGTGAAGAAAGAGGGAACAATATGAAGTTCGCAATAGAGTACAACACGATAAACAGCATCCAGGGACCGTTGGTCATTGTTGAGAATGTGCGCCACGCAGCTTACAACGAGATTGTGCGCGTCAACATGCAGAACGGCAATTCAGTACTGGGCCAGGTGCTTGAGAGCAGCGCAGGCAAAGCGGTTGTGCAGGTGTTCGGCTCGACAGAGGGCCTGAACATCAAAGACACTTCGGTCAGCTTCCTGGGCGAAACGATGCGCGTAGGCGTTTCCGAGGACATGCTGGGCAGGGTGCTTGATGGCAAGGGCAAGCCAAAAGACGGACTTTCAGAGATAATACCAGAAGAGAAAAGGGACGTTAACGGCGAACCGATAAACCCCATGGCGCGCGCAATGCCAGGGGATTTCATCCAGACGGGCATATCCTCGATAGATGGATTGTTCACGCTGGTCAGGGGCCAGAAACTCCCGATATTCTCAGGTGCAGGCCTAAACCATAACGAACTCGCTGCGCAGATAACCAGGCAAGCGAAGGTAAAGGGCACCGAAGAGGAATTCGCAGTGGTATTTGCAGGCATAGGAATACTGCAGGAAGATGCCAGGTTCTTCATGCGAGACTTCGAGCGATCAGGCGCACTCAAGAGGACAGTCGCATTCATCAACTTCGCGAGCGATCCGAGCGTAGAGAGGATCATGACCCCAAGACTGGCACTCACGACCGCAGAGTTCCTTGCATTTGAGAAGCACATGCACGTGCTCGTGATACTGACGGACATGACGATGTATGCAGAGGCGTTGAGAGAAGTATCGAGCGCAAGGGAGGAAGTGCCAGGCAGAAGAGGCTATCCTGGCTACATGTACACGGACTTCTCAAGCATATATGAACGTGCAGGCATTGTGGAAGGAAAGAAGGGAAGCATAACGCAGCTGCCCATCCTGACTATGCCAGCAGATGACCTGACGCATCCAATACCAGACCTGACAGGATACATAACAGAAGGGCAGATGTTCCTAGACAGGGAACTTGCCAACAAAGGAGTGTACCCGCCAATAAACCCGAGCCCGAGAGGCTCAAAGTCATTGTCGAGGCTAATGAACTACGGCATAGGAGCAGGCAAGACAAGAGAGGACCATAGAGGAGTAACAGACCAGCTTATTGGTGCGTATGCAAAGGCATTGGAAGCAAGAAACCTCAGCGCAATTGTAGGTTCTGAAGCGCTCAGCGCTGCAGACAAGCGCTCGCTGAAGTTCGGCGAAGAGTTCGAGAAGAGGTTCTTGAACCAAGGATTTACAGAGAACAGGGACATAGAGACGACGCTCAACATAGGCTGGGATCTTCTGTCAATGTTCGATAAGGAGGAGCTCACGAGGATAAAGAGCGCATACATCGAAAAGTACTACAAGCGATAAACATGATGCTGAGCCCAACGCGCATAAACCTGATAAATACAAAGAAAAACATAGTGATAGCAAAGAAAGGCCATGACCTGCTCACGAGCAAGCAGCAGGTGCTCGTGCGCGAATTCCTGAAGCTGTTAGAAGATTCATCAGCGGATAGGGCGCAGATGCAGGAAAAGCTCCAGAGCGCGTACAAGGCCCTGGCGATAGGCATTGCGTACGTGGGAGAACTTGAGCTTGAAAGGACAGCCAGCGGAGTGAAAGAACTTGAGCTCATGAAGATAGAGCAGAGAAACATAATGGGCGTAAAGATCCCTGAAATAGATTACAGCAGCAACTATGCTAAAATTCAGGAGCGCAGATATGGCGCACTATCGACGAGCATGGCGACCGACGACGTGCAAGACTCGTTCACCCTCGCACTTGATGCTATAATAGAGGTCGCGAAGAGGGAACAGGGCCTGAAGAGGCTGGTTACAGCAATAGAGAAGGTCAAGCGCCAGGTAAACGCCTTGAAGTACGTGCGCGTTCCAGCGCTCGAAGGCCAGGCGAAGTACATAGCGATGCGCCTGGAGGAGCTGGACAGGGACACCTTCTCGGGCCTGAAGCACGTGAAGAGAAGGCTGAGAAGAAGCGCCGAAGCGGAGTAATCAGCCAGTGCTACTTATCTTACACTTATCCTATAGTGTTGTTATCAATTCCGCGCTCGCAGTGAAGCTGGAGGCGCCTACTGCGCCGATGACTTCACAGTCCGCAACTAGCCTGCGCTCAGGCGGATGCCTCCACAAACTGCTTTGCACGTTCCTTTAATGCCCGCTCTGCATTATTGACATCGCTTTTGAGGTTTTCCAGGTAGCCCAGCATTGTATTTACATCTACTTCTGACGCCGCTCTGGCTTTAGGTGCCTGCACGGTAAGTGTTTCTTTAGATGCACGATGGGCTTTTAACTGTTCTAACACAGCTTCAGGCGCCCTGGGCATTGCGTGCCCTTCATTTGTTTGCTCTACCGACTTTCGAGTTGGTTTATTCGGCAGAGGACTCAATAGTTTGCTTACGTCCTCTTCTAAAGCTTCTTGCCTCTGCTGCACCGTGGTAAACTTTTCTAAACTTTCTGTCAGCAGCTTCTGGTTTAACTTTTCTGCTTGCGCTTTCAGCGTCTGTCTTGACTTGTTTGCTTCTGAGATAATCTCATGAGCTCTTGCGTTTATGGAATCGCGTTTGCTGTTGATATTTTCGACAGGCACATGGACTGCATACTCTTTGACTTTCTCGTAGATGTCCAGCTCTTTCTTATGGTCTTGATATTCCTTAAGTTCTACTCTGGCCTCCGCGGCTATCCCTTTAGCCATCCGACACGCAACCTGCATAACTTTCGGATCAACTTTGCCGCCTTTATTCGTTGCCTCATCATAT
>CAISDH010000016.1 GCA_903884115.1 uncultured Microcaldota archaeon | reverse complement strand
TCTCTCATTAGTCCGATTATCTTTTCAACTTCTTGTTTTACAGTCATGTTTTCAGAATTATCTATGACAAGTTGATAGTTCTCGGGATCGCGATAGTTGTAACTTTCGCCGTAGAGTTCCTGCCCCTTCTTGATTTCAGTATCTTCACGAGCCCGCAGTAATCCAATTATCTCTGTTTCGGACTTTCCTTCATATTCTTCGCGGTTGCGCACCCTCTTGGCCCTTACTTCTATACGAGCAGCAATAGACACTCGCAGAATGTGATGAAGCTCTTCGAAATTCTTGGCGAACCGGGCGTCTATGATGACACATTTTTCTTTGGAGATGCCACCTTCTACGGGCCCTCTGCCCTTTACAAGTTCGTCCTTAGCCTGGTTGTCGGCGTCTTTGGCCAGGTCCAGCATGAATTGGTCTACTATTTTGTTGTCTGCAGGCGTAGAGCGAGAATAAAATTCATCAAATGTGAGACCCGCCTCTTCAAGATGGTCTTTCATGTATTGGGGATATAGGTAGTTCCTCCATATACGGCCTGCAGATATGATGGTCCAGGCTTCGGATTGTTCTTGATTTTGGTCTTGATTTCGGAGTGCTTTTTGGAGTGCTTCTGTTAGTGTGGTCTTCCCAGTACCTGGAGGGCCTGAAACAACTACACCTGCCCACCAATCTGAAATCACCACATTATGATCAGGGCCGGTGCTCTTGAACTTAAACATGATGCTGTTCTGAAATCTGAAATATATATGTGTTTCTTAAGAAGAACAAAGAGAGGATTGCGTGCAGACGTATTGCGTCTATTTTTCCATTGCCGCACGTATCGCGGCGACTTCTTGTGCCACAGTCATTTTTTCGGTATCCAAAACAAGATGGTAGTTTTGTGGATCGCGATAATCATACTCGTTGCCGTAGAGTTCGTGCCCACGCTTTAATTCGTCTTCTTCACGCCTTTTCAATATTTCGATTAGCAATTGTGCAGACATGCCTTTGTACTCTTCGCGGCCGCTCACCCTTTCAGCCCTTGTAGCTATGCCCGCAGTGACAAGCACAAACAGGCAGACATCGCCACTGAGAGACTTGACATACCTGGAATCTATGATAGCACGTCCTTCTTCCGATATTGACTTTGCTCGCTCATTGACTTTTATGTTGTCACCTTTAGTTGTCCTGCTCCAGAATTCCTCAAATGTGATGTCCTTTTTTGGGTGCTCTTCCTTGTATTTTTCCCGCCACAACCCTCCAATTGAATAGACAGGCCAGCCGTACTCCTTTGATAGCGCAGATGCCAGTGCAGACTTTCCAGCACCAGGATAACCAGACAGCACTATGCTCTTATAAGCCATGATGCCGTTTTGGAATCCGAAATATATATCTGTTTTGGTACTGTCAGATTTTTAGCAATGAATTGATCTCTTTCTTCATTTCAGTTACGCTATCCTTGATTTTTTCCCTCCACTCCCGGTCTTCTTTTTCATAGGGATACAGCAGAAGGCGCGAGGAATTGATGAACACGCCGGATCTTTCGGAGTTAAGCAAGACGTCTAGCTGGGACAGTGAACCTTTTTGAGCACCATATCCGGCCAGCAAGATGGGCATGTTGTCCGGTATTAGTTTCCTGGCTTTTCTATAATCAATATCCACTGTAGACGAGAGTATGGGAATGAGGTTGCCATGCGAATTCCAGCGATTTACTGCAAGATCCAGAACGTGCTCCCACAGGTTCATGCCGTTGGCAAGCGGCACATCCTGTATGATGTAACTGCCTGCATTGCTGGTGCGCACGAGGACGAGCAGCGCCTTATCCTTGTAGTCGCCTGCATAAGCGAAAACGTCGTCGCCCATGTAGGGATTCAGCATTATCCCGTCGGCTTCAAGATCTCCAAGAATATTGGACATGTATGCTTTGAGGGTGTTTTCAGTATCGCCCACTTTTGCGTCAACAAATACGGGAATGCCTGGATGTTCTGAATGTGCATACCTTATGACGTTGTGCAACAGCTTCCTTCCATCATCGAATACGTCGAAGAATGCTTTGTTTGCTTTGTAATTGCAGACGTGCCGAGCGGTTATGTCTATTACATCCTTTAGGAATTCGAAAGCTTTGGCCTCGGAAGCCTCTTTCTTTGCGGTAATCTCCAGGGGCATCTTGCTCAGGTCAGGGTCCAGGCCGCAGGATACCAGCGTATTCTGCTCCCTCATCCTGTCCAATAGGGCTTTCACGGCACTCATGTAGATCAGTCTCTAATAAGTTTTTTGTCCCTAATAAGGTTTTCATCGCTAAAGCTCTCGACACTGACAAGGCCTTCGTGGCCCAGGAGTTTGCTTTTTGCGACCAAGTTTCGCCAGTTATGCTCTGTTGGCTCCTCGACTGTCATCCCGATCCGTTCTAGCGTGTAGCCGTTATCGTCAAACCATTTCATCTTATCGGGATTGTTTGTCATCACCTGGATGGGCCCCCCTTCAAAGTTGAAGAATTTCAAAACGCCGATTGCACCGCCGTAAGTCCTTGCATCGATCTTCTTGCACAGGTCCTGAGGCGCATCCTTATTGTCCAGATTCAGCTCGTCCTCCAGTATTGCAAGCGCAGCCTCCACGGTGTTAAGCTTTAGGGAATCCTGCAATGCCAGCGTTGCAAGCTTCACGGCGACACCGTTGCCCCTGCCGTCCTGCTCCGGTATGTGGATTATCATGCCTCCCCTGTTCTCCTCAAGCATGCGCATTGCTTCGTCCAACTGCTGCTTGCAGTCGCAGGTCCGGTCATTGAATATCTGCCCTGTGTAGCATGCGCTGTCTATCCTCAGAAGAAGAGGCCGCCCATCCAATATTGGCATCTGATTGTCGTCGAGTTCGCCTTTGTATAGCACATCATAGGTCTTCCATTCGTCGTTTACTTCGATATGGAACAGCCAGAATTTGCCCATATCGGTATTGAGCGGGCCTACGCCAGAGCGGGATACGTGATAGGTCTTGGTGGCCCCGTCGTCCTGGACAACATCCACATCTTTTGTCAAGGGCACCAGCGACTCTCTCGCCTTTCTCAGCACCTCTTCGACTTCTGCAGGCGTCAGGCCAGACCGCTGTGAGATCCGCGATATCTGCTCGATGCGCAACCTTTGTTCAGGTTCAAGCCGGATGCGTATATCCTCGCATTTCCCTAGAGTCTCCACTGCATTTTTCTCTTTGTTCATTTACAATCTCCCCCATTTTATGTAATACACACAAAACAATTGCTCCGGACCTTTGCTTCAGGATGCTTCACGCTGAATGCCGTCGTTTCTTCTTTCTCTTTCTCAAAGAACCAGAACACGCTATGTCTTGATGCAGGCTGCGCCCTTGTAGACCTTTTAGACACTGAGTTTAGTACAATGCCCGGAACCACAACGACATATAATTTTTTTATAATTGTTGAGATACCATCTAAAATCACCATACCAGCACCACTGGAAGTGACCCTAGTGGACAGAAAGACAGTGTTGTGTTTCCAAAGGAGGTGGAAAGGAATAGGTAAAAGAAGGAATGCACAATTTTAATCAAACGAGACATGCGCACCTTAGCAACAGTTATGACCTAAAACCATTAAATAGCTTCCTGTATATCTTCGCACGTTGTTTATACGGCTCTTTACTTTCATCATACGCTATGGCTTTTCGCGTACAAGCAGCGCTGCGAGAGCAGTGTAAAGGTATTAAGTTTGTTTCTTGTGAAAGCGTAGCATGAAAGGCTCCAAAACGAAAGATCTTCCAATATACTACTTCAGGAAGGACAGGTACAGGAAAACCAGAGGGGGCAAAACAAAGCTCATCGACATATATTGCGGTTCTTGCAACGCCCTGCTCCTAATTTATCAGAAGGATTTCCCCAGAGGCGCATTGAAAAGGTGCTATGTGGATCGTATCTTTTATCCTGCAAAATACAGTTCGATACGGAGCGACAAAAGCATACAGGATACGGATGACATGCCCAAATTAAAATGCAGAGAGTGCAAAGCAGTGATAGGAACGCCAATGAGGTATACAAATCATGGAGAGAACAGACTAGCATACAGCATGATAAAGAGCAAATTCACCAAGAAGAACAGCAGTCACGGAATCGGAAAGGATAGATGACAGACACATTTCTGCAAAACCATAGCAAGTGTTTACAGTGCTTTTGGCGGAAGTTTGGAAATGTGGTGTTTTAGCCTCACATCGTGCGTAGGAAGTAAGGATGCGAAGTGGTGAGATAGTACCTCAGAGGCCTTCTTGGTCAGACTTGGAATGGCTATTCCGACACCTCTTTCCAGAACGTATCTTTCATACTTTATCCCGAGTGAATGCCTTGCCTGCTCCTGAGCCATCATAATTATGCTGAATCTTAGGTATTTTGATGTGCCTTTCTTTATTATTCTCTCCTTTCTTTGCACTATGTCTATAGTGGCACTTTTTGGTGCGGACTGGAGCAGTTCCACAATCTTCTTTCTGCTTTCATTTGATGGCTTGTTTAGAAGAAACATCAGGTCTACATCATCCCTTTTATCAGGGTAACCGTTCACGTCAAAATAAGATCCTCGACCAACAATACCAGCTACAAGTTTGTTTTCGACTAGCTTATCTAAAGTCGGTTTGATTATTTTGAGTTT
>CAISDH010000015.1 GCA_903884115.1 uncultured Microcaldota archaeon | reverse complement strand
TGCCTGATCCTTGGTCTGTACGGATTGAAGTGTGTATTGCGGTTTGCGTACCGTCAGATCGAGGGGTTTGCACAAAATGTCGCGTTGCTGTTGAAATATGCGGTGCCTAATTTCAGGACGATATGGTAGCGCATCAGTGTCCTGAAGAAGTCTGAAATAAGACTACACATTAAAAACCGCCCAAGTATGTATCCCAAGTGGTTCTTCCCTGTTGTTGCCGATCTATTCAGGCAGCAGGAAGGATTCTACCATGCCCTGCTTGCCCATAAAAAGCTGTGCGAGGCAGATCTTGCCAGGTTGCTGGTCTATCTACGGTTTCCAGGAGTAAAAGCGGCAGACATACAAGCTTGTGAAGTGAAGCGGCCAGACTCCGATGCAAAAGTAGGTGCAGTTACAGGCAACGAAATAGATGCGGCTTTGGAGGTTGTCGACTTCTTCAGTGCGCCAAAGAACATACGAATGGATACTGCCACTCTAATACGGAAGTTTAAACCAAAAAACGGAAAAGGCCAAGGAATGGCAGAATGAAATGCTGGCTTATTTGGACAAAGGAATAAAACCTTCAATGTTATTATTAAAGCAAGACAAGTCTATGCGCGAGTGATGTTATGAGAGGAACTGTGACATACAGAGGCACGCCGAACATAGCGCTGATAAAGTACTGGGGCAAAAGGGACGATAAGCTCATCCTGCCCTGTAACTCTTCAATAAGCCTTACATTAAAAGGCGAAACAACCGCGGTCAAAGGTGTGCCCTTCAACCTTTACACAAAGACAAGCGTGTTGTTCTCAGACAAACTCGCAGAGGATGCTTTTTACATAAACGGCAAGAAGCAGGATCTAAACGACAAGGATGTGGCTGAAAGGTTCTATGTGATAAACCAGTTGAGAGAGCGTGCCGGCAACAAGTCGCACGTCCTCGTAGTGTCAGAAAATTCTTTTCCGACTGCGAGCGGACTGGCTTCGAGTGCATCGGGCATAGCGACGCTGATATACGCAGTTTCTAGGGCATTGGGTCTTAACATTTCAGAAAAGGAACTTTCAATGATTGCAAGGCAGGGCAGCGGAAGCTCGTGCAGGAGTGTGATGGGTGGTATAGTTAAATGGGAGAAGGGCACAGCACCTGACGGCTCCGACTCCTTTGCACACCAGCTGTATCCTGCCAGTTACTGGCCTGATCTGAAGGACATAATAGTGATAGTGTCAAGCGCCAAGAAGAAAGTATCTTCACGGGCAGGCATGGCGCAGACAGTAAAGACAAGCCCCCTTTACGAGTCCAGGCAAAAGGTCTTGGACAAGCACATTGCAAGCGTAGGAGCTGCACTGAGGGACAAGGATCTCTCCAAGCTGGCTGAGACTGTGATGAAGGAGAGCAACAACATGCATGCGACGATGCTTGACACAACCCCTCCGATAATGTACATGGATGACAACTCAAAAGCGATAGTGTACGCAATAGAGGACCTCAACAAGAACGAGGGCAGGGCTGTTGCCGGTTACACTTTCGATGCAGGCGCAAACGCCCATATCATAACAATAGAGGGCAACAAGGACAAAGTGATCAACCAGTTAAAAGGCATCGAAGGCATCGAAAGCATCGTAGTTGCGGGGATAGGCAACGGTCCAGAGCTGCTTGGCGAGGACGAGTCGCTGATAGACTCACAAAGACTTGCACCGAAATGATACTATAGGTGATGACATGGGATTCGATATAAATGCACGCGCCCCGGGAAAGATCCTGTGGATAGGTGGCTATTCCGTGCTGGAAAGGCCTAATGTTTCTTACGTGACTTCTGTAACTGCATATGTCAATGCGCATGCCCAGGAAATAGCAGGCAACGGTATCGAATTGCTTGCACCACAACTGAACTGCAACGTGAAGGGTACGATCGACCTTGATTCTGGAAAGATAACTGCGGAGGTTCCTAAGGAACTGGCTCTGATGAAGACTGCAGCAGAGGCGGCGTCGCGTTACGCTGCAGCTCTAGGAATAAGACTAAAGGGTTTCAGGATAACCACAAGCAACGATGGACCTTTCTCCTATACTATTACCGCGGGCAAGGTGGCAAAGAGCGGACTTGGAAGCAGCGCAGCGGTTACCGTGGCTACGGTAAGCGCATTGCTCAATGCTTTTGGCATCGAACCGAAAAAGGACGACGCGCTGCACAAGCTGGCGCAGACGGCGCACAGCCTTGCTACTGGTAAGGTAGGCAGCGGTTTTGACATTGCTGCTGCAACGCATGGCAGCATAATATACACTCGATACTCCCCAGAGATCGTGCAGTCTCTTCCGGCTGATTATGCAAACTCACAGCTTCTTGATCTTGTGAAACGAAAGTGGGACTATTCAATAGAGCCATTCCAGATGCCTGACGAGTTCAGGCTCTCATTCGCCAACTTCGTGGGCGAGGCCATGATAACAACAAAAGCAGTGGGCAGCGTATCCGAGTTCAAGAAGAAAAATCCAGAAGCGTATGGTAAGCTGGTGAAGGAAATAAATGCAGAAAACAGCAAGGCCGTGGAAGCGCTCAGGGTCATAAAGAAGGGCGACCGAGATGCTTATGAAACATTCAAGGCTGCGCTCGACAGCGGAAGGGCTCTGACCAAACGGCTAGGAGAGCTGAGCAACGTGGGCGTTGAGCCCGACGACTGCACTGCGCTCATAGAGGAGAGCAAGAAGAACGGCGCTTTCGTGGCAAAACTGCCGGGCGCCGGCGGAAAGGACGCGATATCCGCGTTGACGCTAGATTCCGACTCAAAAGCCCGCCTTGAGCGGTTCTGGAAGGGCAGAAACGAGCTGAAAGTGCAGGACATAGGCATAGCGCCCGTATAGCGCTTCAGGGCAGGGCACAAGAAACCCTTAAATACTTTCTTCAGGTTAATGTAGATGGCAGGCGCTTTGCTGTTAAGTGCTATCTGATTGCATCCGCGGATTCGCCTGTTTTAACTTCGTGTGTTATTATGAAGAAGCTCAACGTAGAGAGAAGCGACATCAAGGAGTGGCTCGACGTTATTGGAAAGGCGCAGCAGGCGAAGCGCAAGCCGCTCTACAAAAGGGTGTATGAGCTCGTCGCAGTGCCATCAAGAAAAAGGGCCAACGTGGACCTCTACAAGATAAGCAGGCATACCAAGGATGGCGAAAACGTCATAGTGCCCGGCAAGGTGCTTGGAATGGGCCCGATGGCGCACAGCGTAAACATCGCGGCGATATCCTTCTCTGCAAGTGCGCGCAAGAACCTGAAGGACGCAAACTGCAAGATTGTCCATATCAAGGACATGCTCGGCATGAGCAAGCCGCGCATAATAGTGTGATTCAATGCGAGAACTTGATGCATCTTATTCCGTGTACGACGCAAAGGGCAAGATCCTCGGCAGGCTTGCGAGTGCAGTGGCAAGAGATCTTCTTGCAGGCAAGAGCATCGCAGTGGTAAACGCCGAGCACGCAGTGATCGTAGGCAACAGAGATTCAATCGTCAAGAAGTACGTTACAAGGATCAATCTGCAGGAGAAGCAGAATCCTGAGAATTCGCCATACTGGCCGAGAAGGCCAGACATGCTTGTCAAGCGCGCAATACGCGGCATGCTGCCCTATGCGAAGACAGGCGGCCGTACAGCTTACAGGCACCTGATGGTATTTATCGGCACGCCGACGGCGCTCGCGAAGACGAAGCGCATAGAGCTAAAAACAAAGGACGTGAATGCTATATACATGCCTCATATGACAATGGAGGAGCTCTCGCGCTTCCTTGGATATGACAAACGATGATTATATGGTAGATGCAGCAACAGCAGTAACAACGCCCGTCCAAGAGGCGGCGCCAACAGTGCAGCCCAAGGCTCCGGCACGGAGGAGGGCTGGGGCTGCCGCACCAGGAACTGGGACTGCGAAAAGGAAGCCATCAAAGAAGGTCGAGAGGGTCGTCTTCGTAAAGAGCAGGCGAAAGGATGCGGTTGCAAGAGCATCTGTAAGGAAAGGCACCGGCATCGTGAGGATAAACGGCTTTGACATTTCAACAGTGGAGCCCATCGAGCTCAGAAAGCTGATGCTTGAATCATTGCACGTTTCCAACATCACGGAAGAATTCGCAAAGGGCGTAGACATAAGCCTGAACGTGCACGGCGGAGGGCAGAGCGGCCAGGCCCAGGCCGTGAGAAGCGCCATCGCAAAGGGCATCTCGGACTTCGCGGATGGCGACACACTGCGTTCAGGTTTGATGATGTACGACAGGTTCCTTCTTGTAGACGATCCAAGAAGGGTAGAGCCGAAGAAGTTCAAGGGTCCGAAGGCAAGAGCAAGGTTCCAGAAATCCTATAGATGATACCATGATGATGCCAATAAGGTGCTTCAGCTGCGGTGCGGTCATCGCGGACAAGTGGGAAGTGTACGATAAGCGTGTGAACAAGGAGCACGAGTCTGCGGAAAAGGTGCTCGATGAACTTGGAGTGAAGCGCTATTGCTGCAGGCGCATGTTTATAAGCAACATTGAGCTTATAGACGAATTCATGCAGTTTGGTAGAATATGATTACGATGACGGGGTCATCTGCTAGTTTGGTAGGCTTTCAGCATGGGGTGCTGAAGACCCGAGCGAGTAATACACTCCGGGAATTCAAAAACAAAAGCCTGAAAATCTCGGTGGCCCCAGATGCTTGTGTGAAGTGTGAAATGAAGTGATGTCATGGTAGAAGAGCAACTCTTGGCAAATCAGGAAGATTATCGCGATGCTGGTGTGCATTTCGCCACAAAGGTGAAGAGCCCTGGCATGAAGAAGTTCATCTACAGGGTCAGGAACGACGGCCTGTACCTGCTGGGCATCAAGACCATCGATGCCAGGATAGCTGTCGCGGCGAAGTTCATTGCGCGCTACGAGCCGGGAGATGTGGTAGCAACCGCATCAAGGATATATGCAATAGCGCCGGCTCAGAAGTTCGCAGAGCTCATAGGCGCTAAATTCGTAAAGGGCAGGGTGGTGCCTGGCGTGTTCACAAACCCGAACAGAGAGGACTTCATCGAGCCCAAGCTATTGTTCATCAGCGACTCCAGGAACGAGAAGCAGGCGGTGAAGGAAGCCACGAAGGTTAACATACCCATCATCGCGCTGTGCGACACTGACAACTCCACGAAGTTCGTAGACCTCGTGATACCTGCGAACAACCACGGAAGAAGGTCGCTCGCTTTCGTGTACTACCTGCTTGCGAGAGAAGTGCTTAAGGCAAGAGGCACGATATCGTCCAACGAGGAGTTCAAGTACAGCGTGGACGACTTCGAGACCAAGGCAGATGCAAGGCAGTTGCCCGCAGAGCAGCAATAGGCGCGTCGCAGTTCTTTCCTTTTTTCTTCTGCTTCTAGATGTAGACGTAGAGGAGCGCAGCCGCAAGGAATATGAGTATCGATGCCGCCATCGCACCCAGGCTTATGTTCCTCGCACTGTTGAAGAACCTTCTAGACGGACTTCTTGTATACTCGATCGCGATGTACAGCAACACCGCATCAACAACAAGTATGGGTATCACATACACGGCATTGTAAGCGAACGGCGCCGTAGAGAAGAACATGTACACGCTTATGATTATCGCTTCCGCATATAGGATGAGCGCAGCATACGATGCGCGCTCGATTCCCAGATGGTGCACAACATTCTTGGTATGGCGCGCCTTCGCGTCGCCTGCATAGTCCCTCATCATGCCATGTATCTCCCTTGCGAGGCCGCCCAGGAACACGACAAGGGATATCATCACTATGCTTGGCTGGAGCGCATTCGAGACTACGAAATCTCCGTATATGAACGGTATCGCCATGGAGAGCGCGATGAAGACGTTGCCTACAAGCGGCATGTCCTTCAGCCTGTAGCTGTACAGCACTGCTATCAATGCGAAAACAAGCGCCACGATGAGCGCGGACATGTTTATGAACACGCTCGCAGCAATCCCGATGAGCAGCGTTCCAATGCCCACTGCCAATGCCTCTTTCCTGCTCATCGCGCCGATAACCAGCGGCCTGCGCATTTTGTTCACAGTGTCCGCAGCAACGTCAAAATAATCGTTGAGCGCAAACGCGCCCATGCTGATGAATATGGGAGTCGCCAAGCTGAGCATGAGCGCCAGTGCGCCAGGAAGCGCCTTCGTGATTATCTCTGCTGCGATCACCGCTATTGCTAGCATCACGCTGTGCTCGATGCGCGTCAGCCTGATTATCGCCTCTGCCTTGTTCACGTGCATGACCTGTGCAGATGAAAATTTAACGCTTTGCTTCAATCTCCTGATTTGCAATTCGCCTGGCCTCTCGGTGCCCAGATGCGTTGCGCAATCCAGCAACGCATAAATAGTTGCACTTCTTCTGCTTACCGTGCATACATGAAGCAGCAGACTTCACTGGAGTTCCTTCTCACATATTCCTGGGCACTGTTGATATTGGCTCTGTTTATGGCCATGGTCGCGGTAATCTCTTTTTCTCATCCGGTTCAGAGCTACCTCCCGTCTCAGTGCAGCATAGCCCCGTTGCTTCCTTGCCTGGACTCACTATTTTATGCAAACACATTGACGCTTCTGTTCCAGAACAACCTAGGCCAGGCGCTGTATTTCCCTGCCAATGCGTTCAACGTCCTGATCACGAATGCAGGGTTCTCGGGGACGAATTATAATCAAGGTGGATGTGCGCCTTCGTTAGTGCCCGTTGGCGGAGAGGCTGTGTGCAACGCCGTCATAACCGGAGGCGCCACCATTCCCACGGGCTCGCAGTTCCTTTCAACATTCATTGTCACGTATGAGCTCTGCAGCGGCGGCACTTCCGCGACCTGCAACGCCCCTACCTATCGGACAACCGGCTCATCGCTTCAGTCCGTGGGCGCTTCGGGCACAGGCTTCTACACCATTAACTTTCAGGTCAACTCACTCACAACTGCAGGCACGATCGTACTGAACGGCGTTTCGTATCCAAACAACGACATCGCACTTTTCCCCAGCGGCAACTACGTAATATTCGCCCAGCCTGCGCTCGGGCATAGCTTCTTCTTCTGGGCTGCAAGCGGATCCACTGTGGCATCGACATCAGCGCAGAACACCGTGCTTATACTGGCCGCCAACACTGTTCTTACTGGCACATTCACGTAATACGTAATGCGCACACTAGGAGCAGTACGGCTCGACTTAATCCCTCTTATTTATCTGCGCGAATGCCTGTCAGCGGCGTGCCCTGCGCCTTCTCAGCACAGTCCTGGCTCTTCGGTTAGGCTGCATCTTTTCCAAGAACTCTCCAGTGAATTCCCTGGAGGAGTTGAACAGCATCGCCATTCCAGTTATGCCGGCCACGGTTATCACCACCACCGTTGATATGAACAGGGCGTATGCTTCAATCGGAGTGCCAGGGGCTAGGCTGTTCACGCCCATGAAGCTCACCAGGAAAGCGATCCAGAGCGTCACGGCAGCTATCGCAACCTCGTGGTAGGTGTGCTTGAAGATGGCGTACACAGAGAAGTACAGGACCCAGAGCACCCCTCCGAAGCTGAACATGAAGACTATCAGCGCCATCGAGCTTTCGAAGAACAGCATTGGCACCACAAAGACTATCGCACCTACAACAAGCACCGCGAGCCATGCGCCTACGTGCTTCGAATGGGCAGTGTGCTCCTTTTCGTTCATGAGCATCGTGCTTGATATGTGGGCTCCTGCAAAGCTTATCGCGAGCACCAGCGTTGCTATTACTATCAGTATGTCCCAGAATATGAGTTCTATCAGCGCCCCGTTGTTGATTGAGTTTCCAATAAGGTTTGTGAATGCCGTGCCTATTGCAAGTATCAACGCGAAAGCGAGCATCGATACGCCTATGTTCCTCTTGTATACAAAGCCCCAGTAGCGCTTCACATGGTCTCTAGCGTACTCCATAGTATCATCATGTTCTCAATGCGCAGGATTAAAAGCATTCCTTCGGGCTCCCTATTAGAGGGTAGGGAGTATGAAGATGAAGATGTTGCCTAGCAGCAGCGAGATCGCCACTCCTATGAATATGGGCAGCGCAAGCGGCAAGGCCTCTTTGTATACCGGGAACTTGCTGGTGATGTGCTTTGCGCGCATCTCCTTTATCAGTTCCGGGGTTACAAGCCTGTCGAAACGCTTCACCTTCTTTTTTGTGGCTTCTATGTCCTGCTTGCTCATCAGGTTGAACGCGATCAGGTCCCCCTCATCAAACTTGCTTACTGTGGTGTACCTGACCATCGCGCTTGTTATCGGGTCCTCAAAAAGCGTTATTGTTGCAGAGCCTATGAGCAGCACAGCCAATATGACCGAACCGCGCAGGGTAATCCCTCCTATCCTTTCGAGCGCAACCGCAAACAGCAGGTACGCTCCTGCGACGGTCGCAGCCTTGAGCATACTGCCCTTGCTCACCTGCATTAACCTGTTGGTGCGCCTCGCCTTTGGTATGTAGTACAGCGGCACTATGACCAGTGCAGCAAGACCCGTGCTTATTAGTACCGACACAACAAACGGAATTCCAAACTGCCGCAGATTGTTCATGAGCAGGGGCAATGGCTGGATCGGGATGATAAGCGACAGCGCGGCGAATTCTATCACGTCCGCTGCGCCGATCTGGCCTGCCTTGTATATCATGTAGCCTATGCCGAGCACGACGAATGCGATTGCAGCGCTTACGAGTATTGCAGTTGTGCTGAGATACAGCAGCGTCAGCACTGCGCCGTATCCCAATGTGGCATAGGCTAACATTCCGGGCACGTTCCTGTTGTTGAATATGTCGAACAGCATGTATGCCGCTGCTATGAGCACTGCACTGGCTATCCTGATAAGTAAGAGATCCATGCAGATTCAAGAGTATGAAAAGTATATAAAGCGTGCCAAAACGCTATCTTTCACAATCGCACGCGCCTTGGCCGCTGGGATCGAATCCGCTGTATTCGTTCAGCAACTTTCTTCTATCCTTATAATCTGGAAGCACCGAGCCGACAATGCCCCAAAACCTCTGCGTGTGGCCTCGCACCTTTGTGTGCGCGAGCTCGTGCACCACAACGTATTCCAGGCATATCTTCGGCATGAACAGGAGGTTGAAGCTGAGCGATATAACGCCGTCGGGCCTGTACGCGCCCCATCTTGACGAGCCTCCGTGAAGCTTCACGTCCATTATCTCGCTGTTGAAGTGGAGCCGGTTCCAGCCCTCCACATATTCCGCAAGCCTGCCCTTTATCGGATTGTACAAAGCTCTTCTCGTGATGCTCGCCACCAGGCGGTCCCTTGTGCTCTGGGGCAGGGATTCAGGCAGCGAGATGTAGATGTCTGAGCCGCGCACGCGCCCTGCGCCGCTTCGCCTGTTGCCCTCTGTTATGTGCATGCAAAAGCTGGAATCCATCACGTTTATCGTCTGGCCGTCCCTGAACGTGAGGCTCCTGTCTATGTAGCGGTTCGGCTTGCGCTCTATGCCCTTCTTCATCCTGAGGTACAGCTCATTGGCGACCTTGAAGGCTTCGTCGCCCTTCAGCCAACGCGGGATCTTTATCACGACCGTGCCGTGCCTGACGCTCGCATAGGAATTCTTGTTTCTTGTAGCGATTACCGTAACGTCAAAGCGCGTGCCATTGGCTAGTATGGGTTCGAATTCCTGCATGCGACATGCCCGCTACTTCTTGACCGACCTGAGCCGTTTCTCTACATAGTCCCAGTTGACCACGTTCCACCAGTTCTCCACGAACTTGCCCCTGTCGTTGAGGTACTGGAGATAATATGCGTGCTCCCAGACGTCCAGGCACAGCAACACAGGCAGTCCCACAAGGTGCGCGATGTTGTGCTTCTCCGCCTGTGCGATAACAAGAGAATCTATTTCGGGCTCGTAGAGGAGCTGCGCCCAGCCGCTGCCTTCGACGGTCTTCGCTGCGTCGCTGAACTGCGCCTTGAACGTGTCGAAGCTCGTAAAATCCTCTTTGATCTTGTCGCCCACCACTCCTCCGGGCGTGCCTCCGCCCTTTCCGGAAGGCGCCATGCACGACCAGAACGTGCTGTGCAGCACATGCCCTCCGAAGTTGAAGCTGTAGTCGCGCAGAACCGCCTTCACATCTATCTGAAGTTCTCCCTTCCTTGCCTTCTCCAGCTTGTCGAGCGCAGCGTTCGCGCCGTTGACGTATGCAAGGTGGTGCTTGCCATGGTGCAGCTGCATTATCTGCGCCGATATGTAGGGGTCCAGGGCACCGTAAGCGTACGGAAGATTGGGCAACTCGTATCTCTTTGCCATAATATCGCCAATAGGATTATTGTAAAGCCATTATAAGCTTTTATTCAGGCTCCGAATAATTCCGTAAACGCATTTTATCGAGAAAGCTTCGACAACACAAAACTATTAAAAGTGTAGAAGAACATGGTATCTGTCACGCTTGCCGCTCTTGATGATTCAATGATAGATTACAAGGCGATAGAGGAGAAATGGCAGAAGGCATGGTCCGATGCGAAGGTATTCGAGGCTGATCCGGACGACAGGCAGGGCTTTCTCGTCACCGCTGCGTTCCCATACGTGAACGCGCCGCAGCACATAGGGCATCTCAGGACATACGGCACCACCGACATGTACTCAAGGTACAAGCGCATGCGCGGCTTCAACGTGCTGTTTCCCATGGGCATGCACGCGACAGGCACGCCCGTAATAGCATTTGCAAAGCGGCTGGCAAACAACGACCAGGAGCTTATCGACGAACTCAAACTGTTCCACATACCTGATGAAGACATAAAGAAGATGACAGACCCCAAGTACATAATAGACTACTTCATTCCTGTTACGGAAAGCGTGATGAAGAAAGCGGGATACGGCATAGACTGGCGCAGGAAGTTCATATCCATAGAGCCGCTATTCAGCAAGCTCGTAGAGTGGCAGTTCCAGAAATTAAAGGAGAAGGGCCTGCTGAACCAGGGCAGGCATCCGCTGGGCTGGTGCACGAACGAGAACAATGCGGTAGGGCAGCACGACACCAAGCACGACGTGCAGCCAGAGATAGAAGCCATGACCGTTCTGAAATTCAAGGATGCCGCTGCTAACGTCTTCTTTGCTTGCGCGACCCTGAGGCCTGAGACGATATACGGCGTTACCAACATCTTCGTGGGCGACAACGTTGATTACGTCACTGCCGAAATAGACGGCGCGTCATACTACCTGTCAAGGGACGCGGCCAACGACCTGAGCAACCAGCTCAACGTAAAGATCATCAGCCAGGTCTCTGCAAAAGAGCTCATGAACAAGAAGGCAATCAATCCCATGAACAACAAGGAGGTGCCTGTCCTGCCTGGGTTTTTCGTCAAGGGCAGCGTGGGCACAGGCGTGGTGATGAGCGTTCCCACGCACGCTCCGTTCGATTATGTCGCGCTGGAGCGCCTCAAGGCGAGCGGCTACCCGATGCCTAGCATGGAATATACGAAAGTGCTTGAGATAGAGCCTCTCAAGGGCATGACCGTGGGGAGGTCCCTGAGCGATGTCAGTGCAGGGGAGGCGAAGGCGGACCATCCTGAGCTGCCTGCGCTGGCGGCGTTGGAGGTGCTTCACACAAACCCGAACGCGATAGACGACATGATAGAATTCGCTACGAAGCTGCTCTACAGAGAAGAGTCGCACTGGGGCAAGATGATAATCGGCAAATACAAGGGCATGCGCGAGCCAGAGGCCAGGGATCTCATAAAAGCAGACCTGATAAAAAGCAACGATGCATTCGAGATATTCGCGCTGAGCAATGCCGAGCCCGTGTACTGCAGGTGCGGGACAAAGGTCATTGTCAAGGCGGTAGAGGACCAGTGGTTCATAAATTACGGCGACAAGAAGTGGAAGGCGGAAGTCAAAAACGTGTTTGGCAGCATGTCCATATTTCCTGAGAAATACAGGCACACATTCGAGAATGTCGTAGATTGGATAGATGAACGCGCCACTGAAAGGGCTCAAGGCCTGGGAACAAAGTTTCCCCTCAATCCTAACCACATAATCGAGTCGCTGTCCGATTCAACAATATACATGCTGTTCTACACTTTCTCTAACATACTGCGCAGCAGCGGAGTCACGCCCGAACAGCTGAAGCCCGAGTTCTTCGATTATGTCATATTATCAAAGGGCGATGCCGAAGAGGTTGCGAAATCCACGGGCATAGACAGCATGGTCGTAAAGAAATGCAAGGACTCTCTGTCGTACTGGTACCAGAACACATCGCGCCACTCCGGCCCTGACCTGATATACAACCACCTCACGATGTACGTGTTCAACCACGTCGCGCTTCTTCCGCAGCAGTTCTGGCCGAAGCAGATCGTAGTGAACGGCATGGTGAACTACGAGGGCGAGAAGATGAGCAAGAGCCTCGGCAACATAATCCCGCTTACGGACGGGATAGAGCAGTATGGCGCAGATCCGCTGCGCTTCATAGAGATTGCCGGCGCCGAACTGGACACAGAGACAGAATTCAGCACAACCGCCATAGAGAGCGTCAAGTCCAGGAACGAGTTCCTGAGCAAGCTGATCTCTGGCCTTCAGGCCATGAAAAGCGCTGAGCTGTCGCACATAGACTACTGGCTCTACTCAAAGCTAAACACAAAGATAAGAGACGCAACCGAATGCATGGAGGGCGTGCGGATCAAGGAGGCGTACACTGACATCTATTACAATTCCATATCCGAGCTGCGATGGTACTTCGAGCGCGGGGGCAGCAACGCCATTGCAATCCGCGACTTCCTAGAGGCGGTGACGCTGATGCTGGCGCCAGTCATGCCCCACGTCGCGGAGGAGTTCTGGCACATGCTGGCAAAGAACACCCTTGTGGCAAAAGAGCGCTGGCCCGAGTCCAACGCCCAGATGATAAACGAGGACGCTGAAGCCATCGAAGAGGAGATAAAGAGGACTGCGGAGGACATAGACCAGAGCGTGGCGCTCACCGCGAAGATCGACGCGAACAAGGGCAAGAAGTTGGGCGGCATACGAATAATACTTGCTGATGACTGGAAAGTGAAGGCGTTCAACATGCTGGCCAAGACCAAGAACATCACGCAGGTCATGGGAAGCTCCGATTTCTCAAAGGTTGACAGGGCTGTGCTTTCAAAGTTCCTCACGCAGTTCTCGAAGAACATGCAGGGCCTGGTGCCCATGCGTGAAACCGACAGCGACGCCATTCTCGGGAGCTTTGTCGAGGCGAAGGAGTATCTCGGCAGGAGGTTCGGCGCCGGCATCGACGTGGAGAAGGAAAGCAATTCCAAATCCCCCAGGGCTTCAAGGGCGATGCCCGGCAAGCCGAGCATAGACCTTTCGTGGCGGTGAACTATGCCTAAGCCAATGCGTGCGCACGGTCTTGCGAAGAAGTACAAGCTGTTCGTATTCGACTGGGACGGCACGCTCCTCTATCTGAGATTTCCCCTTGCTGTGAACGAGGCTATCAAGCGCGCGTTCAGGCTTTGGAACGTCTCCGCGCCAAAGAACCTTGTCGACATTCGCGATTACGACATGAAGAAGACGCTGGCCCACGAGGAGTTCAAGAACACATTGCTTACTCTCGTGACTGACGTGATATTCCTGCTTAACAAGCCGAAGCTGCACAACGACACGATAAAGATGCTCAAGATGCTGAAGAAGAAGCACAGGCGCATAGCGATCTTCTCGAACAGCGGCCACTACAGGCTGCTCAAGGAGCTGTCCTATCTGGGCATAAAGGACTATTTCGAGATGATAGTGAGCGCACGCGATTTCCACGCCACAAAGCCGGATCCCGCGGGCCTCAAGGCCGTGCTCTACACTACGAAGGTGCGCCCAAGCGAGGCCATATACTTCGGCGACATGGTCGACGACATAATAGCCGCTGAACTCGCGGACGTGCACACGTGCGGAGTTGCGGATGGATTCGACAGCTACCATACGCTAAAGAGCGTCAAGCCCGAATACCTCTTCAGGAGCATGGAGGAATTAACCAAGTCCCTGTAACGGGATCCAGCAGGAGAGAGGCGAAGGTCGCCCAAAGCTAACTGCAGTGGCGCTGCACAGCCTATTCAGGATGGATTGTGCTGTATTTAGTCTAGGATTCCATAGCTGAGATCGTCAATCGCCGAAGCCCAAAACTTATTATATGAGGATAAATAGAGGATGACCATGCCTGGGATTGCAAAATTACAACCACATTCCGAATTGCCACAGCTGCTTGATGATGTCGAAGTGCGCGTCTATGCTGCTGGCCGGTTCCGCATTCAATTAGAAATTCCAAAGACCTCTACGCTTTCCGAGCAGGACATAGAGAAAATACTGAAGATAAGCAGTTGGGAGATAAATCCCGACAAAGTTGCAGATGGTTACGAAGGCGGCAGGTCGGTGCTGCTGCTAAGAGAGAGCCCTATCGTGAAAGGACGGATAGAACTGCCAAGCCTGCAGGTCAGCGGGATAGGCTTTAGAGAAATCGATTTTTCTGGAAAACTTCCAACCACTAACGAGGGATTCTGCCCTCCTAGTTCAGAAAATTTCATGAGTCGCGTCCCTAAAACCGTGATGGGGACGAGCTATGCCAAAGGCACCGAGTTAAAGGCGCACCGCCCCGCATATCTGCCGATGGGGACATATACCTCATCTGGGCTGCTCAAGAAGGTCGAGAACACGCAGAAAGTCGCTGAGCTCGGCCTAGAAAATATGGTCGTGCCCCACGTTGAAGCTTATGGCCGGTATCTAGATGCAGAGCTGCAAAACGAGGAAGGTCCCTTCGGCTTTATAGTGCTCCCGAGTCCAGATCCGAAAAAGCCCAGGGCCGCAAACGATTTCTTTGGACCGTTCTGTAAAGCTGTAGGCAAAGGCAACAGAGTAGGCACTGATGCTGCAATGGCGTTTTACTATGGGCTTTCTCCATACATAGCTGTGATGGCTAACGGGCTTAGAGAACTGCATGACAAAGGTAGGCTTGTGCACCTCCAAACGCACTTGGAGAATTTCTATGTGATAAATGGGAAGCCGTATGTTGTGGATTGGACTACAATGAAAAGGCTTGGAGAAAATGTAGAGGAGAACATCCTGAATAGAGTAATAGACCTAAAGAGGCCGACTGACGATTTTGGTGATATTTTCTCTAAGGTCTTTCCAAACGTTCCCGAGGAAGTTAAAGCGGGGATAGTCATGCTAGTCGAAGAGGCATCAATGGAGGTCTATTCTGGCCATCCTGAAAAAGAGATAAAGCTTCTCTCCATCGTCAACAGGCAACGTCCCGATTTAAGAAAGAGGATGACTGAATTCGATGCCATGGTGCAGTGGATGAAGGATGAAGGGATTGAAGGTTACTGTGAAAGAAAAGAAGACATAAGCATGCCGCCGCCCGATTCTGGAAAGAAGTCTAAGCAATGGCGCGCTGCGCTTCTGCGCAAGGGCTCAACGAAGTGAATCTGCATCTTCAGACGCGTTGCCTTGTCAAAAAACTTGAGGTAGTGGCAGGCCGTAGCCCTCTTTTTGTTCTAGGCAGCATCAGTCTAAGCGGCGTTTAAGCCTTGCATACTCACCGCGCACGCATCGGCCGTTTCATCCGTCTCTGCAAGCTCGTCGTGTCATCGCGTATATGCAGCAGCGGTATCGTTTCTGTTCCGAATTAGGCGTTAAGCCATGTGCGCTCTGTATGAGAGGAGCTTCCTCCTTTCGGTAGGCTGCCCGCCTGCCACCGGCTAAATATAGGGAGTAACCTTTTATTAATTGTTAGCCATACGGTACTGTGGTGGCATGGCTTCACTGCCAATCAGCAGCACATTCTTGGGAGAGATTGTCCTAATCGCCTTGATAGCAGTTGTTCTCTTCATCATATTCAAGCTGGGTAAGTCCATACTAAAGCTTCTCTTCGGAATAATTGCGAACAGCGTACTGGGCCTTATAGCGATATTTGTGCTGGACTACTTCTTGAATCTTGGGGTGCCGATCGGCCTTGCCACGATGGTGCCGACTGCGATATTCGGCCTGCCGGCCGTGGGCACTCTTGTGATACTGCGCTTCTTCGGAATTCCCCTTTGAATAGGATATGTGTAGTTTAAGGGTCACAAGATCTCCCTTTAGAAGCAGACTCTGTTGAACAAATAAAGCTCACTTATATTTTCTGATATCGTCTTTTGTTAATCCTGCTTGGTTGAGTATTGCGTGCAATGTACCTTCTTTGAGTTCTTTATCGTGAAGTGGGATCACAACCATGCAACCATTCTCATTCAAGAGCATTCTGTGACTTCCTTTTTGATGGTCGAGATGAAAATTATGGTATTTGACAAGAATCTTTTCTAATGCCAATGGCCTTATCACAACCTAGGCATATACTTTCACTTTAAGGTTTAGCTTTTCAAAAGTAGACGCTGAGATGTATTTTTTGTATGTGCTGGGCTTCTTTTTTATCGCGTCCAACACGTCTTCTACTCCTTCCTTTAATCTTTCTTCGAGAGCGTACAATGTCTCGGCCTGCTCTACTATGTACAGTTCTACTATTTCGCCGATATACCATTTTTCACTAATTGATACGTCGGCTTTAAAGCCGTAGATTTCAAGCTTCATACTATCTACAACATTTACGCAGTATGTTTAAATATTGATGCACGTGTCAGCTGCACGCAAGGCGTATGTCCTCTGCTGCAACGGTCTTCCTCTTCGCGTGTTTCGATAGCATGACTGCCTTCTCCGCTGTCCTGTATGCAATCCTGTTCACGTACTTCTGCAGTTCAGTGCACGCATCGCCGCTCACCCTTGTGGCGCCGGCCTCCTTGAGCATCTTCCTCATTGTAGAACTAGTTATGAACATACAATCACTTTGCTTATATCAAAAGAAAGGCTTAAAAGTCTGGCATCACTGCGCGCATTAGCGGAAGTCCATCATTCCACTTGCGCAAGCACCCTCTCAGCTATCTCCTTGCCGAGCAGCGTAACCACCTTGGACTTGTTCTGCCTGATGTCTGCGACGCTGTGTATGCCGTTGTTGTACAGAATGCGCGCCCTGACCCTTCCGATCTGCTCAAGCCGAATCAGGTCAAGAAGCTCCTCCTTTATTCCGTAACGTAGGCGCACCCTCGCCTCTATAAGGTCGTGCGCGGACCTGTGCAGCAGCGTCGAGAGCTCGATTGCGGCATATGCGAGCCAGTCTGCGTTGTTCAGCTTCGAATATAGCGCACCAGGCGTTGTGGAGTATTTCTTCACTATCTCATTTTCGCGCACCTCGCTCATCCACTCGTTCAGCATGACTGCCGTGCTGAACGCGCGGAGCGGGTCGTAGTATCCGTAATCCGTGCTGTCATAAGCATCAAGGACTGCGCTTTCCTTGTTCATGTTCCTGTACATTACGTACATCTCCTCCGCTTCCTCTGTCGCCTTGACATACGGTCTCATCTCGAGAGTGTTGGCAATCATGTACATCACTCCCACAACGTCAAGCTTCTTTTCAAGAGAGGCGATGATCCACCTGGCTGAGAGAGGGTCTATGTAGAGGTCGCTGACGCGCTTGCCTATCTTTGTTGCGACGTAGATATCCCCTTTTCTTGTTACGAATTCCCATCCCACAAGCTCCTCAAGTATCTCGTCTATGATGTTGCTTATGTGCTGCTCGTTCTTGAACTGGAATCCGTAGAGGCTCTTCAGCAGGAAGTCGAGCATTGCCTTCTTCGTGTTGAGAAACCTCTCGGCCACGAAAGCGAGTATGTGCGTCCTTAGTACTGGCAGTATGCCAAGGCTGGACTCCACCGGTTCGAGATCGCCTGTGAGATATCCCCTGTACAGTTCCTCTATGCGCTCCTTGCTGCTTGCAATCACGAACGCCCTGCCCTCCTTGTCGTACTGCGGCCTTCCTGCCCTTCCGAACAGCTGCGTGACCTCGTTCACGCCGAGCATGCCGCTTGCGCCGCCGTCGTACCTGCTTATATCCCTAACAAGGACAGTGTGCGCAGGCATGTTCACTCCATAGGCAAGCGTAGTTGTTGCGCATATGACCTTTATCATGTTGTTCTTGAAAGCGTCCTCTATGTAGGTGCGCTGCGCGTTCAGCAGGCCTGCATGGTGGAAAGCGACTCCGCCCTTTATCAGCTTTGAAAGCTTGATGCACTGGTCCGTCGGCCTATCCAGGACGTTCAGCACCTTCTCGCTCAGCTCCTGCAGCTCATGCCTTGATCTCTCGTCAAGGGTGCGCTCGACTATCTCCGATGCCCTTGTTGCCCCTGCCTCTGTGTTTCTCCTAGAGGCAAAGAACAGCAGCGCCTGCTTTCCCTGCGCAAGCGTGTCCTCGACCACGCGCGTCTCTGGAAGCTTGCTTGTCCCGTGCAGCGGTATTGGCTCTTCGAGTGAATCGCCGATGCTGGAAAGGTACATCGCGTCGGTGTTGTGGATTATCCCCTTCCTGAGCTTCACTGGCCGGTAGTCGCTCTCAACGAGCTCCGCCTTGAGCCATTTCGCGATCTCGGATGCATTGCCCACTGTCGCGCTCAGGGCTATGATCTGCGCGTCGCACGTGTTCGCGAGCTTCGTCATCAGCAGTTCAAGTGTCGGTCCTCTGGAAGAATCGGAAAGCATGTGTATCTCGTCGAAAACTATGCAGCCGATCTGCGGAAGCCAGTCTATGCCGTGCCTGAGCAGGCTGTCCAGCTTCTCCGTGGAGAAGAAGAGCATGTCATATGTCGATAGCCACGGGTCGCTGGCATCGAGGTCGCCTATGCTTATCGCCGTCTTTATGTAGGGGTATGCTGTGCTGAACTCCTTGAACTTCTCGCTGGCGAGCGCGCGCATCGGCGCTATGTAGATCGCCTTGCGCCTCTGCGCAAGTATTGCCTTGGCGCATGCCATCTCCGCTACGAGCGTCTTCCCGCTGCTGGTCGCGCTTGCAACCACCATGTTCTTCGATTCAAGCAAGCCTTTGTCTATCGCCTTTTCCTGCGGCGGCGTGAATGCCTTGAGTCCGCGGTCAAGCATGGACTCGATTATCTCGTAAGGAAGCCTGCCCTTGATAGAAAGAACGTCCATCGCAATGATTGGCACGAGAGATTATTTATGGGTTCAGACTCGGGGCTTGCCAGATGCGAAATGCGACGCATTCCTTAGTGTTTTTATTGCTTGCTTAACATGTATAACTCGGTTGCATGCAGGGCGGACGACTGGCAGCGCAGATAGCCGTAGAGTTTCTTATAGTCTATTCCTTTGTCCTGCTGATATTCGTCATATTCTTCTCGCTCATAGTCTCGCAGAGTGCCGCATCTCAGGCACAGCAGCAGTACGCATCTCTGCAGCTGCAGGCACAGAACGTGGCTGATGTGATAAACGAGGCTGTCGACGCCGGCAACGGCTTCTCAGCGACCGTTTCGTTGCAGAGCGCTGTGAGTTCCACAGCGCCGTACAATCTTACCGTGTCAAGCACCGGCGTGGTGATAGCAAAGGAGAAGATAGGCTCTCAGGTGCTGAGCGCATACGCCTTCAGCAGCGCAAGGGTGCTGTCGATCAACGGCACGCTGCTGGCAAACGGGAACGGGTATCTCCTTCCAACAAGCAGCGGAACGATCAAAGTTGCGAATGCGCAGGGCACCGTGTACATAGACAGCGTTCCGACGACGCAAGTGCCTCTGCCCTACACGATGACCCTGAACCAGTTCCAGCACGTCAAGGCCGCAAGCTTAAATGGAGTCGGCTATGTCGGCACAGCTAACACCCTAAATGCAGACAACCTCCCTGCCATGACGGTTTCAGCGTGGGTTTATATGACTACAATAAGCCTAAACAATCAGCTGGTTGTGGCAAAAATGGCTGGTTTGAGTGGTGGCCCTGGCTGGGCGTTCCAGGTCATAACGGGCCAGCCTGAATTTCACTTAATGCAAAGTTCCTCTGTATATACGGCAGGGTTCTCTCAATTCAACGCGCTAACTGTTAATACGTTTTATAATATTGTCTGGACTTATAATGGCTTGGGAAATGCCAATCAAGCCTTTTATATAAATGGAGTCAGTGCAGTTATATATCCTGTATCTTCTGGAACGCCATCCACAGTTTCAACTACCGCTCCTATAAGCATAGGGACAGATGCCGCATTTGATAATTATTTCCCTGGTAAGATTGCCAACGTCCAAATCTACAACACTGCGCTCACAGCAAGCCAGGTGGCAAGCATATACGCTAAAGGCATCGGCGGAGCGCCGATATCCAGTGCGAATGTGGTGGGATGGTGGCCGCTTGATGGCAACGCAAACGACTACAGTGGCTATAGGGATCAGGGCACGGCCTACAGCTTAGTAGGTTACAACAGCATTGTGTACATGCAAGTCCACGTTGCACTGGCAGGCGGCGCAAACGCTGCGAATGCACTTGTTGGAGGCGTGACCAGCAGTGGCGTGTTTACCCAGAACTCAATGCCGGGTTTTGCTGTGTATGCAAACAGCACAGGCTACGCCAAAGCCTACATAACGGCGCCGAATGTCTCAAGACTCAACTTCACTCTGTTCGGGTTCAACGGGAACACTGTAACAGAAGGGAATCTTATTGGGTGGTGGCCCCTTCAGGAAGGGTTCGGTAACACGATATACGACCTTAGCACGCACGCAAACAACGGCATGTTCTATGGCGCGTCATGGGCTCCTCTTATAAACCAGACGAATCTTGCGGTTGCAGGCTTCAACGGAGTCAACAGCTACATAACAGTTCCGTATTCTTCTGCATTGAATCCCAGAAATGCTATTGCCCTTTCGGTGTGGGTATATCCCACATCGGTGGGATCATCGTTTAACACAATAATAAGCAAGATAGGCCCTACGGATCTTGCTTACAAGATAGACGAGTCGTCGTCCGGGAAAACATTCAGGGGATATATCACCGATTCCGCTGGGGTGGGCTGCGTAGCTTCCGCATCATCGCAATTTTTGACAAACAAGTGGTATCTGTTGACTTATACTTATAACATAGTCTCAGGCGGCGCTTTCTACGTCAATGGCGCACTTCAAGGGACCTGTAGCGACTCGAATTCGATAGAGACAAGTTCGAATCCGGAATACATTGGAAGCACAAACGGGGCGACCCAGCTTTTCATCGGCTCGATATCCAACGTACAGATCTACAATAATTCCTTGACTGCAACACAAGCACAGCAGCTGTACAACGAGGGCGTGGCAGGTTCCCCGCTGGGAAAAACCGGCATAGTTGGCTGGTGGCCATTGGCATACACTGCTAGCGACTATTCTGGCAACGGCAACAACGCCGCGCCGTCAAATATGATATATGCCAATGCTAACTACGCCACCCTTGTCAACCTGATGCAGGCTGCTAACTTCAATGGAGCCACTAGCATCATAACCATGTCGAGCCAGACCGGCATACCTCTTGGATCAAGCCCTCGTACAATCTGCGGGTGGGTCCTTCCCACTGCCTATCCAGGATCCAATGACGATATGTTGGTCGCATATGGCACGCAAACCTCATCAGGCGACGCGTTTACCTTGGGTATTGATCCAAATGGATATCTGAATTCAGACATACATGCAAGCAGGGCCACTTCCTCGCTCGTGGTGCCCCTCAACAGCTGGCATCTGATTTGTGGCGTCTACAGCTCAGGGTCACAAGAAACGTTCTATCTCGACAGCCAGCCTCCACAAACAATTTCCTACACTAGCTCATCGCCAAACACACTGTCTGGGACTTTCTACTTTGGTACGTGGGTATCTGGAAGCGGCTTAAATTTCCAAGGCAGTGCCGCTGACATACAAATCTACAACGCCGCGCTCTCGGCGAGCCAGATCGCGAGCCTGTATGCCGAAGGCATTGATGGCGCTCCATTATCGTCCGGCCTGGTTGGCTGGTGGCCCCTGAACGGCAACCCCAACGACTACAGCGCCAGCGGCAACAACGGCGCACCGACAAACCTAGTATACAACAGTGTGGAATACTCCCCATCCGCAAATCCCATGCCGGCTGCGTACTTCAACGGCGCAAACAGCTACGTGAGCATTCCTAACACGGCGATATTAAACCCCACTGGTGCCTTAACAATTTCAGGGTGGTTTAACATAAACTCATTTAATAACGCCGAACCAGCGATTGTTGATAAAGAGAGCGAATATGGTTTATATCTGTGGGCAAACAGGATAGAATTTGACCTGTCTTATTCCTGGAATGGCCACCAAACAGCCAGTACGATCTTTAATACAGGAACCTGGTACTTCGTGACTGCGACCTTTGACGGGACATATCAGAAGATATACCTTAATGGCAACCTTCTTGCAACGTACAATTTGCCTGGCTCTATTTTCCCGAATTCAAACCTGGTTGGAATAGGCATTGGTGGCAATATCAATACTGCCTATACATTTAATGGCCTTATTTCGGATGTCCAGATCTACAATGCTCCGCTTACGGCGCAACAGGTCAAGCAGCTGTACCTTCAGGGGCTTCCCATGTACTCCAGGGTGAACGTATCAATCGGGTGACTACGGTATGGCTTATGATAAAACCTCTGTTAAACGCCTTGCACGTCTTGATAAAACTCTTGCAGCTTGGCTGCAAGATTCTGCATCTGAAAGATGCGGAACTTCTTCTAGAAGTTTTAGGGCGCAGTTCTGGAGCTTCGACCTCATATTCGCAGTTGTGATATTCAGCTTTGCAGTCACAATACTGGCATACTCCTGGTTCAACATCAACAACCAGCTTGCGAGCTCGTACAGCCCCACATACATAATGCTCCAGCTGCAGGAGCAGGCCCTTTCCCAGAGCCTTATGTCGCCCGGCGCGCCCGCAAACTGGCAGAGCACGGTCAATACGCTGAGCACAACAAGCTGGACCGGCGTGAGCGTAGGCATTGCCGCCTCCGCATTGAACAGCAGCCTCTCCGCAAGCAAGCTCTACACCTTCATGTCAATGGCGAACTACAACTACCAGGCGTCGAAGACGCCGCTGGGAGTTGCATTTGATTATTACATAACTGTGGTGAGCACAGGCTCCGCAAACGCCGTGAGCATCAGCATAGGTAGCAACCCGTCCACAAACGGCGCGCTTGCAGTGTATGCCCAGAAGATGTCGGCAACCCTGAACGGCATACCTGTCGTAGTCACAGTGAACGTGTGGACCAACGCAGGTTTCGCGTTAGGCTAGAAAGGCAAGAAAATGGCATGCAACACTAAAGGTTTCGTATTCACGCTTGACGCGTTCTTCGCACTGGTAGTTGCTGGCATGGGCATATCGATGCTGATGTACCTGCAGTACACCTCGCCCGGAATATACCAGACTTCGGTGCAGGAGGCATACGGCCTGCTGCAGAGCACGCTTCACGAGAGCATAGCCGGCCTATGCGGCAACGTGTCGATTGGCAACATAAATGGGTGTACGCCGGTCAGCAGCCTGGGCGGCGCATACGGGTTCGGTACATATGATGTGCCTCCCTACCAGAGCGCGCTGCAGGCTATGGCGAACATGTACATCAACACCAACACGCTATTCGCCGCAAGCTTCAACGGCGCAAGCAGCTACATAAGCACAAGCAACACTGAGCTAATTGGCGGCTCTAATTCAATGTCCGTCTTTGCGTGGATATACCCTACTGTGGTGACTGGCGAATACGAGGTGTATTGTCTGGGAGGTGTTGGCGCCAACAATGCGTGCCTGGGCATTTACCAAAGCAAAATATATTTTGATAATGGCGGTGCAAATGAAGGAACAAGCGGACTGTCTATAACACCTAATGCGTGGCACTTTGCAGGATGGACGTATGCTCCGGGATCAAGTAATGTCATCTTCTATCTTGATGGTGCTACGGGCACAAATACTCTTGGTGCTCCCCCTCTGAACACATATACACTAAACTCTGTGATAGGTTCGTATTCAAGCTCCCACTCCTATTACTTCCAAGGCCTGATATCCGACGTGCAACTCTACAGCACCACGCTCACGGCAAGCCAGGTGAACAGCATCTATGCTGAAGGCATCGGTGGCCTTCCCTTATCATCCGGGCTCATGGGCTGGTGGCCATTGAACGGCAATGCTAACGACTACAGCGGCACCGGCAACACCGGCGCACCCACAAATGTGATATACAACAGCATCGGGCAGTCTGCACCGGGGCCGTTCGCAAGCGCGCTCCTCAACGCAGCGTACCCCTCTACCAACACCACCATGTTCATAAACAACTTGTACGCACCATCGATAAACTTCCAGACTGCAAGCTTCAACGGCGCAAGCAGCGCAATCAATGCTGGAAATTCTGTGAGCTTGAATGTTGTAAACGCCATTACTGTCTCTGCATGGATTTACCCTACTGGTCTCCCTGTAACATGGAATGTGATAGCTCAAAAAGGGACGGGTGGCCATACATTTGTCGTCCAAATTCATAATAACGACCTTAATGCGGGATTTTGGACAGGTTCACAATGGTTTACTTACGACAGCACTGCCACATTTTCATCAAACAAGTGGTATGATATAGCCTATGTTTTTAATCCATCAACTAATAGCATCAGTTTATACATCAATGGGGCAGGACAAACGTTCACTGGCGTTACAGGGACTCCTCAAGGCCTTCCCACCGATTCTTTCCTGATTGGTTCACAAGCAGGGAGTTCCGGAAATCCTCCGTCCTCCTATCAATATCCTTTTAATGGTTTCATCTCCAACATGCAAATCTACAACACTGCGCTCACCGCAGTGCAGATATCGCAGCTGTACAAGGAGGGCATCACTGGCATTCCGGTGTCCGCTGCGAACATTGTTGGTTGGTGGCCGCTCGACGGCAATTCCAACGACTATACGACCTATGGCGACACCGGGACCGCTGTCAATGTGGTATACAACAGCGTTCTGAGCAATATATACCTGCCGTCTTCGCTCTCAGGATCGTCTCAGGTAAGCAAGGCGTCAGTCCCGCTGATGCTGAATGTGAGCGGCACTGACGGCGTATACAATGTAAGCGTGGTGCAATGGAGATGACACTTGGGCGCATAGCAAAGCCGCAGAAGGGCCTGCTGTTCACGCTGCTCGCGATAGTGCTGGTCACGCTCATGCTTGCCATTGTGGTTACGTACGTTATTCTGGGAATAAACTTCAACAACCAGGCTTCGCAGTCTTACGGCATACTCGGAACCAGCGATTTCGCAAGCTCCATGCAGAGCACGCTACCGTCAATACTGACTGCAAGCCTGCAGAAGGCGCTGGGTGCATATATGTCCGCAAACGTGGTTGGATGGTGGCCTCTCGAGGGCAACACGAACGACTACAGCCGCAACGCCAACAACGGCGCACCAGTAAATGTGATATACAGTACTGTCAACGGCATACAGGTCGCGGCATTCAATGGAATAAACAGCTACATAGAGATAGGGGCCGTAGGGCTGCCTACCGGTTCATCGCCTAGGACAACAGCCATATGGTTCAAATTAAATTCTAATGTGGCGCAGGAATTGTTTGGTTATGGCCAAAATTCTGGCGGCCTGAGATGGGGGATGTATTATGACGGTTCAGGTAATCTTTATATAGAAGAAGCTGGTTATAGCACTTCTTTTGCTTGGACCTATAACACTAATTGGAATTCATTTGTTGTCACATTCCCAAGCGGATCTACAACAATTAGTCAAGCATTACTGTATTTAAATGGCGTCCAACAGACTACAAGTTCATCAAATCATGCAGTCACCACAACGCTTGGTTCTGACGGTCAAGCAATTGGCGGATTACCGCAAGCCGGAAGCATAACCCTTCCCACGAGCGGTCTTCTTTCAAACCTCCAGATATATAACATAGCTCTCACCGCGACCCAGGTTGCAAGCCTATATGCAGAAGGGATCGGTGGCGTACCGGTAACTATCAACACAAACTCTACGCTTGCATTTCCAATCAACGCCTCCGCCGCGAACACGCTCGCCTCGATCGTCTCTGGAATTCCGCCCGTGCCAGGATCTACGCTGAGCGACTATGCCTCCGCATTGCAGAAGCAGGCGCTCTCACACAACGTGAACGTCATAATAGCGAACCAGAGCGTGACAGTGTTCCAGACGTCCCCGCTATGGCTGAACATCACCTATTCTGCTCTCGCGGTTGTAAATTCAACATTCGGCACCGTCCTGTATCCGCTGCGCGCGAGCGCAGCATTGCCTGAAGCCACGGCGTACGCGAACATCACGGTCAGCAACATAGAAGGTGCACGCTTTGGCGGTACAGGTGCCTTTGCAAACGTGCCCTCATCAGGTGGAATAGTGTTCAACGGAAAGAGCGCCATGGCTATTGCGGCATGGGTATATCCAACTGCTTTCCTCACAACCCCCGATACCTCGACTATAGCTACAAAATCTCAAGCCTACTACTTCGAGCTTGATGGTTCTGGCAGAGTTAGCACATATTTGCAGGGTCCGAATTCGGCACGCTTCATTTCCACCAATACGCTGCCTCTTAACAGGTGGTCTCAGGTGGCTCTTGTCTATAATGGGGTGGGGGAGACAATATACATAAATGGCATACCTGATAATTCAATAGCCGCTACAGGCACCATATCCGATACTTCTGGTGATTATTTTGGCATAGGTGCCAATCTGAATACTGCAGGTCTTCTATATACGAGCTACCAACGCTTCTTCAGTGGTCAGATTGCCAACGTACAACTCTACAGCAACTCACTCACCACAACCCAGGTGGCAAGCCTGTACTCAGAAGGCATCGGTGGCGCACCGGTATCCGCAACCACTGGTTGGTGGCCCCTAAACAGCAATTCAAATGACTACAGCGGCAACAGCTACGCAGGCACTGGTAATAGCATAACATACCTATCGGCAAGCGCATCAGGGCAGTTCCAGCAGATGCTTACCCTTAACGCGGCACAGTATGCGGCGTATGAACGCCCCAACCTTGGAAACATACGCTTCTACCAGAACAACGCCGCACTTCCCAGCTGGTGCGAGTCCGGATGCGCAAGCTCCAACACCACAAGCGTGTTTTGGGTGAAGCTGCCAGGCAGCATGCCTGCTTCTTCCAGCACTGTCATAACAATGGCGTTCCTGCCGAAGTATGTGGATTATAATTCAGGGGCAGGAGCGCAGGCAGGCGAAGCGCCGCAGCTATCGGGCATCTTAGGGCAGTACGACAACGGCGGTAATGTATTTTATAGCTACACCAACACCGGAACTATTGCCATCAACACACCATCAAATTTCCCATTCATATCTGACAGCTACCTGCAGGCTTCCAGTGGAGGTGAGGAAGATCTGGACTATGTCCCTCTTGGTGTGGGCTCTTCAACCAACCAGTATGTTGCCGCCTCAATCAGTCCAACAGCATCTCAGCAATACTTTATCTACACTTCTCCAACTTGCTGTACAAACGGAAACACTCAAGCATACGCGTTCGTTTCAGGCAGCTATTACATAAATACACTTACCATGCTTAGTACGACGTCTTACAACATGCAGATAAATTATAACGGCATGCTTTCTTCAGTAACGAGCCAAACAACCACAGGAGGAACAGCGTCTGCCGGGTCCCTCATACGCTGGACTCGCGTCCGTGCATATCCTCCCAACGGTATAATGCCAGGTGTGGCCTTCAATCCTCTCGTTGTGAACCTGGTTTGAAATGAGGATTAGGCTGTACACCAAGGTGGTCTGATATTCCTTCTGCGAATGAGAACTTCTGGTTGTTGTGTGCCCTATGTCCTATAGCTGCCCGGAAAGCCTCCCTATATGCCTCCGGCTATGCTGGAGAAGAGCTGGGCTATGACGTGCTGCATAACCAAGAAGATCACGAGGCCCACGACAAGGAATACCGGCATGTACCTTATGCCCTTCACCGCGGAACCTGATGATATTGCCGACATGATGAGGCTTGCGAAGCCCGTTATGACCACTATCGCTATGATCGAGAAGTCGTAGTATGTCTCTGGGCTTATCTTGGGGGCGCTCGGCTTCAGGAACGACATGCCGATGTTCGGTATGCCTCCGGGGCTTGTCGCCAGTATGCCCTTCCAGATTGTATCGGTCACCACGATCATCTGGCTCGTGAGCCCGTAAAGCACAGGAGCTGCTACGAGGGCTGCGAACGCTATGAATATGCTGTACATGAAGAGCTGGCCGGTTATCTCCTTCTGCACAAGCTGGTTGCTCCTCATGCTTTTCGCTATCTGCTCTATCAGGTCGGCCATCGCGCCTCCGTAGCGCAGCGCCTCAATCATCATGCGCACAGCGTGCGTAAGCTCGTACGAGCGGTACCTGCTCGCGATCTCCTGCAGCGCATTCTCAAAGTTCTCACCGCTGTAGATGCGCTTGTTCATGTCCTTGATTTCCTCGCTTAGGAATCCGAACTCCGGCCTTGCCGAGAGCAGCAGCGCCCTGTCCAGCGCTATTCCGCTGCGCAGGTTAGCCGATGTGATCTGGAAGAAGTCTGGAAGCATCTCCTCCAGCTTCGTCTTCCGGTTCTCTATCTTGTACTCAAGAATCATGTATACGATCAGGACGAAGACGGCGCCCGCCACAAGGCCCAGCACTCCTGCTAGGGGCGCATAGAGCTTCAGTAAAAGGACGCCGAAAGCGATCACTATCAGGAACAGGGCGAAGAAGCCCACTATCGCCATGCGCAGGAGCATCTCCACTGTGATCTTCATGCCTGCAAGGTCCAGCTCGTGCGATACCCTTCTCGCCACGCCCCTGCTTACAAGCATCTCGAATCTTACCATGCGATCACATTGAGTACACTGGCCTCGATCCTATTATCATCTCCAGGAATATGAACTGCAGGAATATCATGCCTATTATCACGAACGCAAGCACCGACGTTGTAACCGTGAATATCGCTATGAACGTGGTCATTATCACCAGCACGGCAATTCCCATGCTCGGGAGTATGATGCCGAACAGCATGTAGAACATCGCTATGGCGTTAAGCTTCTGTCCGTATCTCCTTAGCTCTATTATGCGCTCCTGCGACAGCTGGTCTATCACGCTCTGCAGCGCGTCTATGACATCTGCGCCTGCCTTTATGCTCGTAGAAGCCTGGAGCATCATGCGCTTGAACGACACGCTCTTGGTCTCGCTAGCCGTCTGGTCTATCGCATCCTCAAGAGGCAGGCCAAGTTGCACGCGCTCTATGACCTTTGCGAACTCCTTGCTTGCATCAGAATATCCCGTGCTGATCGATACTATCGCGTTGAAAAGCGGCATGCCCGACCTCAGGGATATTATCATGTCCCTCGCGGCTGACAGGATGTCTCGCTCTATGTTCTTCGAGGCCACTTTTGAGCGCCGTGAAGGGTAGTTTATGAACTCGCCGAACGCCACGTAGTAGGATGCCACTCCTATGACAAGGCCGAACAGCAGGCTGTTTGCCAGCGGCAGTCCCACGTTGTAGAACAGGAATGACAGCGTCACCGCGAGCACTACCGCAAGCATTATCGAGGCAATAAGCATGCGCTGTATGAATTCGTGCACGTTCTGGCGTATGCCCTGATCCCTCAGAGACGCCTCAAGGCCCTTGTGCTTGCCTTCAATGCTCTCTATGTAGAGATAAAACGTGCCGCGCTTTTTTATGGAGCGTATTTCCGACTTTGCAGCATACACTGGCTTCTGTTGCTGCGGCGCGCCTGCTTGCTGTTTCGCCTCCTGCCTCTGGGTGCTAGGAAAGCTTGGTATGTGTAGGGGCTCTGCATGTAAGGGTTGCTTCTGCTCTGTAACGTGCACCGTGGATTTATTGCGGTTACCGAACATGCCGAAAAGGGCATGCGAGGTCTTCTGCTGCGGTGCCGATGGCTTCTGCTCTGTAACGTGCACCGTGGATTTATTGCGGTTACCGAACATGCTGAAAATTTCCGAGGTCTTTGTGTGCGGCGCCAAAGACTTCTGCTCTGCGCCAAGCGCCCCTGGCTTCTTGCGGTTCGCAAACATTCCGGAAATCATCGACTGCTTCTTCTGCGTCGCCGCTGACTTCGGCTCTGAAATGTGCACCGCCTGCTTCTTGCGGTTGGAGAATATGCCCGAGAGCATGGAGGGCTTCGGCTCGAGCTCAACGCGCTTTCCATTGACCTCTATTACCTGCTTCTTCTTTTCAAACATCACTTCACCATTGCAAGCGCCTCTGCCAGGCGTTGCTCCCTGACTGTCCACAGCTCCTTCTCAGAATCTATGGGTTCGGTTTTGCTTTTCTGCATCTCTGCCTTCTCATTCGCCATTTCCGCCTGTAGGCCTTGCAGCTCTTTCCGCAGCGTTGCGATCTGGTCGCTATCGAATATGTTGATGCGCAATCCCTCTATCATCTTCTCTAGCTCTGGCACCTGTTCTGCCATCGGAAGGTTGGGCAGCACGAGATCCTTCAGGTTCATGCTTATCTGCACTTCCTCGATCTTCGGCTCTGTCTTTATGAGTGATTCGGTTATTATTGCTGACAGCTCCTGCTTTGCCTTCTCCTTGAGTTCGACATGCGCAGCTTCGTAAGCGGGCGCCGCAGCCTGAGCGGCATGCACTGCCTGCGCAGGTGCTGCCGTCTGTGCCGCTTGTGCAACCTGCGCGGCCGCCTGCTTTGTGCGCTCCTTCTCCTCTTTTGGCTTGCGCTGGGCCTCAAATGCCGTCTTGTCTATCATGGCAAGCAGCTGTTCATAGCCTGCGCTGCGCAGCCCGACGTTCTCAGCAAGAATGTTTCCGATGTTTATTGTGCCTTGGGCCTGGACGCTGCTGCCGCTTTCAATTACCTCAACAAGCTTTAGCAATTCCTGATATGATGCCATTAGACCACTAGAAGATGTCCTTCGAGAACTTTACATTGTTGTTCACGATGTCCATTACCTTTGTGCTGTTCTTGTAGTAGTTAGCTACGACAGATCCCGCGTCGTCCACGTTCATCACGTTGTTTGAGACCATCCAGTTCAGGACCTTCATCTTCTCCTGCACGTCTGTGGCTATCTCGGTTCTTGTGAGCCCTCCATAGAGCATGAGCTGTTCCGAAAGCCTGGTAAGGTCTGCTATCTGCACGAACCTGTCGTCAGCGAGGTTCCACCTGTACAGCACGTTTATGTCTCCGGTTCTCAACACCTCTCCGAATTCGAGCACACGCCTTATTCCCTTTGTCCTGTGCCTGAACAGCACCACCATCGCGCCGAGCGCGTTCATCAGTATCTTTGGCACGTTGATCGGGGGGTTTGTCATCCTTATGACCGTGTCCTGTGCGTTGTCGGCGTGCACAGTGCCGTACACTGCGTGGCCTGTGTGGATCGCCTCGAAGAGCGTCTCCGCGTCCTTCTCGGTCCTGACTTCTCCGACCAGCACTATGTCTGGCCTTTGCCTGAGTGCGTTGATCATCAGCTGGTAGAGCGTGACCTCTCCCTTGCCTTCGGGGTTAGGCTGCCTTGATACCATGGGTATCCATTGCAGGAAGCTCGGCAGGCCTAGCTCTCGCGTGGACTCTATCGATATTATCCTTCTGTTTGCAGGGAAGAATATGCTCGCGGCATTGAGGAAGCTCGTCTTTCCGCTTGCAGTGCCCCCAGAGAACATCAGGCTCATCTCGTTCTGTATGCACAGCCACGTCAGCGCTGCGATCTCCGGGCTCACTGTGCCGTTATTTATCATCATCGGCATGGTCCACGGGTTCTTCGCGAATTTTCTTATCGTTATCGTGTTGCCCGTCTGCGACACCGGATATAGCGTCGCGTTCACTCTGGAGCCGTCAGACAGTTCCGCGTCCATGAGCGGATCGAGGTTCGTTATCTGCTTGCCCGTTCGCCTGCCAATCTGCTCCGCCTGGTCGTATATCATTTCCTCGCTCGCGGGCCTTATGTTCGTCTTGCACCAGCCGTATATCTTATGGAAGACCCAGATATCGCTCCTTGAACCGTTGACTGCTATCTCTTCAAGGTTGTCGTCTGCAAGCGGGGCTTCCAGCTCTCCGAGGCCGAGCATTATGTTGAGGATGTAGGCTATGAGGAACTTCTTCACATCGGCGCGCGTGCCCGGCACGTACTTGTCTATGAGCACCTCGCTTGCGTCTATGTACCTCTTGTTCAGCTCGTCAGCGTACTCCTTGTCCTCTATTCTCGTGGGGTCTATCGCAACCATCGATGCGAGCTCGCGCCTGAACGACATCATGAGCAGCTTCGTGGCATCCCCTATGCCCTGGAAACTGACGCGGTATGCAAGCGCGTAGTCCTCTGTCTTCAGGATCAGCACGTTGACCTGCATTCCGTGCGCATCAAGCTGATAAGATTCTAGTACATCTTCGGCCAAGCGATCACTTGCTCTCGTAGAACTTGCTCTTCGTATCCTTTATGGACTTCTTTATCTTAGCTATCTTCTCACTGTTCTTGCCGACCTTCCTCTCGATCTCCGTCGTTGCGGTTATGTGCTGCTCAGGACTCATGTCTATCGCTGCCTGCGCCTGCAGCAGCTTCTGCAACTCATTCACGCTCTCCCTTGACTCTCCGATCTCCTTGTTTAATGCCTCGATGCTTTTCTTTGCGTCATGCAGCGTGTTGTCTATCTTCACGACATCGCCGAACGCCGCCTTGAGGTCGCTGAGCTTGTCCAGCACGCCCTTGGTATCCTGCCTCAGCACCGTTGTGCTCGTGTTCATGGTCTCTTCGATCTTCTCGTATCTGTCTGTGAACTGCACCTTTGCATTGTTGATCAGCCTCTTTGTGCCGTCGATATCCTTCTTGAAGCCCTTGAGCCGCTCCACGATGTCCTTTGTGTCCTTGCTCTGCGTCTTGAGCCTGCCGAGAACCTGCGCGATGCTTGCGCTGCTCGCCCTCATCTGCGCATCTACCTCCTTCTTCCTTGTATTGATCTGCTTCTTCAGCTCGCCAACCTGCACGTCAACATTCTGCAGCATGGAATCGAACAGCCTGTCCTTGATGCTCGACAGGCTGTTGAGCGCCTCGTATGCAGCTTCCGCATTCTTCATGGCGTCCTGCGAGTCTCCTGTGCCTGTAGTGATCGTGCCCTTGCCCTGGCGTGTGTTTATCTCTGTATTGCTGAGCGCCTCTATCTTCGCATACATCTCATCGATGTTCTTGTTGACGCTCTGGTACGAGTCTTCAGCGTTCTTCTTTATCTGCTCTACCGTCTTGCTCTGCTCTATTATGCTGTCATAGAGCGTGTTTATCTGCAATAGCATCTGCTGCACCGCCGGCATCCTCTGCTGGTATACGCGCTCCAGGCTCGATACTTCGGTGCTCAGCTCGTTTATCTCCACTACGAATTTTTCCAGTTCGCTGCGCTGCGCGGCGACCTTGTCCTCCGCAAGTCCGCGCTTCACCTCGATCTTCGACTCTATGAGCTTTGTCTGCTCCGGGCTCATGACTACCGGCGCTACATGCATCTTGCCGACTTCATAGCTTATCTTGACCATGCCTCCTGTTTCCAGCACCTTGGACCAGCTCTCGACGATGGCTGGCGCTATTCCCAGCGTTCCGGCTATGTCGTTGACATCCATCTTGCCTTTCTGCTGGAGCAGCTCCATCAACGCGTCAATTGAAGTTCTGGTCTCGACGTTCTCTTCGCCAGGTTTTTCGGTCGCCATCAAACCCAAATAGCATTCGCAGCAAACATTTAATAAAGTGAGCGGGCGGCTTCCTCTTCAGCTTAAGTTGGAAACGTGCCGCAGTGCAAACTTCAGTCGCGGTTTCCCTTTGCCACATTCCTTGCAAGCGCATCGAAGCCCCTGAAGAAATTGCCCCAGCTGTATGCCTGCTCGACCCTATGCCTTCCCTGCCTTCCCATCTCCTCCGCTGCGCTCCTGTGCTCTGCCAGGAACAGCATCTTTCTTGCCATCTCGCTTTGGGAGTCTACAAGGAATCCCGTCTTGCCCTGCAGCACCGTCTCGCTGGGCCCGCCCTCGTTCACCGCTATCACTGCCTTGCTGCTTGCCATCGCCTCAAGAGGCACGATGCCGAAATCCTCGTTGATGGGTGTGAACAGCAATGCAGTGCAGTTCGCATAGAGAGACCTGACCTGCGCGTCGCTCGGGTTCAGCTTGAACACCACGTTCCTGGCATGCATCGCTTTCAGCGTGTCGTAATACTCGGCAGAGCTCCGGTAGCGCTTCGAGAGCGTGCCCGACAGTATGAGCTTGTAGTCCTTGTCCTTGGACAGTCTCAGGAACTGCTCGAAGGCGCTGATCGCGTACTCCTGCCTCTTCATCCTGTCTATCCTTGAGTGGTAAATGAAATACTTCCCGTCGCCGTCATTCCTGAAATCCTTGCAGTCCACGCCGGGACTTATCACGGTGCCGCTGCGGTGCAGGTACTTTTTCAGCCTCTTGTTCGTGGTTGCGCTGTTTGTCGCTATCCCTTCTATCCTGTTCACCATGCTGCTCTCAATGCGCCTGTAAAAGAGCGACAGCGCGTCATACGCAAGCCTCTCATGCGCAGGCCTCTTCCTGACTGCGCCTATTCCGGGGTCGAATATCTCCCTTGGAGGCGTGTGCACATACCACAGCACGCGCTCGTTCTTGTTCCTTGACCATTCGCTGGGGGACATGTGCGCATTTATGACATCGTAGTCCTCGCGCACCTTGAGCCTGAGGAAGTTCGTGCCGTAATGCACGCCGTTGGCTATGACCTGCGGCATCGCCCTGTTGAGCACGCCCCTCTTGGCGAAGACCTCTATGTCAAGCGCCTTGAACCCTTCGAAAGTGGAATCGGGCTCGTAGCCCAGAGTGTAGATCTTTGCATCGTAGTGCTGAGCTATCTTCAGTATGACGCGCTCTGCCCCGCCGCGCTCATTGAGGTTGTGCTGCATTATGAGCAGTTTCACTGACACACCGATTCAGGCACCATCCACGCCGAAATACTTGAATATGAGCGGCGCGATCTTGCATACGTCCATATTCCTTTTACTGTATGCATTCAAATAACCGGCGTCGCTGCCCTGCATCCCGAATATGCCGTGCATCGTGTGATCGCCGCTCTTCGCGAGCTCGGGTTTCATCAAGACGCTTTTCTGCGAATAATAGAATATGTCTATGGTGTAAGCCGGCTTCACCTCGACGAGCAGGTCGGGGGTTATGATGCCCTTGAGCCCGCGATAGTACTTGCTGCCGTCGACTACCCTCTTGACGAAGTGATCTCCTTCTGGAGAGCGCAGCGAGTTCAGCGCCTTTATGAGCGCTGCCTTTATGCGCAGCTTCTCATTGGCGCCGACGCGCGGGTCCGCAAAGCGGCTGTCGTTTATGAATATTGTGCCGACTGGGTTGTTTGATACAGATGCGAACGCCCTTGTGCCGTGCATGTCAAAATCAAAATCATGTATCCTGGTGTAGTCGCTTCCGGAGGTGCCGGAGAACACTTTGCCTGCCGCGCTTGCAACAGTGCTCTTCACCTTTTCGGGCATCCTGTTGTACACCTTCCTCAGGCCGCTCTTGAACAGCTTCTCCCTTATCAGGTATTTTGCGCTGGCCGTGCCATGGCCGGAATCCGTCATGCCCTCGATTATGGCGTCTTTCAGCTTTGCGTAGCCGCTGTTGACAAGCCAGGCGTTGAGCAGGAACTTGTTCTTTATCTGCTGCGATCCGTGGTCTGAGAAAAGGACGATCTCGTAGTTCCCGCCGACTTCCTTGGCGTACGATGCGAGCCACGCCAGGAATTCCGACACCTCGTTGTACAATGGCATCAGCAGCTCCTCCCAGTTCTTCGCTGTTATGTAGTGCTGCATGCGGTCCGTCTCTGAGAAGCACACAAGGGAAAGGTCGTAATCGTTGCGCTCGATCATGCGCCTGCTGAACCTCGCCCTGTCTTTTATGCTCTTGGCGTATTTTGCAGAGCCCTCCTTCACGGATAGCGTGCCTGCCTTTAGGACGCCTTCTATCTCCGGCTCTCCCGAAAAGCCGGCTTTGCGGGCCTCTGCCTTGACCCTGTCTGAGCTGAACCTTGGCTTCAGAGGCCAGCCAGTCATCATGTCCACATTCTCGCTGTTGCTTGGGTTCGTTATCATCACGGGCGTGACCACAAGGCTTCTCAAGCCGCTGTCGGAAAGCGTGTCCCAGAACGGCGGGTGCCTCACAGTGTCGAGGAACAGCAGGTCTGCCTTCTCGTAGTTCCTTCCAAGCGACAGGAAGTCTATGATGCCGTGCTCACGCGGCTCAAGCCCCGTGTATATGCTGGGCCAGGCAGGGCCGCTAAGAGGAGGCAGAGTAGAAGTTATCTCCTTGAGGAAGCCCTCCTTGAAGAACGTGCCGAAGCCGCGCATGCCGTATTTGTCGCATAGATACTTCACAATCCATAACGGTGCGGAATCAACGCCAACCATGTAGAGCTTCTTGCGAGGCAAAGAATCATTTCTGCTTCTCATGCAATCTTTTAATTGATGCGCTGTGGCTATCTGGTGATGTTGAACTTCTTTACTGCTTCGTACAGCTCCTTCGCGTGCTTGTCCTTCTCGAAGTGCTCCCTGATGGGTTTTATTTGTTCCTCAAGCTTTCCGACTACAAACCCTTTAAGATCCAAAGGATGAAGCATGCCTTTTATGTATGCTGCCTCTAGCTCGCTGTAGCCCCCTGCCTCGAACCTTCCGCCGAACTTTTGCGGCCTTTCTATAATTATTCCTTCCTTTGAATCTTTCAGCAATACATTCTTCAGGTAGTTCAACAACGGATTGCCCTCTACGACCTTTTCAGGGCAATAGGCTCCGTTTATTTTTTCTTTCAGCGTGTCATATGAGTCATGCACATATATGCAACTCTTCGGGTTCGATTTTGACATCTTATATTCTATCATCAAGTCCGGGTCTTTCTTAGCATCGGATTCCTGAGGTATGCCCTGCAGACTGAGCAGCAGCGGATGGTGCACGGCAGCCGGTTTCTTCCATTTGTACTTATCTGCCGCTTCCCTGGCAAGTATGTCTGCCTTTCTTTGGTCCATGCCGAGCTGGCAAATATCTATGTCTAGTTGGAATACGTCAGTCACCTGCATTGCTGGGTAAAAGAGCTGTGCAGCAGAAATCTTTTCACCCTCCTTTCTGCCCATTATTGTCACTGCCCTTTTTATCCTATCAAGGGTTGTTGCTTTGCCAACCCGCATGAAACGGTCCCAGTATTCAATGCCGTCCATTAGGTCTTTTGCCCATATGATCTCGACTTTGCTTGGGTCTATGCCTCCGGCTTTCCACACTTCAATGAAATATTCTCCTGCCATCCTTATGTGATCCAGATTTCCTTCATACTTGTTGTTTATAAACGCAAAATAATCTGCAAGGTAGAGCTTGAATTTGACACCTATATCAAGCATCTTCTTCACATTGCGT
>CAISDH010000014.1 GCA_903884115.1 uncultured Microcaldota archaeon | reverse complement strand
TGTCGTGTTTCCCCCTGTCGTCGAACTGACCCGGATGCCTTGGCTGTCATATTGGTATATGGCGTTGGTCGTTCCATTCACTGCCACCACTGCCAGCTTGTTCTCCAAGTTTTTCAATTCGGAAACGGGCGCTGAATATAATAAATCGGCCACGGAGGTTGGTTAAGCTTTGCCATTCCAGCTGACACTTCTTGGTACTTGAGTTTCCCCTGACTGTAGAACAGATGAATGATGCCATTATGTAGCGCAACCTGTGGCCTGCCGGATGTGATTCCTCCTTTGAATCCATCAGTGACTTGCATGGGTTTTGCCCAAGTCTTCCCGCCGTCCTTGCTGGTCACATAATAAATGTCGCTAGGATTCCATTCGTTACGACCATCTTTGTCATTCTTGACCCCCGCCCAGGCCACTACGACTTTGTCTCCTTCGACCGACATGCTCGGTGAATAGGCATAACGCAAACCTTCAGACAAAATCACATCCTTGTCCCAACCTGAATCTGTATCTTTACGATGGCAATAGGCAACTTCGTAGTTCTCGCCTCGCGGATGCATCAAACTGAAACTCGTCTTCTCATGGCGGCAGTCCAGCCAACACAGATGCACGGTATCTCCGTCTGCGAGGGCGTGTAAATTTGAACCATAATTGTCAGCGCCCGTTTTGTTTAATGTTTCAGGATGGTTCCATGAAGTGCTACCTACAGCGCTGCGCGAATACCACAATTTAAACGGGCTGCCGCCTTGCCCGGCGAGTGCAAAATAGTAATAAAACCCTCGCGTCCGACAGACAGTCGGAGTTTGGGATTCCTGATTAGAAATCGTCTCGGCTCGCCATGTTTGTCCGCCATCAGAACTACTGAACACTCCGTTGGCACCCACAGCCAGATCAGCCCTAATGCCGATTTGCGATCCTTTCCGTTCCACTGGAGTTGCATCTATGCAATAAGGAACGCGTATTTCTGCATCGTCCATTGCGCCACCCACAAACATGGCTTGCGCAGGCCGTCCCCATGGAGACATTTCGAGATCCGGCCTGGCATTTGGAAATAGCTTAGACTGTTGTAGAATAAGATGTGTTGTAGTCTCCGAAGTGAAACGACCGTCAGGAGAAAGCGATCCGATAACAAATTGCGCATTCACGCTATTGGTCCAGATGGCAGCTCGGGAGATGACAAACCTATTCTGCTGCGGATCCACATCCATTGGAATCCATCCCGGGTCGGTAATTGGCAGTCTATTCCAACTCCTACCATCGTCTTGAAGAAAATGTACCGCAAACGTTCTGGCATCTCCACCCAATGCCATCAACGATTTATTCCACTTGTACAGCGAGAAGCTTGAGGCCAGAGAATCAGAACTTTTTGCGACTGTTTCCGGCTTTGACCAGTTGGCCGTATCTAGGACGGACGGTTTGCCACAGCCAACCAAAAGCATACCCATGCCGGCTAGAAAACCCGCCAAGAGGCTTGTACGTTTCATGTGTTTCATTGGAACTATCGAATGTTATACCAACCTTATGACTCGTTGCTAATTGAAAAAAATGCGTGTGAGCATCGGTTCAATTAATGTCGGTCGTAATCCCGGAGGGGCGAGTTACACGAGCCCCTAAAT
>CAISDH010000013.1 GCA_903884115.1 uncultured Microcaldota archaeon | reverse complement strand
GAATGCCCGGCGGTTGGATCATCTAAATCTGATACTCTTATCAATCGAAGATATTACTGGACTAATGGAAGCTGAACGATTAGCTACGACATCACGTGAATATTCCGAGGCTATTATAAAAACTGTACGCGGGCCTTTGATAGTCTTAGATGCGAATTTAAAAGTAATCTCTGCCAACAGAGCGTTCTATGACACTTTTAAGGTCAATGAGAAGGATACTAAAAATCATCTTCTTTACAGCCTAGGAAACGGGCAATGGAACATCCCAGAACTGAGAAAGCTGTTGGAAGATATATTGCCGAATGAAAAGATCTTCAATGATTTTGAAGTCGAACACGAATTTCCATCAATCGGGAAAAAATTAATGCTGTTGAATGCCCGGCGGTTGGATCATCTAAATCTGATACTCTTATCAATCGAAGATATTACTGAACGAATGGAAGCTGAACTAACTATACAAAAACACAATGAAGAGCTCAAGAGAACGAATAAAGTCCTGATAGGGCGTGAACTTAAAATGATTGAGCTAAAACAAGAAATTACGAAGCTGACTGCGCTCCTCGCAAAGAAATAATCCACTTATTAATGAATTATGGAGGTACGATTGCGATATGGCTGTTGATATTAGAAAAATACACCGGCTGTTCGACCAATATCTGAAATCCACAACAATTGTGGACTTATTGCCCGATGCAATCACCACCAGGACCTTGGATGGTGTCATCCAGAGTTGGAATAAGAGCGCAGAAAAGATCTACAACTACAAGGCAGAGGAAGTTATAGGAGAGAATATCAACATCATAGTTCCGCTTGACAGACAGTATGAAGAAGTCAATCTTCTCAAACTCATCAGCAAAGGCAAAGAAATTGAAAATTTCGAAACTCTCCGCAGGCGAAAGAATGGCACACTCATTAATATGTTGCTTAATATGGCGCCGATTAAAGACATCAATGGCAGGATTATCGGGGCTGTCGTGATCAGTCGGGATATTACTCGCGAAGTAAAAGAAACAGCAGATACCGCGACTGCAATGTTAAATGTTCTTGAAGATGTAACTTCTGAAAAAGAACAGTTGCAACAAGCCTTGAACAAGGTCGAAGCGCTTGACAAGATGAGAAGTACCATCCTGAATGCAGGTCACGAATTAAAGAGCCCACTAGGGCCTATTACGATACAGAGCCAGATGTTGCTGGCTGGAGATCTAGGAAAAGTCAATCAGAAGCAAAAAGATAGTTTACATATGATCTTAAGCAATGTCAGTAGGCTGGACAGGGTCATGAGTGATATTACAGATGTTGCCCGTCTTGAGTCAGGTTCAGTTGTGCTTGTTTATGAACAAATTTCATTGGCAGCACTCATTAGAGAAGAGGTGGAGGAGCTAGGCCCGAAAGCCAAGGAAGCAGGGATTAAATTGATCATGATGCCTATGACCGTGCCGATGATCTATGCCGATCGCCAAAAGATATTAGAAGTAATTGCGAATTTGCTGGAGAACGCCATAAAATTCACTCCAGTCAAAGGCAAAATAGTGGTAAAGGCAAAAAAAGTCAAGAACCAAGTCCTAGTGCAAGTTACCGATACAGGTATTGGCATAAGTAGCACGACCAATAAGATGTTATTCACCAGATTTTTCCAGGCGGACAGCAGTATTAGGAGAAGATTTGGTGGAACTGGATTGGGCTTATTTATTTGCAGGGGCATTATTGAAGCTCATCACGGAAGGATCAAGGCAGAGAGCGAAGGCCTGGGGAAAGGGAGCACCTTCAGTTTTATGCTGCCTATCGCAAAAGCAAAGGTTTCCTGATATCGGCAATGGCCTCTATATGTAATTCTTCTTGTCATCAGCCAGCAGGATTATTTTTACCCTATCTATAAACCTTGCTATGTCAAAGGGTTTAGTTATGTATTCTGCAAGCCCATAATTCTCTAGTTCCCTTTTACGTTCCGGAGAGATCTCCAGAACAGAAACAAAAATGACCTTCTGCTTATCGTTTATCTTCCTTGCCCGGCCAAAGACGTCCCACCCGGAGAGATCCGGCATCATAATGTCCAGGACGAGCAGGTCAAACTTTTTAGTTTTTAGTGCATTAAGGGCTTTCTTGCCGGTGTCGAAACAGCTTACCTTGTATCCTTCTTTTTTCAGAATAGTCCTGATCGAAGATAGCATGTCTTCTTCATTGTCCATTACCAAAATATTTTTTACCATGACATCACCGGTTTCTATAAGGTCTACATCTTCTTCTTATCTGTCAAGATCATTTTAACTCTATTTACTAATATTTCTCTGTCAAAGGGTTTTGTTATGTATTCGGCAGGCCCGTAAGTCTCCAGCTCCTTTTTGCGTTCCGGTGAAATTGCCAGAACTGAAACAAAAATGACCTTTTGCTTGCTGTTTGTCTGCCTTATGTGGTTGAAGACGTCCCACCCAGAGATATCGGGCATCATAACATCCAATATGACCAAGTCAAACTTTCTGCTCTTCAGTGCATCAATTGTTTTCTGGCCGGTACCAAAACCGCTTACTCTGTATCCCTCTTTTTCAAGAACCTCTTTGATTGAAGCTAGCATATAAGGTTCGTCATCCATCACCAAGATATGTTTTGCCATAGGTTCATCCTCGGCTCTTATTTTTCTTTTATTGTTTTCTGTCCTGGTTCCCAGTTTGCAGCGCACATCTGCTCTGTCTGGAGCGCTGCAAGTACCCTGTATGTCTCTTTGGTGCTCCTTCCGATCTGTTCGTCGCTTATCACTATGTACCTTATTATCCTGCTGGGATCCACTATGACTAGGGCCCTCCTGGCCTCTCTTTTAGCTTCGTTCAATACGCCATAACTCTTGGCTATCTCGCAGCTCCTGTCAGCTACAAGCGCATACGTGACATGCTTCAGCCTTGGATTGTTTAGGACCCATGCTCTATGCGTGTATTCACTATCGCTGCTTATGGCCACTATTTCTGCTCCCTTATCTAGGAATTTGGGATAATCTTCTGCGAACTCCTCTATTTCTGTAGGACAAACATAAGAAAAGTCTTCAGGATAGAACACCAGGATGACCCACTTCCCTTTGTAGTCGTTCAGTCCGATCTTGTCAATCCTGCCATGTGCGTATGCCATTGCGTCGAAGTTTGGCGCCTTATCTCCAATCATAGTTTGACCCTTTCGTTTAAGTACGTAAGTCTCTTCAATGACAAATAATAAATATCCACCTCTCTGCTAATCGTGTTTGGTTATTATATCGAAAACCTGTTTGGGTGGCAGCGAAGCATCAACAAATTCAATTTCCGCTTTCAGCGCTCTTTGGTATGAGCGACTCATGCCGTTCAATATTGCCTTTCTCTGCCCCTTTGACTTGCCGAAACTGTTTGCCCTGCTCTTGTGCTGCAGTCTGTTAGATACGAGCCTGCGGCCGGCTTTCAGGTAGTATGCTTTGTCAAAAAGGCCTATGAATTTGTAAATATTTGATGCTCCCCCAAATAGAAACAGCTCTCTGTTGCCTGTAAGCAGGCTGCGAAGCCTTCTACCGCTCCATATCCAGTTATGCTCTGATATCCACTTCTCATCAACTTCAGAATGCGCATATTTTGCAGGTCTGCCCTTTTTGTCAACCCACCTGCCAAGCCCCTTGACCTTATCTGCATCGTAGGCGTTCATGCCTCTTCTTTTGAAATATCCTGCCAGATAGGTCTTGCCGCTGCCTGGCATGCCTATGATCAGTATGTGGCGTTGCATAGTTTACCTTTTAAGTATCTTGGTGACCTCTTCGATATGTGTTGCATTCAGAATCCTGCCCTTCGTGAGCCAGCCCCTTCTTGCTGTGCCGACGCCGTACCTGAGGTCTGCGAAATGCGACATCCTGTGCGAATCGCTGTCTATCGCAAACCTCACCTTGTATGATGAAGCTTTCATGATGTTGGTGTCGTTCAGGTCCAGCCTGTCAGGGAAGCTGTTTATCTCCAGCGCAACGTTGTTTCTCTCTGCTGCCTCGAAGACCTTCTCGAGATTTATCGGGTAAGCCTCCCTTTTGTTTATTATGCGCCCTGTTGGATGGCCCAGTATATGGACAAGGCCTGTATCGAGCGCCCTTATTACCCTGGCTGTCATCTCTTCCTCGCTCATCTTGAAATTGGAATGCACAGATGCAACAACCGAATCCATTGCCTTCAGTGTGCCATTCTCAAGATCCAGGCTGCCATTCTTGAGAATGTCCACTTCTGCGCCCTTTAGCACCGTGAATCCTTTCAGTGTGTCGTTGAGCTTGTCCAATGTCTTGAAGAAGCTCATGAACTGCGCGTCGTCCATGCCTTTCTCTATGCCGAGGCTTTTCGTATGGTTCGTCACTGCCATGTACTCCAGGCCTGCGCCCCTTGCAGCGCCAACCATCTCTTCCAGAGTGTCGGTGACGCCCTCGCCCCGTGCGTGCGTGTGCATGTCTCCCTTTATGTCGCCCAGTTCCACGAGCTTCGGTATCTTGCGCTCCTGCGCCAGCTTCACCTCTCCTATTGCCTCCCTCATTTCGGGAGGCATCCACTGCATGCCCAGCTTATCGTAGATGTCCTCCTCTCTCTTTGTCTGGACCTGCTTGTTCTTGCTGTCGAAAAGCCCGTACTCGTTGAGCTTGTAGCCCTTCCTTATTGCTATCGTCCTGACCTCTATGTTGTGGTTCTTGCTGCCTGTGAAGTACTGCAAAGCCGCGGGGAAGCTTTCCGGCGCTATGACCCTCAGGTCAGATTCGATGCCTATCTTTAGCCACACCGTTGTTTTCGTGGGGCCCTTGACCACCGTGCTTGCCACTTCAGGCAGCGAAGTGAAGAGATCCATCACCTCTGTGCCCTTGTCAGACAACGCCAGTATGTCCAAGTCCCCCACGGTCTCGCGCCATCTTCTTGCGGATCCTGCGACAAGCGCATCCTTCACCAGGCCGCTCTCCTTGAGCTTCTCCACCATCTCCTCTGCCACAGGCAATGCTTCACCGAGCAGAAGCCTGCCCTTGCTGGCTTCCTGGAGCGCGATGCCTTTCTTCATCAGCTCCGCGCTCTTCTCTCCAAAGCCCTCCAAGGAGCTTACCTTGTGCGCGTCTATGGCTTTCTTCAGCTCAGCCACGTTCCTTATTCCCAGGTTTTTGTACAGCGCAATGGCCTTCTTCGCACCTATGCCCTCTATGCCTGTAAGCTGTTTCATGTCTATGGGATATTTCTTCTTGAGATCCACGTATTTTCTTATTTTGCCCGTCTTGAGGTATTCCTCTATGTGGCCTGCAAGCCCCTTGCCTATGCCTGGAAGCTTCATCAGCCCCTCAACACCCTCCTTCCTGTAGATGTCCTCTATGGGCTCCTGCAGCGTCCCTATTGTCAGGGCGGCCTTCTGGTAGGCGCGCACCTCGAACCTTGCAGTCGGAGCATCATCCACGCTCAGCATGTCTGCTATCTCTTCAAAGAGGTCGGCTATGGCCTTGTTCTCCATCGGAATAGCATTGCACAGGAACTCTTTTATCTTTTCTATTTCAAAGGGGTATGGATGGGGATGGATGATGGACACGAAGGCGGCGAGCATGACAAGGAATACAGGCTGCGCCAGCTGTATCTTGCGATAGTGATGCGCTACAAGGAGCACATAGAAGAGCACGAGAGCCTGTCCATTGCGGCGCTGCCGTCCATGGTCACCGTAAAGAACGAGAAAGTCATAGCAAAAGCGCAGGAGATAATCAACAGCTTCAGCTCATACGACTACGACCGCGATTTCTACGATGCAAGCATGCACGCGTTCGAGTTCGTCAAGGACTCCATAGCCGAAGTGGTGCTGCCTGTGCAGTTCTGGCTGCTGCCGGAAGAGACCCTCTCGTTCATGATGGGGGACCTGCTTGACAGGAACATCCTGCTCTGCGCCCTTCTGGTGCGTCTGGGCAACCCTTCCGCAAAGGTGTTCGTGAAGATCAAAGGCACTGCGAGAGACTCGTTCGTGCACTGCGAGTTCAACAACAAGGTCTACATCCTGGACCTGGGCAGCGGCATAAGGGAGGTTGACAGCAAAAAGGCAATGCTTGACTCTCTAGGCATAGACGACGATACCACAGCGTATGAATTCAACAACCAGAGCTATGCCGACGTCGCATAGGCGCACGCAGCGTTTACGACCATAATCGTGCGCAGCTTTCGCTCCGCAGGTGCATTCTGTATTTAAGTAAACACTATGTTTGCTGTGTTGCTAGGAGTCCCGCCTGTGCTGCCTAACGTTGCGGTAATCATGACGTTTACAGGCCCGCCCCCTCCCCAGATATAGCTCAACGAATTGCCTGTTACGTTTGTTATCGTTGCAGAAGTCTGAAGGTAGAATGCCGGGTTGTTCGAAGTAAAGCTGAGGGTCGCGCCCACGACAGGAAAGTTGCCCATCATCACCTGCGCATAGAACGGATCCTTCATGGTGCCGTGGCTCTGCGACGCGTTCTTCACAGTGACGTAGATGACGTAATTTGCCGCATAAGGTATCGGGTTTGTCTGCGGTTCCGAATGAGCAGAGAAACTTCCGGAGTAGGTCAGGCTTGGGGCTGAGACGCAGTTGCCTGTCGTAGCGTAGTTGTTCGCAAGCCCGCAGTATCCTGCGCTAAGGTACAGGTAGCCGCTGTAAAGCGAACTCAATGTCGTGGTGATTGGGAGCGAATTGACCGTGCACGCCATCTCACCTCCGGGCAGCACGAAATTAGGCACGCATGATGACGTGACCGAGTTCTGGCCGCCAATGCTCACATACAGGGAAGGCCCGTTCATCGGGAACGACTGCGAATTCAACACGTAAAGAGTGAGCGCGTGTGCGCTGAGCTGTATATCAGAGCAGCTTATGCTGCCGTAGAAGTTGCATGAGCCTGGCACGATGTTGGCAGGCAATGTGATGTAGGAGTAAAGCAATGCTAGCACTATTGCTATCAGAAGCAGGGCCCAGCCGTATGTGACCAGGAAATCCACTGAGGACTGCGCACGCACAGCAGGACCGCGCTGCGTGGCAGCATCTACACCTTGCACGTTATCAGCTATAAAAAGCTAAGAAAGTCTTAAATGCTTGCGGTGCGCGCATCCCAGTTCAGCGGGCCTGCGCATGCTGCATGGAAGCCTCCACCAAGCCCCTGAACAGCGGAGCAGGGTTGAGGGGACGCGACTTGAGCTCAGGATGCGCCTGCGTGGCTATGAAGAACGGGTGCTCTTTCAATTCCATGAACTCCATGAGCTTGCCGTCAGGCGACCTGCCAGAGAATACAAGCCCGTTCTTTTCAAGCATGTTGATGTACTCTGCATTGACCTCATACCTGTGCCTGTGCCTTTCCGATGCGCTGGTGCCTCCATAAAGCCTGCTCGCCAATGTGCCTGACTGCAGTACGGCAGTGTATGTGCCGAGCCTCATGGTTCCTCCGTATTTGGACTGCTTTACCAGCTCCACCTGCTCAGGGATGAAGTCTATGACTGGGTGCTTTGTGCTGGAGTCGAACTCGGTAGAGTTAGCGCCTTCCAGGTTGCAGACGTCCCTTGAGAATTCGACCACTGCGAGCTGCATGCCCAGGCACAGTCCCAGGAACGGCAGCTTTTTCTCCCTTGCGTATCTTATCGCCGCAATCTTCCCCTCGACTCCCCTCTTCCCGAACCCTCCAGGTATTATCATGCCGTCTACATCTTTCAGCGCGTCTTCGACCGCCAGCTTCTTGTCCTCTAGGTCTGTGGATTCGATCCACTTTATCCTTGCGCGGGCGCCGCTGTAAGGCGCGGCATGCTCCAGCGCCTTGAGAATGCTCAGATATGAATCGTGCACGTTCGTGTACTTCCCCACTATTCCTATGACGACCTCCTTGTCCGCCACTTTGGCCTTGTCGGTGAACTCCTTCCATTTCGAGAGGCTTTCTTCGCCGCTGGTCTTCGGCGCCATCTTCAGGACATCAAAGACTGCCTTGTCCATTCCCATGTCCTTGAGCATGAGCGGGATCTCGTAGATGTTCCTTGTGTCCCAGAGGTTGTATATCTTGTCCACGTCAACGTCGGAGAACAGGCTTATCTTCTCCTTGATGCTCGTATTTATCTGGTTCTCAGACCTGCACACCACCACATCGGGCCTTATTCCGAGCTCCATAAGCTTCCTCGTGCCAAGCTGGGCGGGCTTGCTCTTGGACTCTCCAAGAGACTGCGGCTGCAATATGTATGTTATGTTTATAGCGCAGAAGTTAGAATCGCCCTCCTCGTGCCTCAGTTCCCGCATGGCCTCTATGAAATATGAATTCTCCAGGTCTCCGACAGTGCCTCCGACTTCCACAAGCACTATGTCTGCATCTGACTTCATGGCAAGCGTTCTCAAAAGAACTTTTATCTCACCCGTGACATGGGGTATGAACTGCACGTCCCTGCCCATGTACTGTCCGCTCCTTTCCTTGTCAATGACGCTCTTGAATATCTTGCCGGCTGTGAGGTAGTTGGCCTTGGTCAGGCTCTTGTTGAGGCAACGCTCGTACGTGCCAAGGTCCAGGTCGCATTCGGTGCCGTCATCCAGGACGAATACCTCTCCGTGCCTGTACGGGTTCAGCGTGCCGGCATCGTAGTTGAGATATCCGTCGAACTTCATAGGCGCTACGTTGAAGCCGTAGCAGCCGAGCAGCATGCCCAGGCTGCTGGAGAAGGTGCCCTTCCCGACTCCGGACATGACGCTGCCTATAACTATTATGTACTTCGTCTTTCCTGTCTTGTAGCCTTCAGGCGTGGAGCTGTAGAATTCCTCATCAACCGATTTCTCTGAGACGGATGTGGCTGGCATGTATCTATATGCAAAGAAGAATTAATAAAGCATCAACCTTAAAATTCGTTAAAGAGGTTCACGGCGTCCTCTGCTTTACCGACGTCAAAAACCTTCACGTTCCCATCATCGAAATAATTCCTGTAGAATCCGTATGCGCCGCTGTTGGCGAACACGATGACCTTGCTGTATTCGCTGTGCCTCGACCTTATCATCTCGCCGCTCTCGCGCAGGGACTTCCTGCCTGTCTCGTACTCCACTGCAACCTTGCCCTTGCTGCAGTGCGCGACTATGTCTGGCCCGTTTGAACCGCTCATGACGTAGTTGCGTATCCCGCTCAGGTCAAGAAGCTCGTGTATCTTCTGCACGTACACCGCGTGTTCTATGCTCATCGCCCTGTTGTGCCGCATCAGCCATGTCTCATCCTTGCCCTGCCACTTGATCGCAAGCTTGGAAAGTGCGCCATTCGCCACATGCGCCTCCACTTCCTGCACGCCGTACTCCTTCGCAAGCAGGTCATAGGGCACAGGCTTCCTCGCCTTTGCAAGCAGCTCTGTTGCGTCGCCTGAACGCGCACAGGCCTGAAGCGTGTTCGCGCGTTTCAGGTGCGCGTCCAGCTCCTTTATTCTTGGAGTTGCGACAAGGAGCGGGTTCCTGCTGCTGCAGCTGATCATTATTGCCTCGTGCTGCTTCAGGGCGCGCAGCCTTTCCATAACTTCGTACGTGCGCTGCGTGTTGCCGCCTGCAAGCACCTTTGCCACGTAGCCAGCTTCCGAAGGCTCCCTTGCATAGAATGCCACGAAAGCAGAGGCATTCGCCACTATCTGCCTGCTAAGGCCGCTTGCCGCATGCGTCACTATTATGATGCCCACGCCGTACTTCCTGCCCTCCTCTATGAGGCTGCGTATCACCGCTCCGCTTGCATCCGAGCCGTCTGTCAGGAACTGCACCTCGTCTATCGCGATGCACATGCTGATCCCGCGCTCCTTTGGATTCGAGTGCATCTGCTGGTAGAGCCTGCGGAGAAGCTCTCCGATGTATATGACCTGGGTTTCCTTGCTCTTCATGCCTGCCAGGGAGAAGGAGCACACGCCGCTGCTGAGCGCATGCATATCCACAGAGTGGGAGAAAGCGGCACTGTCCAACAGGGACAGCCGGTCGTACAGGTGCAGCAGCGTGTTCTTCTCGCCGATGCCTTTTGCGTTGCCTATGAACACGTTGAGCTCGCGGAGCAGGTCCTTAATGGTTGGCACACGATCCAGCGTCGTGGCGAGCCTGTCCGCGGCGCCGGCTTTTCTGTAGACGTACCAGAGGCACTGGCTCAGCTTCGTGGCCTGTATGTATCCCAGGGAATACACTCCCTTGAACATGCGCGTAAGCTCGGCGATGCGCTCCGCCACAGTGGCGCCTGCAAGCTCCATCGGGTTTATCCCTGAGTAGCGCGCATCGTGGACCGTGCCGTTGAGCGCACGCATGAGGGATTCGTGCTCGTTGTGTGCGTCAAAGACTATGCAGGGCACATGCGCGCATGCAAGATCCACAATCACGTGCTTGAACAGGGAGCTCTTGCCGAATCCGCTCATGCCTGCAATGACTATGTGGGGGTTGGGCTCATTCTCCGGGCGGAGATAAAGGCTGGAGCGTTTCCTCTTCCACGCAAAGCCTGGAGCGCCTGTAACGTCCATTCCGTGCTGGCCGTGCCTGTAGAACAGCCTGCTGCACGGGACCAGCGCTTCCTTCACGTCGCCTATGTAAAGCCCGAGAGCGCCGTCACATGGCTTTTTTAATATTTTGTCGATAAACTTGTTTACAAATTTTATAGCATCCATTCAATCACCAAAAGCGCAATTGCTTTAAACAAAGAGCAAGCAATACTACCAAGCCAGGGTGGCAGAATCTGGTAACGCGCCGGTCTTGAATCTTAGATATCAAGAGCTGATCAATGATGCATGTAAACCGGTTCCCGCAAGGGATTTAGGGTTCAAATCCCTACCCTGGCGAATTCTATCTTCAGCAGCAAATAGGTGCAGATTGCATGATCAAAGCGATCATTGTTGACATGGGTGGAGTCTATTTCTCCAATGGAACCGAGCTGGTTCTTGATAAGATATGCAGGATAACAAAGAGGCCGAAGAAGGAGATATTTCGCATGCTTCGTGGGCAGAAAAGTTCCTTGTTTCATACGGGCCGTATAACGCCGAAGGAATTCTGGGGCTGGTTTGCAAAAAGCCTAGAGTTGAGCAAAGCCGAGACCGCACGCATGAGAAATCTATGGTACTCTTCGTATAGGCCAACGCCTGGAATGAACGCTCTTGTTGCAAAGCTCAGGAAGAAATACAAGATGATCGTCTTTTCCGGCAACATAGAAGAGAGGGTGAAGTTCCTTGACAGGAAATACGGCATATGCAGGAACTTTGACGATTTCGTGTGGTCATACGACGCGGGATCCAACAAGGATTCGCTAGACTTCTACAAATACCTGGTCAAGAAGCTGAAGAAGCTTGGATTCGCCCCGGATGAATGCATAATGCTGGACGATCAAAATGTCTTCATTAAACTGTTGAGGCCTTTCGGATTCAAGTTCGTGCTGTTCAAGAACGCGAAACAGGCGGATTCCGACATCAAGAGAATTATAAAGTCCTAAGGTGGCATCACTTGAACTTCAGCACCACGAGGTCCTCAAAGAAATAATGCGCCTTTGCCACGATCTCCGCATTCAGCTTCTCAACATCGTGCTCATACTTGTTCGCAGAGCTCTCAAGCAAAATAATTACATGGTCTTCCATGACATACGACGCATACTCGCTTAGGAACTTGTCTATCAATACTCTACCCCTGAGCCCTCCATCCAGGTCCTGGTTTTTGCCGCCTACGTTTTCCGATTCCAGGTACGGGGGGTTGAACATGATGGTGTTGAACTTGCCACGGATGTTCTCGAACATGTCGGAGACTACGAAGGTGCCCTTGACGTTGTTCTGCAATGCATTTCTCCTCGCGTTTGCAACAGCGGAGGCGTTTATGTCTGCAAATGTGACATCACAGCCTTTGAGTGCGGCAACAATGCCCTGTATTCCTGTTCCTGTGCCGAGATCCAGCGCCTTGCCGAAGGCATACTTCTCCACCACTTCAGCAAGAAGCTTTGAATCCTCCATCGGGCGGTATACTCCCCTCTCTGTCATTATGTTGACCTGGTCGTAGAGCATAGTATTTCTTGTTCTTCAAGACTTAAATCGTTAGCGTAAGAAAAGAGGCGCCGCCTCTTCTATCGGCGCCTCGTATCCTGCTGTCTTTACTTCTCTCAGATGCTTGGCTGTAGCAAGGATGGTGACCATGTAGCTTGCATCCACCTTCCGTGCCTTCTTCTCCTCGCACGTGTTCCTGCATTCCAGCAGGTCGACTATCCTCTCCACCAGCTCTTCCCTGAACGAGCAGCAGTCTACCTTCCTTTCCACCCGCTCGTCTTCCGAAAGAACTTTGTCGGTGTTTGCGTCCATCCATGCCACCAAGGCATCCAAGTCCATGTAGAGCTTACGCTCTATCGCTTTTGGTATCCCCATTTTTCGAACCCCGGAAATGCGCCTCGCCACAGCTAGGTCTGAACCAAGAAGAAGCGCCGCTTTGCGGCACAGGTTACCTACTTGTATGGCGCAGGTATGCGCAACTTTCCTGGAGGGTATTTGCGCAACAGAATACTTATACCTTACTATACATAAAGCTATTTGAGTTCCAATTCATGTACTTATAGAAATGGTTAAATATCTTTATATGCATAATATCTGTGCTGGAGGTATCCAGCGAACCTCGAAGATGCGCCTGCGCTACGGCGCAGGCTTTATGCTTGAATGAAACTGCCTGCAAAAAATTAGTCCTGCCTTCGCCTGTCTGTTCTTTCTTTGGTTATGAGTCGAAGAGGCTGCGCTGCCTTGTGCTCACCGTGTTGCCCGTGTTCCTGTTTCTCGATAGCAGGTCCAGCTTGCCGTAAACGCCGGCATAGCCAGGCTCCATTCTTATTCTTCCTGTTCTCACGTTCTCGATTGCCTGCGCTACATCCTCCCCTGCAGCCTCCTTGATCGCTTCTGTACTTGCATCTGTCAGGATGTTTATCTCGGTGCCTAAAGCCTCCAGGAGCTTGCCGTATGCCTCATTGACCGCGACAGAGTACTTGGTCTTTTTCAGCACATATGCAAGCACTTCCAAAAGCGGCACGCTGCTTACGAATGGGATCGAATCCTTCGGCACGAACCCTGCTGGTCTGTCGGCAAGTTCGTTCACCCTGTGCAGCACTCCGATCACGAGTGGCTTGCCGCACACCCTGCATTTTGTTATCCCGCTTGCAGGATTGACCGAGAAGCTGCACTCCCTGTGGCCGTCATAGTGGTATTTGCCCTCCTCGGGATAGAACTCTATGGTTCTCTTGAATCTGTGCGTGTCCTTGTCCTTTATCGCGTTTGTCACATCGCGGTATGATGATGCTGGCAGCTCAAACACGCATGCTTCCCTGCCCATGTTGCCCAGGGAATGCATGTCGCTTCCTGAGATGAGTGCATACTTGTCCAGCGAGGAGATGCGCCAGTTCATGTCGGGCGAGGAACTGAGGCCTGTTTCAAGTGCATGTACGTGCTTCTCCTGGTCTTCATAAGCGTCTTTGATTGAAGTGAATCCTGACATTGCGCCCAGCACGCCGAAATAAGGAGTCCATGCGTGTGCAGGGAATATGAATGCGTTCTGCTCCACGTTGAACAGCTTCTCAACCAGTTCTGCGGAACTCATCATCAATATGGGGCGCCCGTCGCTCTGCATGCTTCCGTATCTCTTCAGAACGTCGGCCAGCGCCTCAGCAGACTCTATCTTTGGCAGGAGTATGCAATGGTGGACTTTCTTTGCGGCGCCTTTGAAATATGATATCGTGCAAACCTCCGCACCAAGAACGAAAGCCACTGCCTTATCGCCGTTCCTGGGATAAAACAGGCCATTGCCTCCGTCTTCCAAGTCCCTTTTGACCTCGTTTCGCCATTCAGGGTGTAGTATGTCCCCTGTTGACAGCAGGCCGATGCCCTTGCTCTTTGCCGCCGATGCCAGGGTGCCTATGTTTATCTGCGGGCTGCACGCTCTTGCAAACCTGGAATGCGTGTGGAGATCTGCTATTATCTGCATTCAATTCCTCGTTGTGACTCCATTCTTTGGGCAGATGCCGCTGACAGGGCACTTGCTGCAGTACGGCACCGCCTGGCATATCGCTTTGCCGTGCGCCTTGAGCACATAAGCGAAGTTATGCCAGTATCTCTTGTCAATTAACTTCATCAGATCAAGCTCTATCTTTTCCGGGTTCTTGTTCAGGCTCAGGCCAAGCCTGTACGATACTTTTATTACCCACGTGTCGACCGGTATGCCTTCGGCTATCCCGTAGGCATTGATGAGTATCGTGTTGGCAGTCTTCCTGCCTATTCCTGGGAGCTCTGTCAGCTGCTCCATGCTGTTCGGGACCTTTCCGCCGTACTTTTCCGAGATTGCTCTGAACGTGCTTATCATGTTCTTCGCCTTGTTGCCAGCGAAAGTCACGCTCCCTATGTCCTTGGCAAGGTCGTCAAGCTTCGCATCTGCATAATCCTTGGCCGTCTTGTACTTTGCAAAGAGCGCGGGCGTAAGCTTGTTGACCGTCTCGTCGCGCGTCTGCGCGGATATTATCGCGGCTGCAACAAGATCTACAGGGGTACTGAAGCTCAGGTAGTAATGCACGTTCTTGTAGGAGTTGCTTAGTTTTTCGACAAGCTCTGCGGCTTCTTTATGATCAAGGAGCCTTGCGACAGGCATAAATTATCCTTTGGAAGAATGGTATTTATCGGTATGCGTTATGGACAGAAAAGCGTATGCAAAAGAGGTGATTAGGCTTCTAAGGAAGCGGTACGGCCCAAGGCTGCAGTCCACGCTGGAGCATTCCAATCCGTGGGAGCTTCTTGTGGCCACTATTCTTTCTGCGCAGTCACAGGACAGGCAAGTGAACAAGATAACCAAGACTCTGTTCAGAAGGTATCCTGACGCGAAAGCCTATACGAAGTTAAGGCCGCAGGCGCTCTATCCCTATATAGGAAGCATCGGAATCTACAGGAACAAGGCCAAGAACATAGTCAGGTCTGCCAAGATCATAGTCAAAGAATTCAACGGCAAGGTTCCGAACACAATAGAAAAGCTCATCACGCTGCCCGGTGTGGGTAGGAAGACTGCGAACGTGGTGCTGGCAAACGCATTCGGCATATCCGAGGGCATTGCGATAGACACGCACTGCATCACAGTGTCCAACAGACTCGGCATTGCAAAAACAAATGATGCGGAAAAGATAGAGAAGCTATTGATGCAGATTGTTCCAAAGAAGGACTGGGGCCGCGTAAACCACCTGTTCATCGCGCTAGGCAGGGACGCCTGCACTGCAAGGCATAAGTACTGCAGCGACTGCATCCTGAACAGGATATGTCCTTCCAGTGATGTCCGGCGATAAAATGCGCGCATGCCTTTTCAGCGGTGGCAAGGACTCGACGCTAGCAGTGCACAGGATGCACGAGGACGGCAAGGACGTGGAACTGCTGCTGACTGCGTTCTCCAAGAACGACTACAGCTACATGTTCCATACTCCTAACATAAGGCTGTCTTCAATGCAAGCAGAGGCGCTGGGAATCAGGCAGGCCACGTTCAACACCGAGGGCGTGAAGGACGAGGAACTAGTTGACTTGGAACGGGCGCTGAAGGAGCACGGCGTCACGGAGCTCATAACGGGTGCAGTAGCAAGCAACTACCAAAAAGCAAGGATAGACGCGATATGCAGCAAGCTCAAGATATCCCACGTATCGCCGCTGTGGCACATAGAGCCCCTTGAGGAACTGGACGAGATCTCAAGAAACTTCAACGCAATAATAATACAGGTATCTGCCGAGGGCTTCGACGACAGCATGCTGGGTGCAAGGATCGACGCGAAGATGATAGAGAAGCTTGTCATGCTGAACAAGAAATACGGCATCAACATGCTGTTCGAAGGCGGCGAAGCAGAGACCTTCGTCCTCGATGCTCCGATGTTCAAGAAAAGGCTTGAAGTTGCCGCTTACCACAAAGAATGGAGCGGAATGACGGGCAGGTATCTCATAGACAAGCTCAAGTTCGTAGACAAGTGAGCACAAAGGGATTTTAGTCTTGCATGGTAAATACATATTCAGGGGCCTGTGGTCCAACGGTTAAGATGCCAGCCTTACACGCTAGAGATCGGAGTTCGACTCTCCGCAGGCCCACCACATAAAAAAGCAGATCAGCTGAAATCGATGCACAGAGGCAGATGGTCTGATACTGTTTCTTCGATAACCTCGAAATCGGAAACTTCTATGTCCTTTGAGACAAATATGTAATCTGCAAACTTGCCCTTCTTTGAGGCATACAGCTCGTTTCTCGTTGTCTTTATGCCATATTCTTTTACCAGGTTCACAAACCCCTCCTTTTCAAGGAGTGCTATGCTCTCTGTATCCGGCGACAGGTTGAAATCCCCACACAATATTGTTTTACCGTCCAGTTTGCTTGATTCCCTGATCCAGGACTCTGACTGCTTTCTTCTCTCCGGAGTGTCCCCCTTGCCAACAGGCTGCCACAATCCGTGTATGTTGCAGATATTGTATGCGGTGCCATTCGCTTTGATTCTGGAATATTGGAATGGTGAACCCAGTTTAAACGGGACTCCGTACACCTGGTTTTTTACCACTGCAAGATTCCTGTACGTGCACTTCTCAATGGTCAGGCTTCTTTTGACAAACGTAGCAAGCCGCTCGTTTCCCGAGGAATACGCCACTGACAGATTGGAATTGAATGCGGGCAACGCCGTATGTATTCTCCAATAAAGGTCCAAAGTTCTCTGGTTTTCTATTCCAGCATGCCGGTCTACTGCGCTCTCTATATCCTTCCACTCCTTCTTCTTGGTTTCGGACTCTGGGACGTCCAGCACTTCCTGCAGGCACATTATGTCGGTAGTGTCTGCCTGTTTGGTCAGGAATGGTATCAGCTTGTGCCCTAGCCTGCCGCCCCACGTGTTAAGTGTTATAAGCCTCATTTGAAATTCACGTTCTTTTACTGGTGTGTTGTCAATAAGAACTAAAAGACTTACTGCATAAGGCGCAGATTAATATACTACTTAGAATAAATCCCTCGCTGTGGGAATATGACAACTAAAACAATATCTCAAGCAGCGGAAGTGATAACAACCAAGGAGCAACTGAACTTGCCTCAATTGGACTTTCCTCTGGAGCATTTCAAGAGCGGAAAGATCCGTGAAATGTATGTTGTCGGAGAGGACAAGCTCCTCATCGTAACTACTGACCGAATATCGGCGTTTGACAACATACTGGTTTCTCAGCAGGGCATACCCCTGGGCGTGCCGTTAAAGGGCAGGGTGCTGAACAGCATGTCGAACCTCACGTTCGCACTTACTGCAGACATAATACCAAACCACGTCATCACCACAGACATGAGCACTGCGTTTGAGAATGCTGACAAATTCCTTAATCAGCTGAACGGCAGAAGCGTTCTGGTCAAAAAAGCAGAACCGATAATGTTCGAATGCGTAGTGAGGGGCTATCTGTATGGCAGCGCATTGGAAGAATACGACAAGAATGACGGTAAGGTGTGCGGTCTGCAGCTTCAATCAGGGCTTGTCAAGGCATCGCACCTGGAAGCTCCGATATTCACTCCTTCAACCAAGAGTACGACCGGGCACGACGAGAATGTGTCGTTCGATCAAATGAAGTCACAGTTATGCTCGCAGTTCGGCTCCAAACGTGGCTCAGCCATCGCGCGCGGACTTCGCGAAAAGAGCATTGAGATGTACAACAGGATAGCAGAACACTGCCTGGAAAGAGGGCAGATACTGGCAGATACCAAGTTCGAATTCGGTCTCGTAACTGATCCTGATACAGGAGAACAGGTCCTGACTGTGATGGATGAAGCAGTAACTCCAGATTCGTCAAGGATATGGAGCGTGTCAGACTACAAGGAGGGAGAAGACCAGGCGAGCTCCAACGACAAGCAGTTCATAAGGGACTATCTCCAGGTGGAACTGGGCTGGACCAAGGAGCAGAGGGCATCAGGCGTTCCGCAGCCCACAATCCCACAAGAGATCCTTGCTGCAGCGGCAGAAAAGTACGTAAAGGCTTACAGCACGTTCACAGGGTATGCTCCTGCGATCGTAAGCATAGTCATGGGATCTAAAAGCGACGAGAAAATAGCCAACGAAGCCGCATCTGCGCTTGAGAAGCTTGGTGTGTGGTTCGGAACCCATGTGACATCTGCGCACAGGACCCCGAAGAAGCTAGAGGCGTACATGGCAGAGACCAATGCAGACCCATACGTCAAGCTCCACATCGCAATTGCAGGGCTGTCAGCGGCGCTTCCGGGCGTAATGGCGTCCCAGACCATAAAGCCCGTGATCGGCGTGCCTGCTTCTGGAGAGCTCAGCGTAGGAAATGGCGTTGACGCCGTCCTTGCGATGGTACAGATGCCACCGGGCGTCCCAGTCGGAGTGGCTGGCCCAATAAATTCTGGCAAGAATGCAGGCATCTACGCAGCGCAGATCCTTGCCATGGACCGTCCAGAACTTCAGCTCAAGCTGAGAAGCACGATGAGGAAAGACGAGTGATGCCGCATGGAAAAGAACAACGTGCCCAAATTCGACCTAGTATCTCCATCAGACTTTAGATACAACGTGGAGCAGTTGATGCCATACCTTTCCGAAGAGGCATTTGTAAAATACAAATCCCTGGTTGAGTCTGGACTGGCGCATGCCTGGGCCAAGAGGGGCATCATCAGCGAAGACGCAGCAAACGAGATAGTGGCTGCGTCTGAACAGGTAACTGCCGCGGAAGTGTACGAAGAAGAAACAAAGACGAATCACGACATAATAGCGCAAGTCAATATGATAAAGTCGCATCTGCGCAGCGAGGGCAAGAGTACCGAAGCAGAACTCGCAGTGCACAGGGCGGCGACCTCTTATGATATTGTGGATACTGCAAACAGCGCTCGTTACCGGGACGCGTTCTACAATGTGATAATTCCTGACCTGATTGCGCTCGAAACAGCGTGGATAAAGATAGCAAGGGAGGAAAGAGACACGCTTCAGATAGGAAGGACCCATCTTCAGCACGCCGAGCCCGTCACGTTCGGTTTCGCAATGGCATCTTTCGTGAGCAGATTCGGAGAACGCATACTCCACATAAAGGAAGCTGTGGACAAACTGGAGGGCAAGTTCTCAGGTGCTGTCGGAACCTACGGTGCAGAAAGCCTGTTCATAAACGATCCGATAGAATTCGAGAAAGAGGTTCTGGACCAGCTCAATCTAAGGCCGACCCAGATATCCACCCAAATAACACAGCCTGAACCTGTGGTTGATATGCTCCACAGCGTGATAACAAGTTTTGGCGTAGTTGCTAACTGGGCGTATGACTTGTACAACCTTCAGAGGCCTGAGATTGCAGAGATAGGCCAGCCGCGAGGCAATGACATCTCCCGCTCATCCACCATGCCAAACAAGGCAAATCCAGTAGGCCTTGAGAACATAATAAGCCTGTTCAAAGAGAGCATGCCAAGCATGGTCACGACCTACCTGGACCAGATATCCTTCCATCAGCGTGATCTGACAAATTCGGCATCGCAGCGATTCATTCCAGAAACACTGAACATATTCGATTATGCGATCCGCAGAGCCACAAGAATATCGAGCTCATTGAGCATCAACAAGCACAATATGCAGAAGAACTTTGAGATGAGCTCCGGATATGTTACGGCAGAGCCACTTCAACTATTGCTATCAAGCTACGGCCTTTCAGACGCGCACAAGCTCATAGGCGAACTGTCCGATGCTGCGCAATCCGAAGGCAAGCCTGTTTTCGAATTGGCAAAAGAGGACAAAGCCCTGTCCAAATATCTAAGGAGGCTTTCGCCAGAGCAGGTCGAGGTGCTGTCCGATGCCTCAAAATATATCGGCTGCGCCCCGCAGAAAGTCGACGAAGTGACCAACTTCTGGGAACAGCGGATTCAGGAGCTTTCTGCAGAAATCGACCAGGCACTTCATAAATAGCCCATCGTAGAAAGGGGTTAAAGCCTGTTCTGCGATTTATGTATGATGTCCGGAATTGAAGAGGTTATAGACGGCCTTTCCGGCATGATAACGCGCGAGCAGGCGAAAGCGCTTCTGGACAACCGCGCCACGGCAAAGGCATCTGCCGCTGATCAGAATCCAGACAAAATTCCTGAAGACATAACCAATGCGGTCGGATTGCTGGAATTCGTGGAGATGAATAGGCGGCGCGGAATGGTTGGCAGGTCGATAACCGACGCCTTCACAGTGAATGTGCGCGACAGCGTCTATAGGATATTCAACCCCTCAAGCTACTCATCACAGGGTGTGCAGTCTGAAAGAAGGACCGTGGTGCTGGGCACCGAGGGATTCACCATAAAGCTTTCGCTCCGGCGACTCTCTGCGCTGATGGATTCCGGCGCATTCGAGCGCGGCGACACGATGCTCGTGAGCAACGCGCTCCTCGACATGCAGAATTGCGAGCTCAAGGAAGGCAAGGGCACGTCCGTGCGCAGGCTCGCGCCCACAAGGTTAGAGAGCGTCATAGACTACTCTGTGCTCACCGAGGGCATGAAGAACATAGATATCATAGGCAAGATTGTCGAGGTGTCTCCCATAAGGCACGTGAGCGCGCTCTCAGGCACTACCATACCAGTGACCGATTGCGTGATGAGCGACCAGAGCAATACGATCGGCGTGTCGCTGTGGGAATCTGCGGCGCTTGCATCGGCAAGCATGCACGTGAACGACTTCATGAAGATAGAGTTCTGCAATATCAGGACGAGAAATGAGAAGCTGGAGGTGTACGCCGGCAATCTCTCGAGGGTTGTGGTTGGAAAGGCATTCGCAAGCAGGCTGCGCGCACTGGGCTAACGCTCGCCGTATCGTGTCATGAACGCCAAGTACCCGCTCAGCACCTCTTCGGGTGCGCTGGGCTTCACAGTCGCGATTATTGTTTCGAGTTCGTGCGTGCCTATCTCGACATCCTCGCCTGACTTTACGCTGGCCTCAAGCGCCTTTATCTTGGATTCCCTGCAGATGCTTGATATGTCCGCACCGGTGAATCCCTTCGTTTCGTTGCCCAACTTCTTGAAGTCCAGGTCGCTGCTTGTCGGCACGTTCTTAAGGTACATCCTGAACAGCTGGGCGCGCTCATCGGCGTTGGGCGGCCTCACAAAACTGATCTTGTCGAACCTGCCAGGTCGCAGTATTGCAGGGTCGAGTTTTTCTGGTCTGTTTGTGGCAGCTATGACAAGCACCCCGCTGAGTTTCTTTATGCCATCCATCTCTTCCAGTAGTGCTCCTGTGACCTGAGTGCTGATCTCGCTATCCGCCTCCCTCTTTGGTATCACCGTGTCAATCTCGTCTATGAATATTATGGAAGGGATGTTCTCCCTTGCCCTGTTGAATATCTCCCTGAGCACGGAGACGGCGCTCTCCGCATTTACGGTAGCGAGCTCGGCACCGTTTATCTCCAGCATCGTCACCCCTTTCATATCGTTGGCTATCGCCCTCATTATCATTGTCTTTCCTGTGCCTGGAGGCCCGAACAGCAGTATGCCGTTTATGACCTTGATGTCGTATTTCTTGACCAGCTCCGGGTGCATGAGCGGCACCTCTATCGCCTCGGTCACTGCCTTCTTCACATCTTCGAGGCCTACGACGTCGCTGGCGCCTGTCTTTTCCGTCTTCTCGACCCTGTTCTCCTCGAAGAGCCTTCTCTCAAAGTCGATCTTGAACTTGTTGTACGCTTCCAGCTGCGCAAGCGATGTCGATGGCTTCATGGACTTTATGACGCTAAGTATGTCATCCTGCGATATCTCCAGCACCTTGTGCTGCTCTGTCGCTTCCAGAGAAATCACCTGAGATGCGCCCTCACAGACTCCCTTTATGTCAGCTCCGGAATAGCGTTCGGTCTTCTCCGCAAGCCCATCCAGATTCACCGTGTCGCCAAGCGGCAGGCCTTTCAGGTAGATCTGGAATATCTTCTTTCTGCCGTTGAAGTCGGGCAGCGGCATGTACACTATCTTGTCCAGCCTTCCGGGGCGCATCAGTGCATGGTCAAGTATCTGCGGCAGGTTCGTCGCCCCTACCACAATCACGTCAGTGGAGGTCTGGAATCCGTCAATCTCCATGAGCAGCTGCGTGAGCGCCTGCTTGTGGACCTCATCAACATCAGGGGAATCCCTGCTCTTTGCAAGGGAATCTATCTCATCAAAGAAGAGCACGCTTGGCGCATTCTTCTTCGCAATCGTGAAGACGTTTGATATAAGGCGCTCCGTCTCTCCTGAGAACGCAGATATAAGGTTCGTTGTCTTGACCAGGAAGAATCCTGCATGCACCTCGTTGGCGAGTGCGCGCATCATCATGGTCTTGCCGGTGCCCGGGGGCCCGAACAGCAATATGCCCTTTGCAGGGGTGATCTTGTATGCCCTTGCAATGCCCTTCTCTTCCAGCGGCGCTATTATCGCGTCGTGAAGCTCGCGCTTTGTCGCCTCGTAATTGCCAATGCTTGCGAAAGTCTGCGTCACGTCCCCGGAATGCAAGTCCTCAAACGCCTCGCCGAATTTCATCCTTATGTCATGCTTGCGCACGTCCAGTGCTTTTACGATGTTGACATTGTAGAGTTCCAGCAGGTATACAAGCGCCACAGCCACGCCGAAGCTCGTCAAGGGCAGAATGTATGTTATGTTTGCATGAAACATGGTTCCGACTATGATGTACAGCAGGGGGTAACCGATGCCTGCCATGACTGCCTTCGTGCCTTTGTATTTCGCCCTGCTGTTCACTGCCAGCGATTCAACAGCCATCACCACTGCGGCAAGTCCGGCGACCTGTATCAAATATTGCAGCGGCTGCACGCCCAGCGCAAGAATCAGCACACCCAAAGTCGAAGACACTCCTGACATCACCGGCCCGCTCGTGAAGTTGGCGAATGCATCGTGCATGCCCCCTGCGAACTGCGTGATCATGAGGCCGTGCTTTGCAGGCACAAGGTACTGCATAATGCCGGAGTTCACGAGATTTGCGTGAGAAAGCTGCGCGTTGTAAAGCACGTACGCCATGTTCTGCACACCCGTAGCTCCCGAGAGCATCACGATGATGATCACCGCCGCTGTCGAAAGCGCTATGCCGCGCCTGTAGCCCACAACAAGTATGGCTATGAGGAATGCTGGGATGTCAAATATGAGCCCTAGCGGAGAAAAAGCAAGTGCAATAATCAGAAACGCGAATCCGATGGTCCTGAAATGCATGTAGCCCAGCATCAGGCTGGCGCTTATGACAAGGAAGAATGCCCACGCCAGGGCAGGGGCCTGGTAGATCACCGCTGGCATCGTCATGCACATCAGCACCACGAGGCCCAGGAGCGGGTGACGCAGCGTGGATACGAACAGCAGGAGCGATATCATGATGATGATTACCAGCGGATAGGACGGCAGCGCCGCAACTACTGCTATGAACGCGAACACCATGAGCATCGCGTCAAAGAAGTTCTGGTTCGACGTCAGGCGTATGCCCCAGTCCTTCAGCCTATAGAGCATCAGCGGTGCCTTCGAGTGCCTCTTTATGATCTCGCTTGCGATCTCAATAGGCGCCTCCTTGGACTTTTTCTTCTCCACCATCAACAGACCATTCTATAAACCAACAGTAATTGCATCGAAACCTTAATATTAAGCTTTGTAGAAACTATAAATACCCCCTCATAGCTCAATGGCAGAGCGGGCGCCTGTAGTTTGAAAGCCACATGAGTGGATAGCGTCAGGTTGGGTGTTCGAATCACCCTGAGGGGATATGCTTCTTTTCTGATTGGCGCTATCGGAACGGTAAGCCTAATAAATGTGGCGCATAAAAGGAAGATACGACTAAGGGGTCGTAGCGTAACCTGGCAGCACGGCAGGCTCCAGATATTTAACAATTTTGAGCGAAAGCGATGATGAGAATCTGGAATTACGATATATGAAGTAACCTGCAAATCTGGGTTCAAATCCCAGCGACCCCAAACCTTTCAAGATTCTTACCCATACATCTCAACAAAAATACCGATTTTCATGAATTTGTAAGGGTAACTTAAAATGAAATTTACAATCTAGGCTATAAACCTATACCCTTACATTTACTCTAAAAACGTAATATTTATATATATGTAAGGGTAAACTAATTATATGGTGTCATTAAGGAAAAGGGAAGTTAAAGGCAAAACCTACTACTATCTTACGCACACGTATCGTGAAAAAGGTAAGGTTCGGTATAAAGAAACATATATCGGGGATAAGGTGCCTAGCTATATAGAGCAGATAAAAAGAGAATTTGTACACAACATATACAAAGAGAAATGGTTTGTAGTTTTTGAAAGAATAAAAACAAGGTGCTCAAAAGAACTCCAAAAAACACCAAAAGAGGTCTTGAAAGAGAATATGGAAGCTTTTATGGTGGCCTTCACATACGACACTAACAGGATAGAAGGATCAAAACTATCATTTAAGGACACGGCCATGCTGCTCAAACATGGAATAACCCCTAAAGACAAGCCGATTAGGGATATAGAAGAGACAGAAGCCCATAGAAAAGTCTTCTACGAGATGCTTGATTATAAAGGAGATTTATCGATAGGGATAGTGCTAAAATGGCATAGAGAATTGTTCGAGGAAACAAAACCAGGTATTGCGGGCAATATAAGAGACTATCAAGTCTATATCGCTGGAACGCGCTACAAGCCTCCAAGCGCAATAGAAGTCCAGTCTTATATTCTTGAGTTCTTTAAATGGTACAGCAGAGAAAAATATGTGTTAAATCCCGTCGAGCTTGCGGCTCTTGCTCACATAAAGTTTGAAGCAATACATCCATTTGGAGATGGCAACGGCAGGATAGGCAGACTGGTTATGAATTTCATACTACATAAGAACGGTTACCCTATGCTAAACATTCCTTATACTGGTAGGCGAGGTTATTACACTGCTTTGGAGCGAGCGCAGATTAAAAAATCCGAGCAGATTTTTGTATTATGGTTCTTTAAAAGATACCAGAAGGAATATGAAAGATATCTAAACTGACCCTTCTATTATTAAACATCTTCAAATAATAGTAAACACTGCTGTTTTCCATGCCTACGTAAATGAAGCTACCCGGCGACCCCAAACCTTCTGTCTTCTCCTAGCCGTTCAAAAGGTGACTGCCCTTTCAAATTCTGTAGTCGCCTAACTGGAATGTTCACAGTCAAGTGCTTTCGTTTCAACTACCGACGTGAATGAAGCTACCCGGCGACCCCAAACCAATCAAATCTACGAAGTCAAAATGTGTCCATCGTCGGTATAAGATATGAACCTCAAACCAGTAACTCGCCTTCTTTTATGTGTTTGGTTTCAAGTAACAATGATTGTCATGAACGTATTGGACCTCTTTAAACTTGATGGGAAATTTGGCATTGTAACTGGCGTATCGAGTGGACTTGGCGTTGCATTTGCCACGGCGCTTGCAGAAGGCGGAGCAGACCTCATCATCTGCGCAAGGCGTGAAGACAAATTGAAAGCGAATGCCAAATCCATATCAAAAGCTACAGGCAGGAGAATCCTTCCCTATGTCTGCGATGTCAGCAAACAACAAGATGTAGACGAGATGGTCGCCTACGCAGAGAAAACCTTTGGGAGAATAGATATACTCGTAAATAATGCGGGGATAGCCGTAGCAAAGCCTGCCATCGAAATGACCGAACAAGAATGGCTTGCTGTAGTTGATGTTAACCTGAATGGCGTCTTCAGATGTGCCCAAGCCGTTGCAAAAAGCATGATAAAAAAGAAGGTTGGCGGAAGCATAATCAATATAGATTCCATTTACGGCGTACATGGTGATATGGTGCCTGCAATTTCTTATTATTCCACTAAAGGCGGCGTTGCGAATATGACCAGGGCCCTAGCTGTAGAGCTGGCACCTTACAAAATAAGAGTAAATGCAATAGCTCCAGGCTTCTTCCCAAGTGAGATGACCTCTCCAATGTTTCAAAATCCGGATATGATAAAGCACATAAACGGAAGAACCCCGATGGGGAGGGTAGGCGAACCATGGGAGTTAGAAGGGGCAACATTGCTTCTTGCTTCAAAAGCGGGTAACTACATAACAGGCCACATTTTACTTGTGGATGGCGGATGGGATGCAAACTAAGGCATCCTCTATCTTTTTGCTGACTGAAGTGTGCAAACACCGTTAAATAATAACGAACGATGTTGTTTCACCTGCCGACGTAAATGAAGCTACCCGGCGGCCCGAACTTACCTATTGCTTATATTACTGAATGCTACATAAGTGTTGAGAATTAAGGCTGATAACATGAAAATCCTCATCGCAGGTGTCGGTCGCGTAGGTTCCCAGACAGCATGGCAGTGCATCCACGAGCTCAAGCCTTCCAGGGTCATGCTCTACGACATCAAGGATCTAAAGGGCGACATCCTAGACCTGCGCCACGCCTGCTCTGGCATGGGTATCAACACAGAGATAACGAGCAGGGTAACGCCAGCAGACTACATCATCATCACGGCAGGCAAACCGCGCACGCCAGACAATCTTGACGAGGTTGCGCTCTACACGCAGAACCTCGCCACTGTTGAAGCGGTCATATATGAGCTCAAGAACAGGCGCGCATTCAAGAGATCCACGATCTTGGTGATGATGACAAACCCCGTGCAAAAGCTCACAAAGGCCATCTCAGACGAGTTTCCGAGCCTCAGGGTGTGCTGCCCAGAAGCCATGCTGCTCAAGATACGCGGCAGGAAGGAGCTCGGGGCCACGATAATACGATCTGGAAAAGGATACACCTCCTTCGGGCCTGCGGTATCCTGCGTTCTGCTCATCAAGGAATTGGAGAGGAAGCGATAACACCAAAGGCGCAATTCATGCAGCTAATAATAAAAGAAGATTATAGTGAAATGACAGACGCGGCATTAGAAGTTTTTCTGAAATATTTTCCTGAATCCGCTGTGTTGGGCTTTGCAACAGGAAACACCCCCATTCTTCTCTATGAAAAACTGTCAAAACTGTGCAAGGAAGGCAAGATATCATTCAGGGACAAAATATCGTTCAACCTGGACGAATATTATGGGATAAGCACAAAAGACAAGCGCAGCTACAGATATTACATGGACAGCCTCCTGTTCTGCAACATAGACATGCAGAAGAAAAACATACATTTTCCTGATGGCGAGGCGCCAGAAGCTGACGCAGTGGCAAGATATGCAAAAGAGTTTGACGCGCTTGGCCCGATAGACTTGCAGATACTCGGCATAGGCAAGAATGGCCATATAGCGTTCAACGAGCCTGGCTCGGGAATCTACTCAAGAACACGGGTGGTGGACTTGCAAGATGAAACGATAGAGAGGAACGATGCCCCTGTGCAAAGGGCGATAACAATGGGCATGAAGGAGATACTTTCTGCAAAGACCATCATACTGATGGCTTCTGGCAAGGACAAGAGCGATGCCCTATTCGCGACCATCAAAGAGCCTCCAAGCCCCTCAACTCCCGCTTCATTCCTTCAGTCGCATAGGAACACATACATATTTGCAGATAAGGCAGCTGCATGCAGACTTTAAGATTGCTGGTGTGATATATCTGATGTGGCCTGATGTCCAGTAACGACAAAAACAAGATAAATGTCTCTGTGGCTGCGGCCGTAGGCCTGGGAGCGATCATCGGCGCAGGCATATTTGTTCTGAGCGGCACGTCCATTGCGCTTGCAGGGGCTAATGCCCTCATAGCCTTCCTTATAGTCGGGGTCGTGGCAATCATCGTCTCGCTTGAGCTTGGAGAACTGGGCGCGCTCATGCCTTATGAGCGGGGCGCATCGTACTCCTACACCTACAAGGCGTTCGGCAGCGAACTGGGCTTCATAACAGGGATGTTCCGATACATGGCTATCGCCGTATCGATATCCGCAATAGCATTGGGATTCGGATCGTACCTGTCTAGCTTTATTTTCGGCAGTGCAGCGGGCATGTATCCGATACTCTTCGCCATCATACTCATAGTGGCATTGTCCCTGCTCAACATGCTCGGACTGAAGAAAGCCACTCAGGCTGATTTCGGTCTTGTCCTGATAAAGATAGCAATATTGCTCATCTTCGTTGCTTTTGCCGCATTCGTGGTGCTTTCAAAGCCCAGCGGGGTGCCTCTGCTGTCTTTTAGCGTTTCAGGAGGCGCGATCGGAAGCATATTCGCTGCCAGTGTCGTGGTGTTCTTCGCCTATTCAGGTTTTCAGTCAGTATCTACGATCACAGACAGGATCAAGGGAGGTGCCAAAGGCTATGTCAAGGCCATAGTGGCTGCAGTGCTGATAAGCATAACCTTGTATGTGCTTGTAGTTGCGGCAATGCTGCTGCTTGTTCCTTCCAGCGCTTACAGCGGCCTTTTGACTGCCGATCCCCTGTCTTATGTGCTGAGGCAAGTTCACGCGCCTTTATGGCTGGTGCTCCTGACCGATCTAGGTGCGCTTGTAGCGACCGCTTCTGCTACAGTGGCCATGATACTCAGCGCCTCCAGGTCGCTGTACCAGATGAGCGATGACCACCTCCTTCCAAAGTTCTTCAGAAAGTACGATAAAAAGAAGGATTCTGCAGAGAACGGCATAATCATATCCGCGATAATCGGAATAGCGATGCTGTTTTCCGGAAACATATACGTGATAGCGTCCATCGCAAACTTCGGGTTGATGTTCGACTACCTCTTGATAGGCTTGGACGTGATGCATTTCAGGAGGCGGGGAGTCAAATCGCCATTCATGATGCCTCTCTATCCATATCTGCCTATAGTGGGGATTGTCCTGCTGCTTGCATTCTTTACCGGTCTGAGTCACGAGGTGTTGATCTTCGGAGTGACAATGGCCCTGTCGCTTTTAGTCGTGTATTACCTGCTCAGGGAGATCAGAGCGAAGAAGGTGGTGAGGATAAAACTCTTCGACTGAATGACACAGAAACATTTTTATACGAACGAAGCCATGATGAGAGCAAGGCTTTGATTTCCTGGGTTTTAATCTTTCGGTGCGTCAAAGGATGCACGAGTTGATATCTTGGCTTACACACCTGCAGCAAACTATGTTGCAAAATTGGTCATAAGTCTCATACTGGGGCTAGTGCAGGGCATAAGCGAATGGCTGCCCATCAGCAGCAAGACACAGATAATGATCGCATCCACATACCTGCTTAATCTGAATTTCTCGCAGGCGTATGCCCTCGGCCTCTTCCTTGAGGGCGGGACTTTCCTTGCGGCTGTGATATACTTCAGGAGGGAACTCTACGGTGCGATCATGGCGCTCGCTGGTCGGGGCGGCACTCAGGGCTGGCTGCTCCTGAAGTACCTTTTTGTTGTTACCATTGTCACTGCAATAATTGCCATTCCAATATACAAGTTGGTATCCTCTCTCGTAACAGGTCCGGCGATCGGAATCCCGATGATCGCACTGGGGCTGATACTTCTGGCAGACTGGCTTCTTCTGCGATTTTCAAGAGGAAGGCACACTCTTAACAAAACAGTGTCCGACCTGTCGTTTGTCGATCTCATATTGATAGGGATTGCGCAGGGAATATCCGCATTTCCTGGCGTCAGCAGGTCTGGAACCACAGTATCTGCAATGCTGCTCCTGAAGGTGAAACCGGAAGAAGCGTTCAGGCTGTCTTTCTTTGCCCTTATTCCTGCATCTCTGGGCGCGACGCTTGTCACTCTATTGTTCTCTCACTCAGAGATAAGCTCAGTGACAGGCAGCCTGCCTGCCCTCTACATAGGCATTGCGATGGTTGTGTCGACAATAGTTAGCCTCGTGTTTATGGATGCGCTGATAAAGTTTGCAAAGAGCAGCAGGGTAACGACCCTGATATTCATTCTTGGTGTGATTGCGATATTTAGCGGGATCATAAGTCTGGTTGCAGGCGTAGGCGTCTGAATAGCAAGCATGTGCCTTTTGAGTGCGCTGCGTGATCATGCATGCCGAACAACAAGGAAATTGAGATAAAGGTCAAGATTGGGCGAAAGGCCAAGCTCATATCTTTCCTGGGCAAGCACGCGAAATACCTTGGCGAATCCAGGCAGGTTGATGAATACTTCATCCCGTTCCACAGGAATTTCATATCGCAGCATCCAGTGAAGGAGTGGCTCCGTCTAAGGAGCGAAGGCGGCGTGCACACTGTAAACTACAAGAATTTCCGCTTCGATAAGCAAGGAAAATCCACAGAATGCGACGAATTCGAGACCCGGATAAAGGACATTGATCAAATGAAACGCATATTCAAGGCGCTGAACCTAAAGCCCATAACCAAGGTTGATAAGGTAAGGACTTCATGGCTCTACAAGAATTACGAGATAAGCGCTGACACGGTCTCAGGCCTTGGGACTTTCGTTGAGATCGAATTCAAGGGCAAAGGCGTCAACTCCAAGAAAATCACCGATGAGATGGTGCGCTTCCTAAAGGGTATGAATGTTGGTAGGATACAGCGCAATTACCAAGGCTACCCCTTCTTATTGTTATTCCCCAATAAATCCAAGTACTTTGATGAATGAGGTTTGCACGATAAAAACGTGATTATTTGACGAAACAAGAATACGAGGTCAAGGACATCGGCCTTGCCGATAGCGGGATGCTCAATATCGAGCTGGCGGAAGGCAGGATGCAGGCATTGCAGAAAATACGCGAGCGCTTCTCGACTGAGAAACCTTTCAAAGGCCTGACGATAGGGATGGCGCTGCACATAACAAAAGAGACCGCAGTGCTGGTGAGGACTCTTGTGGCTGGCGGTGCAAAGGTCTCGATCGCAAGCTGCAACCCCCTCTCGACACAGGATGACGTTGCCGCTGCGCTCGCAAAGGACGGGATAAGCGTCTACGGCTACAAGGGCGAGTCAAAGGACGAGTACTACAAGTACATAGATGCGGTCATAGCAACAAAGCCCAACATGACGATAGACGACGGCTGCGATCTTGTATCGCGCATACACACAATGCATCCGGAGCTGATAAAGAGCATGATAGGTGGCTGCGAGGAAACAACGACAGGCGTGATAAGGCTGCGCGCAATGGCGCGCGATTCTGCGCTGAAGTATCCTGTAGTGGCGGTCAACGACAACAAGACAAAGCACTTACTGGACAACTACTATGGCACAGGTCAGTCTGCTATTGACGGTGTACTGCGGGCAACCAATATCCTGATTGCGGGCAAGGTGTTCGTAGTCGCTGGCTACGGCGAATGCGGCAAGGGTGTGGCCATGCGCGCAAAAGGCTTGGGAGCCAACGTCGTTGTAACTGAAGTGAACCATTTCAGCGCGCTGCAGGCCGTATTGGACGGATTCAGGGTGATGCCTATGGCAGAGGCTGCAAAGATCGGCGACATCTTCATGACCGTAACAGGTGACATGAAGGTTATCACGCTGGATCACATGAAACAGATGAAGGATGGTGCAATCCTCGCGAACGCGGGCCATTTTGATGTCGAGATAGACGTGGCATCGCTGAACAAGAGCATGAAGAAGCGTAAGATGCGCAACTCCTTGGATGAATATGTTGTGAACGGCAAGAGAATTCACGTGTGCTCTGAGGGCAGGCTCGTGAACCTGGCCGCGGCCGAGGGTCATCCTAGCGAAGTCATGGCAACAAGCTTTGCGGGACAGGCACTGGCGTGCGAATACCTCATAAAGAACAAGGGCAAGCTCAAGGCAGGTGTCATAACCCTTCCTGAAGATATCGATGATGAAATCGCCCGGCTTGAGCTGGAGGCGATAAACGTCAAGATAGACTCACTGACCGCTGAACAGGCGAAGTACCTTTCGAGCTGGAAGGAGGGCACGTGATCGCCTTATCTGAAGCAATGCTGCTCTGGGAGCAGGCCCATGCACAGCTAGCACTCTAAATAATCCTTTCCCAGAATGGCCTTCCAAGGATACGACAGTATCGGAACGTAGCCTGTTCCTATGTCATAGAGCAGCAGGGTCAGCCACACCTCCCACATGCCAGTGTATAGGCTTACCAGGAACGCAGTTATCTCCAGCAGAGGTCTGTATGAAAGAATCATGCAACCCAGATTTTTATGCTTCGCGCAGCGATCGCTCGCCACCTCATCTGCAACGCCAGCGACCAAGAACACCAAGAACATCGCAATATTAAATCCGCGCAACGCTGCGAAGCCGAAAATCAACGACACCGCAACAAACGAGAGCACTGCGATCTGGTGGCCGTAGCGGTCTATCTTTCCCGATGCAACCAATCCGACAAGCACCGCAAGCACAAGCGAGACGACTGACGGCACGGCTTCAGCTATTAGGGCTATGAACGCCCCGTATGCGACAGCCAGGCCGATCAGGAGAAGCTTGTTCATCTTTCTTTTCTTATCATAATGGTCATCAACCTTCCGTGTGAAGACCCCAACAAAAAGCGACAAGAGGATTATGTAATTCATTTAGCTGACCTGTCGATGCTGCCCACTATCAGGGGGAATATGATTGTCGCATCGCCCTCCACGAATACGTTGTTCGCATTCTCTTTGAGTTTGCTCCAAGATTTAGCCTCTTTGGGCCTTGCGCCGGACAGCGACCCGTCGTACTCCGATCCTGTGGATACGTAAACCGCATAGTCCAGGCCTCCGTGCACGATGTTGATCCCTAATAGGTGGTGTTTGGCCGTCCCGCCGCCTAGGATGATGCCCCCTGTCTTTTTTGACTCCCATACGATGTCGGCAAGCCTGTCCATGTCCGCAGTTACATCAATTCCAAATTCACGATTCTCCTTTTTGAGGCACTTGAAGAAGTACAGGTCAAGCCCGAAGGCGCCGTCCGTTATTGCCGGGCAGAATATGGGTATGCCGTTCTTCGCGGCCCAATACAAAATAGAATTTTCATCGTCAACCCTCTTGCCGAGCTCGTAGATAATCTCGGAAGGCGATATCAGTTTTCCTGTTTTCTCCTGCTTGTCCAGCATCTCCGCAAAAAATGCGTGCAGCAGCTTCTCCAGTTTAATATAGCGGTCGTTCGGTACTAATATGTTGCCTATGCGGTTTATCCCTTTTTTGTGCAGCTCCGCATCATCAGCGTCAAAACTTCCCAGAAGGAACGGCATGTGGCACTTTATAAGGTCCTCCTCTATCGAACCTACTGACGTGATTATTGCATCTACCATCCTGTTCTTCACAAGATAAGCGAACGTTTCCCTAAGCCCTGAAGATACCATGTTCGAAGTGAATGAAAGAAATACCGTGGCTTTGTTCTGCCTCATCATGTCTATGATTTCGACCGCCTTGGAGAGGTTCGTCGCCTGTAAGCCAACGTTCGCCATGCTCTTTACAAAACCGGAAATGTCCTTCTTTCCATAGTCTACTCCCCTTATACTGTCTAAATTTCCATCAGTCCCTGCCTTCATACAATCACTAACCATCAAGCCTGATGATATACTCTTGGTAAACAAGCAATAAATAATATGGTATTATTGCTGAACCTAGCGCACTATCTTGGTGCCTGATTTTCCTGAAAGCATCGACTCCAGTTGGAAGAGGTTTCCAATGTATGCCTCTTTGCCGCCGTTCTCTATGAACCTCGTGCAGGCGCGCAGTTTCGGCTGCATTGTCCCTTCTTCAAAGCCGTCCAATGAGGCTTCAAGCTCCGTGATTCTGATTTTGCTTATCGGCTCTTTTCTGTTTTTGTAGTCCATGTAAACGCAGCCGACATTCGTAAGTATCGCAAGCAAGTCCGCTTTCAGGGAGCTGGCGAGCAGCTGCGAGGTAAGATCCTTGTCTATGACCGCGTCAACGCCCTTATACAAGCCACGCTCCTCAATCACAGGTATTCCGCCACCACCTGCGGCTATCACGATCGCATTTCTCTGGATCAGCGCCCTGACTGCATCGATTTCCATTATTCTCAAAGGTTCCGGAGAGGCAACAACTCTCCTGTATCTGCCTTTTATTCTGACAAAGCTGAAGCGCTCCCTCCTGAGTTCCGCCTCAAGCTGCGTTCGCGTGTAGAACGGCCCTACAGGCTTTGTCGGTTTATCAAATGCCTTGTCCTTGCCGTCAACGCACACATGCGTCAGCAGCGTGACCACCTCCCTTTTGGATCCCATCATGGCCAGTTCCCGCTTCAGTGCCAGCTCAAGCATTGTGCCTATAAGGGCCTGCGTCTCTGCGATGAGCGCATGCAAGGGCAGCTTGGGCATCTCTTCCTTTGCAAACTCGTTGCGCAGTAGCTCATCTCCCACTTGAGGTCCATTGCCGTGGGTTATCGCGATTCTCGTGTCTTTCCTTTTTAGGAGAGGGCGCAGGCTTCTCGCCATCATGGAGGCATTGCGGTATTGCACGCGGAATGTCGGCTTCTCCCCAAAATCAAGCAGCGCATTGCCGCCGAGCGCAACCACGAAAGTTTTCATAGTCCACACTTAAGTAGAAAGAATAAATACCCTATCGGGCAATCCTACTTGCTGGTTCAATGGTTAAATTGTTAATTTTCGATGTCGGAGGGGTCATCGTAGATTATACTGAAGAGGAGTACATGCGCTACATATCAAGGAAGTTTGGGCTGGATGTGCGGAAATTTTCAAAAGCGATGAATTCTCTGATAACAAAAATGGAATATGGCAATATCAAGACAGAATCTGCAGAGTCAGAACTGTCAAAACAGTTTCATATTCCCGAGCTTGACCTTGAATGGATCAGCGCATACAAGAAGCTCGCCAGGCTGGACAAGAAGGTTGCAAGGCTCATGGCAAGGCTGTCAAAGCGTTACAGGATAGTCCTGCTGTCAAACATAAGTGCAAGCAGGTATGTCGAATCTAAAAAGCTGTTTCTCAACAAAGTAAAGCATGGCAGGACGTTCGCATCGTGCTATCTGCGCATGAGGAAGCCAGAGCGAAGGATATACCTGTACGTTCTGAAGGCGATGCACACAAAGCCTGAAGATGCCTTGTTCATAGACAACATGCAGGAAAACGTTGACGGGGCGCGTAAAGCCGGCATAAAGGCCATAAGATTCATAAGCTGCGCACAGCTTACAAAGGCTCTCAGAAAGTACAGAATAACTCCATGAGCCGGTCTTCAGATAAACTTTAAGAATGCTTAAAGAGTTTAATCACACATCTTAGATAGCAGCTTATAACAAGAACCAAGTGTTTCAATGGAAGGAAAAGAAGAAACTGCAGGCATCACCGCAAAGAAGAAGGAGAACTTTGACGAGTGGTATGCGCAAGTGATAATCCGCTCAAAGTTTGTAGACTATACTTCAGTCTCCGGATGTCTTGTATTCAGGCCTGACAGTTATTTTGCTTGGGAGGTGATTCAAGCCGCAACAGATTCACTCCTGAAGAAAGACGGCATACTCAACACTTACTTTCCTCTACTCATACCGAAGGCGTTGCTGGAAAAGGAATCGGAGCACATCCGGGGTTTCTTCCCGGAAGTCGCATGGGTTACAAAAACAGGAGACTCGGACCTATCCGAACCCCTTGCAGTGAGGCCAACATCTGAAGCAATAATGTATGAGAGCATATCTGGCTGGGTTAGATCCTGGAGAGACCTTCCTATGAGGCTGAACCAATGGAACTCTGTTCTTAGGTGGGAATTCAAGCATCCAACACCTTTGCTGAGAACTAGGGAATTCCTCTGGAATGAAGGACACAGCGTGTTTGCATCACAAAAAGAGGCAGACGCTGAAAAAGACGTGATTATCGGACTATACTTAAAAATCCTGAAGGATTATCTCGCGCTGCCAGGTATAGTGGGCCGCAAGTCAGAGTCAGAGAAGTTTGCAGGTGCGGTTGCAAGCTACAGCATAGAGCACATACTGCCAGATGGAAGGGCAGTGCAGGGACCTCCTTTCCATAGCGACGGACAGAAGTTCTCAAAAGCATTCAATATAAGCTTCATAAACAAGGAGGGCAAGCAGGAATATGCTTACCAGAACACATTCGCCATAACGACAAGAGAACTGGGTGTGATGGTTGCCACTCATGGCGATGACCGCGGTCTTGTGCTGCCGCCAAAGCTGGCACGCATACAGGTCGTCATAGTGCCCATCTACAATGACAATAACAAGGAACGTGTTCTCAAAGAGGCAGAAAAGTTGTGCACCACGTTGAAGGATAAGGTCAGAGTATACTTGGATGACCGCGAAGTGTATTCTCCTGGCTGGAAGTTCAACGAGTGGGAGCTCAAAGGGGTTCCAATAAGGTTGGAGTTGGGAGAACGTGACATAAACTCGAGCAAAGTTGTCATGGTTAGCAGAACCACTTTGGAAAAGGAAGCGATACCGATCAGCGATGTTGCAGGCCGGGTCTCAGCGCTTCTAGAAAAGATTCATGAAGATCTGTACAAGAAGGCGGAGCAGCTTCTGAAGTCAAGCACGCACCAGATAGAAACGTATGATGAACTAAAGCAGACCATAAAAACAAAAGGTGGATTCGCGCAAGTTGCATGGTGTGGCAATGCGTCTTGCGAATCTAAGGTCAAAGAGGATACAGGAGCTAAGATAACTAACATGCCTCTTGACATTCAGGACAAGGCCAAGGCAAAGAAATGCGTGGTGTGCGGCAGCCCTGCAAAGCACATTGCTAACTTTGCAAAATCATACTGAGCATTCTGGGATCCAACATCAGGATTAAGAATCATAATAGCACAATCAGTTTAAGCCCCGTCATCTAGTGGCCAAGGATAGCGGGCTTTGGACCCGCTTACATCGGTTCGAGTCCGATCGGGGCTATTCCTGTTTGATATGACAACTGCCTAAAATCGACAGAATTGTAAGAAGTGCATTGCGGATGTACAGATACAAAAGCATGGATGACCGGACTGCTTATGCGTGTCTTGCAGTGATTATTTCCGCAGGGCTTGCACTGGCTGCATTCATGTATTCCGGGCCTTTCTACGGCATAGATGATGGCACACTGATATCCATCGCAACAAGTATGCTTAAGGGCAGCTTCAACATAGCTTCAACCCCTTATGCGTTAGGCTTTCTGCAGTCTGTGTTTGTGGCAATCTCATTCGCGTTATTTGGTGCCAGTTCCTTCACCGCAATAATACCAACAGTGGTAGAATACGTCACATTGGTGATCATCGCGTTTCTGGTTGGCAGGACGCTCTTCAACAACGAGGTAGGGCTTCTTTCTGGACTTATGATAATAACGATGCCTACCGTGCTGAGTTTTGCCACGCGGGTATTGGTTGACATGATGCTGGGCGTGATGGCCGGGCTGGTCCTTTATGCGCTGGCGAGGGCCATAAAGCGCCCTGATCACAAACCCAGAATGTCTCTTTATGCAGGTCTCATGTGCGGGCTTATGGCTTTTGTAAAGATTGGCGGTGTGGGCCTTGCCATTCCCGTACTCATAGCGATGCTTGTGCTGGATAGGAAGCTGATCACCGCGTTCGTTATAGGGCTGGTAATGGGCCTGTTGATCTACACAGTAACGTTCTATTCGCTCAGCGGGTGGAAGGTTTCCATTTTATCTGCATTGGGAGAATACAGCCAGAATCAGATGGTCGTAGCAACGCACAACACGTACAGGGCCAACGTATTTTCCAATTATGTGACGATGCTTGACGTCCTCATGGGTCCCGCTGTTGTATGGCAGGTGCTTCCATTCGGACTGATAATGCTTTTCATACTGCTCGCCACATGCCTTGCGTTCAAGAACAAAGACAAGAAACTCCTCTATCCTGCCTTGATGTTCTGGTTCACATTCCTGTACCTCTTCTTTGGGACAGAGTCACTGCAAAGCTATGCATCAATAGTGGTTGTGACAAGGTACTTCCTGCTTGTCTCCATACCTATGGCGTTGCTGGCCGCTTACGTGCTGTTTGACGCATACATGATATGCCGCCATGTGACCGGGGCAAGAGTCGCGCTTGGCTTATTGGTGCTATTGATAGTGCTCATACTGGTTTCGAACATCCCGTCCTACAAACTGGCCTATGCGTACAGGCTTTTCATATTGAGCAATTCCACGGCATATCGCGCAGTCTAAAGAATCCGATACGCCGAGTTGGTTCTCCATTTAACTTGGCTCTGTCTAAACAGTGACCGAGCTGCAGATTCACTTCTGCACTTGGATGGGCCCTATGTCTTGCTGTTGGGGAGGCTCTGCGTCTTGCTGTTGAATAGGTCCAGCGTCATGTAGCTTATCTTTGGGCTTCTTCCTCATCATCACGACAGCAGCAATTAGTACGATTGCTAACACTACAATGATTATTGCCCACAGCGAGCTTCCTGATGATGTCCAAGTTGAAGTCTTGATCGTTGTTGTAGCTATGGTGGCTGCAACCGTTGTAGTCGGAATTGTGGTGGCGACAGTGCTGGTGCTGGTCGCTGTAACATAGTCTGAGGCCGGTCCTGGCATCAACTCATATATGTGCATCTGCGCCTTCTCTAGCGTTACATCTGCCATGGTGTTGGTGGATGTGTTGTAGATCCACTTGTTTTGTTTGCTGTACATCCCGCCAGTGTATCCAGTTCCATTAACCGTCTCGTTTATGTAGCTCCAGGATGTCCAGTTCATTTTGTGATTAACTAAAAATGTCACGGGATGCGGAGCTCCGGATCTATTTACAAAAACCGTTGCCTGAATTACCTGGTGGTTGATCTGGAACAGAAACGCAGACCTTGGTATGTCATTAGAGGCATTTGCTGGTGGCGGCACGTTTATAACTCTGAACGTGGACAGGGTAACGTTGTAATTTGAATAGATGACATTGCTCACGTTCGCATAAGTGCCAGGCATTATCAACATGCTCATGTTGTATCCCCGGGGGCTTTTTGTGAATAGCACGCTCCCTACCATAGCATTGACTGTCGCTGTGGTGGTGTTGAATAGTATGAATGTAGGTACGTTTGTCGAGTTCATGATTGCCGTGCTTGTTGAATTTGTTGCCGCCGTTGCCAGTGTCAAGGTCGCAAGCAACACCAGTGCCATTACCGTGAGATAACATTTCACAATATCGCTGTTTGTTATAACTCAAAGACACATATTAAACTCTTTCTTCCTGTGCCATCTACAAACAGGTCTGTTATGGCTGCGCTCCGTAATCATCTGTGTTTAAAGACATATTCGTGCTAATCAGACTGGGAGTAAATTGAAGTCTTATAAGTGCAAAAAGCAGAATATTGTGATGCTTTCGTGCATTTTGTTGGTAGCTATTGCAGCATTCGGTTTGTCTGAATATCTAAAGCAGCCAAGTCTGTCTTCCACTACAGTCCCTTCAACTGCCCTTCAGCAAACAACTGTGCCTTCCACTACTGTTTCATCAACTACAATTCCGAAGCTATCGACCACAACCACGCCCCGCCTTCAGAACCCAGTTATTACAAGCCATGTGATAGTGATACTTCTAGAAAATGAAAATGGAAGCTATGTTGTGGGAAGCAAGGACGCACCGTACATCAACAATATGCTCATACCTAACTACTCAATAACAGAAGACTATTCTTCTCTTGGACATCCATCCCTCCTTAACTATGTGGCTATAATTTCCGGAAGCACGTTCAACATCGTTAGCAACGAGTATCCCACCATGTCCTTGCCAAACAAGAACCTTGTGGATCTTCTCTCCGAGCACAATCTGACCTGGAAGGCGTACATGGAATCGTTGCCAGAAGGGCCCTGCTATCTTGCGCTTACGAATGCCGATGGCGGCAACTATGGCTATTTTACAAAGCACAACCCATTTGTATACTTCAGAAATATAATGTCCAACCTGACAAGGTGCACCAAAATAGTTCCGTTGACACAGTTTGGCATTGATCTGGAAAGCAACGCACTGCCCGCATTCTCATTCATAGCACCGAATATTCTGGACGATGGGCACACCGCGCCACTGAATTCCGCACAATGCCCCCCTTCGGGGACCGGCATGCAATGTGCAGACATCTGGCTTTCCGGTTTCTTGCCGCAAATCATCAACAGTTCTTCATTTGCCAACACAATAGTCTTCATAACATGGGACGAATCCGCTTCAATAGGTAATCAGACAAAGAACACGAACCCAAATAACAATGTTCTATTGATCGCAGTGTCCTTGCATTCAAAGAAAGGGTTTGCGGACAATACGACCTTCTATTCGCACTACTCTTTGCTTTCAACAATAGAGGAAATCTATGGTCTTGGAAATCTAGGTAAAAACGACACTTCGGCTAACGTCCTTAACGACTTATTTGTGAACAATGCAGTCTGAGCAACAAAGCACAGGGAACATCAGCTATGTGGCGCAGTGTACACTCCGGACCAGCTGGAGTTCATCGCTACGTTGGTAGGCATTCCGCTATTGTTGTTTCCGCTGTAGTCTTTCACGTCGCCATTCAGCGGCCACCACCCGACCAAGTTGGGCGACGGTATCGGGGCTCCGCCTATCCCCTCCATGTACAGGTTCTGCGCCTGGCTTGCCGAAATCGAAGTGTTATAGAGTTGGACACCGGAGACGAGGCCCTGGAAGTAATAGGGTGCATATGCGCCTATATTTGTGGGGTATTTTGGATTAAGCACTACGTACTGCTGCGGTATGGCGTAAGATGCCGAAGCACCGTCCACATACATAATGAGCGTCGTACCTCCGTCATACGTGTAGCCCACAAAACTCCATGTACCCACCGGGACATTCTCAGTGCCAAACACGTTTGCACCGTTGCTGAACAGCAACGTATCATAACGTCCGGCATTTATGAACAAGCCCACCTGATTAGAGGTGGACGGCTGTCCGTAATCAAAAATTGCATAATAGTTAGGTGCAAGCGCAGGCGTATAAATCCAGGCGAAGAGCGAGCTGGGGCTGCTGCCTACTGGAAGGTCAATGGTTCCTATGCTTATGCTGCTCTGTCCGTTGAACTGTGCGACGAACTCCGGAGGCAGATTGCACGTGCCAAGCATGCTTACGGTGCCTCCACTTGCACCCTGAGCTCTGGCGACCCTGCAGGAACCCGGAAGCGCTCTCTGTGCGGAGCTTCCTATATGGAATATGCCGCTTTGCCACAAAGCCACCAGAATAACCACGATGATCAGAGCTGCCCAGCCTACTGTGGAGAGGTAGTTCGTCGAAGACTGGAGCTTGAACTTCATGAGACCGCATAAACCCTCACTGGAAAATCATAAATAGCTTCTGCAATGTTAGACCTTGCCAGCAAACTCATGGAGTTCATCACAAAGTTCAAACAGCAGAACCAAAGCCTACTGCTGGCATCACGCTGTTGGGCGGATATGTGCGTATTCGGGCATATTGGAGAGATGTGGCGGGTAAGAAGGTATATGGTTCTGCATACGCTCCTGCTACGAAGGCAGCAGGATACACAGGAGTCCCTACTGTCGGAGAAGTAAGGGTTCCCAGCAATGAATAGCCGAGATAATAGGATGCCGTAGATGTGGAGGTATCATACACCGTCATCAACTGATTGGAGG
>CAISDH010000012.1 GCA_903884115.1 uncultured Microcaldota archaeon | reverse complement strand
TTGCGATTGCTTCATACATCTCGGCTATGCCGAAATTCCTTATTCTTTCGCTCTTGAACGCTATGCCCACCATGACTATGGCCGATGCTATGCTGAACGCAAGCAGCACGGCCACGAACGCTATGTCAGATTCAGAGCCCCACTGCGCCGTAATGTCATAGTTTATCGGGCAGTACCAGCTGCCTATTTGGCTCTGAAGGTCAGGAGGCATCGATCCGCAGCAGGTCAATGGGTCGCTGGAATTGCAGGCAGTCTGCTGCGCCGCTTTGTTCACTGTCACGGTTGTACTAGCGGCCGGGCTGGCTGCGTTGCTTTGGTCGCCTTCGTATGTCGCGGTTATTATAGGGGTGCTCGCTGCGGTGTCAGCGTAGTAGAAAGAGCACGACCCTTCCCAGAGCGTGCACGAGCCTGACCCAAACGTGCCGGTTTTATCAGAAGTTGTGAATGTGTCGACATTGCCTGTCGGGTTGGTTCCCGTCACTGTCGCGGTGCAGGTTGACTGTTGCCCTGCTGTTGTTGCGGTGCACGACAAGGACATGGTTGTGGATGTCCTGCCGACTGTCAATGCGGCCGAGGTTCCGATGCCGGCCGTATTCTTTGAATCGCCTGTGTAAGTGACGGATATTGTCGGAGTGGCGCCTGCAGCAGTGTCCGTGTAGTAGAACGCGCACGACCCGGAAGAGAGAGCGCACGAGGTAGGGCTGAATGTACCTGTTCCATCAGAAGTGATGAATGCGTCGACAGTGCCTGACGGGCTGGATCCTGTCACTGTCACGGTGCAGCGCGTTGGTGTACTCACGGCGAAAGGAGTAGCGCAGGATACTGCTATCGATGGGATTGCTATGGTCAGCACGGGCGTAAGAGGGACGCTGGTGCAATAAGTATACGCGGAATTGCAAACAAGGATGTAAATGAAGTTGGAAGGACAACTCGGGGAGTACTTCTCAGCATAAACGGGATAATATGTCGTGCCAGACGAAATGAGCACGGCAGAGGCGGACTGCAAGGATAGCTGCCCAGCAGTATCACAACTGAGGCCGGGAACGCCACCCAATACAGTTACAGGAGCAAAATACTCCCAGTTCGACCCTACCTGGTATGCAACGTAGCTCGAAGGCACTACTGATCCTGCCGGCGGCGCCGGCGCCTGCTGCGCTGCCGCAGAGTGCGCAACTAGGCACGCCATGATGAGCATCACGGCAAGCACGATCATGAGTTTCATTGCATCACCTATACAAGCCCGCTGAGCAGAGACATGAAGTCAAGCTTCTCCCCGAATGCTTTGGAGAAGTCAACTATAAATGCATCTAGGATCATGAAGTTCAGGAAAGGCAGGAAGGTGAAGCCTGCGATTAGGTCGCAGAACAGCACCATCATGTTCGAAAGCGCAGAGGTAGCGGCAGTGCCAAAAACTGAACTGCGGAACAGGGGCCAGATTGCACCGAATATAGACCCGACAGTGAGGTTGCCAATCCCGTTTGTCCAGAGCTGGACGTCGACATAGCCATAGGTTATGCTGATCAGCAGAGGATATACCAGGCCGAGGCCGAGACCCAAGGCGATCATCGCGCCGCCGAAGCTCCTGGTGAAGCCGAGCGTCCTTGAGACGAGACCTATGGTGATGAAGAAAGCCAGGAAGAAAGGCGCGCACGCGAGAAGGTATACCTGCACCTGATTCAGAAGCAGAACGGAAAGGAATGCCTTGAGGCCCATGCTGAATATGTTCCCGATCGTGGGCGGGAGAAACGAAGCAGTGTAGACAGAGACTGCGATGCCCTCCCAGGGCGAAATGCCGATGCTTAGGCCGGGAACGATACCGGTAATGAAAGGTATCCACAGCATAAGCTCTCCGATGTTGTATGCGATGCCGTTGAAATAATTAAGGTCGCACATCGACAGTGCGAAAATGTTGCTGTTTGGATCGCCGGCAGAGCTGCGGCAGCCCGAGATCGTCATAGGTATGCCTGAGAACGAGTAGCTGCCCGAGAAGGTAACGTCTTGGGGGACAAGATCAAGGGACTGATACGCCGTCTGCGGGTTGATGAAGAACATGTAGGAGAACGCACCGAAGAAGAGCAGCATGATCATCGAAAGCAGGGCCTCGTAGATCTGCACCCTTGCCCATCTCTTCGCGTTCGGGCTTGCGGCAACGCTGCTCAGCATGTAGACGAACGCGGCCACAGTCATGACAGCCAGTATCGCCACGCCTGCAAGAGGCAGCCAGTTGAGGGTGTTTATGGGCAATTGGTTATAGACAGCTGTTGTTGAAACACCCGCAGGCGGGCTGACAGCCTCAATGCTCTCAGGGCTTGTGCTCGGCGCGTAGCTGTCGTCTCCTGCGTAGTATGCCGTTATCTGGTCTGTTCCGTATGGAAGCGAGGATGTGGTGAGCGTTGCGACGCCTCCTGTGGTGGATCCTGCTCCTATTGTTGCGCCATTGGCATAGAACACCACGGTCTCGCCGTTGGGGACGGCCGGAGACACCGTTGCTGTGATCGTGACAGGATGGCCATAAGCCGATGTTGATGTCGATAAAGATACCGCTGTTGACGTGGGCGGCAGGCTCACAGTCACTGGCGTCGCAGCGCTTGCACTGCCTGTGTTGTATGTGTCGCCTGAATATGTCGCAGTTATTGTCGGAGTGCCCACTGCAGTGTCCTTGTATTGGAACGAGCACGACCCGGAAGACAGCGGGCACACATAGGTATCCGTTCCTGTCCCTGTTCCTGACCCTGTGAATATGCCTGTTGACGTATCGGAAGTGGTGACAGTAGCAGTGCCTGACGGACTGGATCCTGTCACTGTCACGGTGCATGTTGTTGAAGTCCCTACCACTGCTGCAGGACACGACACGTATGTTGCTGTGGATGCCATGCTGACAGTGACAGCCAATGTGCCAGACCCTGTTCCTTTCAAATTGTATGTGTCACCTTCATAAGTTGCTGATATTGTTGTGCTGCCCACTGCGGTGTCCGTGTATTGGAACGTGCACAACCCGGAAGAGAGCGTGCACACGCTTGATCCGAATGTGCCTGTTCCATCAGAGGTTTTGAATGTGTCGACATAACCTATGGGGGAGTTTCCTGACACGGTCACGATGCAGGTTGTGGGGTTTCCTGCCGATGTTGTAGGACAGGATATGGAGGTAGTTGTAGATGTCTTGACGAACGGTGCCACGCCGACTGTAAATGAGGTGGTTCCGGTGCTTCCAAAGTTGGAGTCGCTGCCTGCAAACGTCGCGGTTAATGTAGGGATACCGCCTACGGCCGTGTCTATGTATGTGAACGAGCACCTGCCAGAAGAAAGCGCGCATGTGTAGGTATCTGTTCCTATCCCTGTTCCTGATCCTGTGAATACGCCTGTTGATGTATCTGAAGTGGTGACTGTAACAGTGGTAGATGCATGAGAGTCAGACACACTGACAGTACAGGCTATCGCGGAAGCTACTGTGTATGGGGCACTGCAGGATATTGATGTGGATGAGGAGGATATTGTCAATGTAGGCGTAGCGGAGGTAGTCATGCAGGTGGCAGATGAAGTGTACCCCGAGGGGCACACTACCATAATAGGGGCTGAGGGGTTTGGTCTTAAGTTGTCCTGGTTCACACGTTCAGGGTAATATGTTGTGCCTGAATAGATGAGAGTGCCTGAGCCCATGCCACCGCCGCTTTCGCTGCTTTGGAGGTTCGAGTATATTGAGCCCCATGTCTGCGTAGATACAGGAGAGAAGTACTCCCACGCACCATAGTCACTGAACGCTATGTAGCTTGCAGGCTGCACGGTAGACCCTAAGGGAATTGACGGTGCCTGCTGCGCGTGGGCCAGTCCAGACACTAGGGACGTGGTCAGTAGCAGCATCAGCAGCAATATCAGTTTGGAGCGAGCGAGTACCATGGCATCACACGAGTTTGAACTTGCCTGTTCCGAGCTTGACGGATCCGCCCAGGGGTCGGGCCATCGCGAACGGATTTGCAGCGCAAGCGAGTGGCGCAGCTAGGCATACGGACAGCAAAGCCAGTGCAAGTGTGGAATTTATCATAGCATCATATCAGGCCGCGGAGCGCATGTCTATTGCTGAGTGCGGGAGATCCCAGCATATCACCGAGCGCCTCCATGAAGTCCATGGACATCATCAACGAGAACACAACTGCAAGCAGCGTATACATGAAAGGCTCCACCACATTGGTTATGAACGCAGGAAATATGGCGCCATTCGCGCTGGTAGGCATGCCAGAAGCGATGTCGCTTGCTATGTCCAACGGGTTGCTGCTCACACTGGCAGGTGCTATTGAGGTGAGCGACGGCAGAGTCTGCGGCGCCACGGCCGCCTGGCTGTACGGAGACAGGAAGAAGTAGAGAAGGAAGGGGAACACGAAATAGAACGCTATGAACAGCCCGATGAAAGCCCCGCCAGCGGCCCGCGTAAACGGGATCGTGCGCAGCACTATGCCGACGTAAAAGAACAACGGAAACAGCGCATAGAATATCCCGAGCAGCACCGCGATCGCCATCAGAAGGATCGAGAACATGCCTGTGAACAGGGCGAAATTCGTGATCACGCCATCTGTGTTGTCAGTCAATAAAGAGAGGCCGCTCAGAGGGTTGAAGGCAGGCCCAAAGTCCCCTGGTTGTATAGCTATGTAGACGGCGCCTGCTACGAAAAACAGCTGCTGGTACACGCTTTCAGTTAGCCAATTGTTAATCATGCCGAAGGAGGACGTCGCAAGAGTGTTGCAGTCTGCGTCGAACACGTTGGGCGCCGCTGTTTGTGTTGCGGCCCTGCTTACGAAGCTGCCAAGACCTGCGGTGCTCGATACTACTGAGAAAGAGCCGATGAACACTATCACTATCAGAGCAGTCACCGCAACCTCGCGCATCTCTTCTTTTGAGAATTTCGTCAGCAAGTTTATGTCGAAGGCGCGGCCGAGCATGTACGCTGCTATGCTTATGAACAGCATGATAGACATCAGGAGCGCTGCTATCATGATGAGCTGCGATTGCGCCGTTGTATTGGCAATTATCTGAGGCGGCGTCGTTATCGCAGCACATATGGACGTGGGGTTTATGGACACCTGCGTCGTATCAGTATACACAACTTCAGGAATGTGCGCGCTGTCCGTCTCCTGCACGCAGTAGTATGTCGAAGATGACGGTTTGACAGTCTGGCTCAGTCCGCCAGATCCTGTCGAGGTGTCGCTGGCGCAATCAGGGGACGTCCCTGAGTACCAGGTGTAGGAGTACGGCGGTGTGCCGCCTGTCGGCGCGGATATCGTCAGGGTTGATGACTGGCCGCTGCTGCTTATCACAGAATTACTCGCTACCGGCGCAGGTGAAGCGGTTAACGCATATTCTACGGTCACCTGTGTCGTACCTGTGTAAACTACATCAGGTATTTTTGCGCTGTCGGTCTCCTGCACGCAGTAGTATGTCGAAAATGTTGGTGTGAACGTCTGGGATAGTGTTGTATATATCGGTGTCGTGGCAGCGTCGCCGGCGCACGTAGAGGATGTCCCGGCATACCAGACATATGTGTACGGCGGTGTGCCGCCTGTCGGCGCAGATACAGTCAGGGTTGATGACTGCCCGTTGTTCATCTCATAAGAACTCGCTGTGGGCGAAGATGAAGCGACGAATGCAGGATTTACGGCCACCTGTGTTGTGGCCGTGTAGACAGCGCCGCCTAGGGAGTCAGCCTCCTGCACGCAGTAGTATGTCGAAGATGACGGAGTGAAAGTCTGGGACATTCCTACATATGTCGTATCGGTGTCGCTGGCGCATGTCGGACTTGTCCCGGAGTACCAGAGATATGTGTACGGAGGTGTGCCGCCTGTCGGCGCAGATACAGTCAGGGTTGATGGCTGGCCGCTGTCTATAGAAAGATCACTCGCCGTGGGTGCGGATGAGGCGAAGAATGCAGCGTCTACAGGTACCTGTGTTGTGGCTGTGTAGACCGCGCTGCCTAGGGAGTCAGTCTCCTTCACGCAGTAGTATGTCGAAGATGACGGAGTGAACGTCTGGGATAATCCAGTATATGTCGTGGCAGTGTCGCTGGTGCATGTCGGACTTGTCCCGGAGTACCAGATATATGTGTACGGCAGTGCGCCCCCTGTCGGCGCAGATACAGTCAGGGTTGTTGTTGACTGCCCGTTAGTTATCGCAGATGGACTCGTAGTTGGTGCAGGGGACGCGGAAAGCGGCACATATGATCCGATAGCAACTGTGGTAGTTCCAGAGCCTCCCAGATTGTATGTATCACCTCCATAAGCTGCTGTTATTGTCGGGGTGCTGCCTGCCGCAGTGTCTACGTAGTAGACCGTGCATGCCCCAGCAAAGAGCGTGCATGTGTAGGCACTTGTTCCTGATCCTGTTCCTGACGCGGTGAATGAGCCTGTTGACGTATCGGAAGTGGTAAGCGTAACTGTGCCTACTGGGGCATTTCCGGTTACTGTTGCTGCGCAGGGTGTCGGAGTTCCTGCTGTTGTTGCAGGACACGACACAGATGTCGTTGTAGACGTCTTGACGATTGTTGCTATTGCAGTGACAGTCAATGTCGTAGTTCCGGTGCTCCCTGTGTTGTGCGAATCACCTCCATAAGCGGCGGATATTGTCGGCGTGCTGCCTGCCGCTGTATCCGTATATGTGGATGTGCATGATCCGGAAGAGAGTGTGCACGAGCTTGAGCCGAATGAACCTTTTGATGGATCAGAAGTGGTAAATGTGACAGTGCCTGACGGGCCGGATCCCGTTACAGTTGCGGTGCATGTTGTTGATCCTCCAGTTGTGAATGACGTGGGCGTGCACGACACTGATGTTGATGTGATATATATCTGATATATGGCAGTGCTAGGAACATTATACCAGTTGCCAGTGCCGAAATAAACATCCAAGCCAGTGGAAGAGCAACAAGGAGTATAACGCCAGAAGCCACTGTAATAGGTACCAGAATAGTAGATTGTAGCCCAGGCCCCAAAATAGCATGACCCAATTGTCTTCGCTGAGCTTACGTATGTCAGAGGACCATAATAGTTCCAGTAATTTCCACTCACCCATGCCATCCAGGTTGAAGGCACTCCAGACCCTGCCGGCGGCGCCGGCGCCTGCGCACGGACCATCCCAGATATGAGAAGCATCGTCATTAGCAGCATCAGCAGCAGCGTCAGTTTGGAGCGAGCGAGTGCCATGGCATCACACGAGTTTGAACTTCCGCACGGACGGCGGTGCTTGCATCTGCGCCTGCCGCGCCACTAGCTTGGTCATGGCGTGCAGCAGGGCAATCGATGCAATTCTTGATCTATCCATGGAATCATCAGGGTATTATCCTCGCAAGGCCCGCAAGCTCGGTGTCGCCGCCCATCAGCCCCGAAAGGCCGCGCATCGCCGTAAGCGCTATGATGATGTTGAGAAGCGGCAATATGTATATGTCTATTCCCATTAGGCCGTATGCGTTGAGAAGCTCGAAAAATATCTGCAACACTTGGGGAGGCCCGCATTGAAGGTTTGAAGGCAAGAAGATGCTCGGGTACCCTGAGAACACGGTGCTCGCTATGCCTGACAGCAGGCTAGCGCCCGGAATCCAGAAGAAGACCGTGTCTTCAACCTCGGCACCGAATAGGCCGTTGTCGTGGCTGCCCGAGTATCCGCCTGGCCAGCAGCCGTTATCATTGATTATTTGTGCCATACTGGGCTGCACAAAGAAGTTGAGGGTATAAGGAATGATCTTGGTTCCCGAAGGTGTGCTAGACGGGTATATGGACGTAAGCGGATTGAACCCGTATGTGGTGCCTAGGTTTGCAAGGCTCGAATTGGGATTGGCGAGCGCAAGGTACTCTATCGCATACACTGCGGGAAATACCAGCACGATCGCCAATGCTGCGGCAATGAAGAGTCCCCCGATGGGCCTTGTGAACAGCGTTGAGCGCAGCGCAAGGCCGATGAAGAGCAGATACGGCCATATGTAGATACATATGACTACGAAGTTCAGCTGAGCACAGCATATCTCAACTGCAGTAGTGAGCAGGGCACCTAGCGTGCCGAGATTCGTGAGCAGTATGTCATAGCCTCCAAAAGGCTGGGAATAATATTCGAACTCTATTGAAGCAGGAAGCGCACCTGGAATCGGGGTGATGCATAGCGAGTCCCAGCTGGTGGAGTCCTGGCATATCCAGGTAGACGGTCTAAGGAAGAACATGAAGTCTACGAAAGCGTCGAATGTGAATGCGGAGTTCAGGTTGGTAGCCGTCTGGTTGGTGACGTTTGCAATTATCGTGGCTGCGGCAGCAAGAGGATAATCCATCTGCTCGGTCAGGGTAGGGGTGCCGCCTGCCGCCGTCCTGACTACGTCGCATATGCCAGTGAATGCCGTCCCTGCAGCGTTTTGAGGGCCGGTGAGCAGGGATGGCACGCCTGTCACGCCTGCGGTGCTCCCGATCAGGTCCAGTTGCGTGTAGAGTGCCACGTTACTGCACATGCTGTTGATGGCAGCGGGACTCATCAGGCTGCTTGGCGTGTTGAGGATGTTGAAGAATGCGTTTCCCCACGTCAGCATGAATCCGATGAGCATCATGGCGAGTATCACGGTGCCTACGAGCTGGTACATCTCGCCCCTGGCAGAGCTCTTCACTCGGTCATTGCTTAGTAGCACGCCAAGAAGGTACCAGATCCCGACTATCGCCGAATCGAGCAGTAGCGCGGCTGCGACTATGGGCATCACTGCGCTCTGCGCTTCAGCGATCGCGCCGCTGGAGATTGCCGCACCGCCTCCCCCGTTCTGTGACATAAGCATTACAGCAGAGAGGAACTTGCCAGCAAGCATCGAGTATTGCATAGAAGCACCTATATGCTGTTCCAGAACGAGCCTGCACCCTCAACTCCGGAGTTGAGCGCCTTTGCAAGGCCCGTCGCGAAGCCTATTGTTATCGCGATGTTCACTGCAAACAACACAACAGATTGGAATATGAACTGTGCCATATGCGTGATGATGGTCTGTGCAGCATTCATTATATCCCATGGCCAGATCATATACGAGCTGACAGAGCTCGTCATAAGCGAGGCTGCGCTACCAGCTGCGTCAACGACACCGGTACCGCTGAGAGAGGAGAAGAAAGAGTTGATGTTTATGTTTTGCAGCTGGTAGGTCTGGCCCGCATTCGGGAGCGCGTAATTCATAAAGATGTTGTAGTCAAGCGCCACGGTGAGAGGGTACACCAGGTACGCCGCGATCGCTATCGCCAGCAGCGCGTTTGCCGAGTTCCTCAGGCTCGTACCTGTAAATGCAAGGGAGCGCATGAGTATCGCAACAGGCAGTATCGTTGTGAATGCGGTGTACTGCATGACCTCCAGCAGAAGGAACTGTATGAAAAGCATTCCGGTAGCTAATGTGATCAGCGGGGAGAACACGCCCACGTACATCGATGACAATGAGGTAAACACGCCGGACAGCGCATTAATGTCGGGCAGTATTAAGGAGACTGTGAGAATGCTGCTCTTGATAAGGCCAGACCCCCCGACAAGAGACAGGCCCGCATCGGAAAACATACTGCCTGCCGCAGCGCTGCCTAGGCCGCTGGCCAGACCAGAAGTGAAGTCCAGCGCCTGGTACACGATCTGCGCCTCAACCTGATATGCTATTGACAGGGAATAGATGTTCGTGAGCAGCGACACGCCCGTTACCGTAGCCAGATTTCCTATATAACTATCAGCGTACTGGAAGGGAGTGAGCCCCCTCTCTCCCCGCGGCACATAGGACACGCTGTAGATTGCCGAGAGATTGCATGCGAGCTGCGCGGAGCCTATCAGGATCACTATTATCACCGCACTCAGCAGGATCTGGCTTAACTCGGACTTCACCGCGTCTGAGAGCTTGGACCTGATCTTGGAGGGCATGAAGTTGGCTATAGTGTACACGAATGCGATGACCGTGAGGCTTACGAGTATGACTATGAAGTTTATGCCTATCCAGTTGTTCGCGTAGCCTGATCCGCCGTACAGCGAGCATGTGGAGCTTTGCACCGCAGGAGTTGCTGGCTGGCTAACTATCTCAGTACTCGAAGTGCTTGTGGTGCTCGTTGCGTAGCCGCTGTCTCCTGGATAATATGCGGTTATTTTGTCTGTTCCTGATGGAAGTGCGGACGTGGTGAGCGTTGCGACACCTCCTGTCGTGGTTCCTGTTCCGATTGATGCGCCGTTGGAATAGAATGTCACGGTCTCGCCGTTGGGAACGGTCGGAGATACCTTTGCGGTGATCGTGATGGGACTGCCAAATGTTGATGCAGAGGCAGATAACGAAACGGTTGTTGATGTGGAAGTTGCACCTACTGCCACTGTAGCCGCAGCGCTTGTACTTAACAGGTTATTTGTATTGCCCTCATATTTCACGGTTATTGTTGGAGAACCTGCCGCAGTGTCTGTGTATGTGAACGTGCACGACCCGGAAGAGAGCGTGCACGAGCTTGCCCCGAAGGTACCTGTTTTATCAGAAGTTGTGAATGTGTCGACAGTACCTGTCGGGCTGTACCCCGCCACCGTTACGACGCAGAGTGCAGACATTCCTGCAGTTGTTGCGGAACACGACAGGGACGTAGTTGTGGATGCTTTGTTGACAGTCAATGCAGTTGAAGTTCCTGTGCTCCCCGAGTAGACGGAACCGCCTTCATAAGTTGCCGATATTGTCGGAGCGCCTGCAGCAGTGGCTGTGAAGGTTACATGGCATGATGCTGCATTTGTTGAACCTGTAACGGCACTCAGCGTGCACGATGTTGGAGAGAAGGAAGTCGTCCCGTCAGAAGATTTGAATGTATCGACAGTGCCTGCAGGGATTCCTAAAGCAGTAGTTCCTGTCACTGTCGCTGTGCAGGTTGTTGATCCGCCTATAGTGAAGGACGCGGGCGAGCAAGATACCGCTGTTGTTGTGGGCGGAAACGGCACGATCAGTTTAGGAGGCGAATTCGGAAAATAGTAAGCCCCGCCGGAATCGGCGCAAAATGCATAAGTGCCTCCAGGGCTTCCGCTAATCGAATCCCACAGCCAAGCAGGATACTTTACGGTGCCTGCGACAACTGCAGTTGCCTGCTCACCACCAGGAAGGTATGTTTGACCGCTGGCCGAACCGCAGGAAATTGCAGTAAGAGGATAGAAGTAGTCCCAATTCGTGCCGACAGCCCATGCTACATAGCTTGACGGCACTCCTGATCCTGCCGGCGGCGCCGGCGCCTGCTGTGCGTGGGCCAGACCAGACACCAGGAACGTGACCATTAGCAGCATCAGCGTCAGTTTGGAGCGAGCTAGCGTCATGGCATCACACGAGTTTGAACTTGCCTATTCCGAGCTTGACAGAGCCTCCAAGCGGCCTGGCTATCGTGTTTGCAGCCACGAGCGCGATGATCAGATCAAGCAGGAACAGGATGAACTGCAGCACCAGGTCAGAAGTATAAGAGGTTACGAAGTTCATTGCTGGAAAGATGCTGTCTATGCTCTCCCATATGCCAACGTTGAGGCCGGCCGTGTATGCAGTCTGGTTTACGTTCTGTTGACCCACGACAATACCCAGCAGGGTCACCGCCGGGGCATTTAACGGGGCCTCTAGGCTGGATATCGCATCGGCTATAAAATTGCAGATAAGCTTGTTGTTGGTCACGCCATAGCAAGCTTGATGCGTCTGCTGGGAAGTAATAAGATAGCTGAAATAGTTTGTGACGGGCGTGTTCAGCACCAGCAGCAGCAGAGGATACACCAGCGCCACTGTTATGCCGATGCCTATCATCGTGCCGCCTATGGGGCGCAGGAAAGGTATCGCCCTGAGTATTATGCCCATCGGGACGAAGACCGCGAGCCCTAGCACTATTATCGTGGGCAGGAGATCGTATTGGAATTGGAAGAGCAGCAGCATCGGAAGCACGACTATGGTCGTTACATCTTTCAGGAAGGAATACCCGCTTCCGCCAAGAGGCGTGAGGAAGTTAGTGGCTAGGAACTTCTCGTTGAACAAGCCGAACTTCAAGGACATGATAGGGGAGGGAACAGGAGGTATGTCCAGTTCAATCCATGAGCTGAACAGCATGCTCCCAAGCGCACTCGCACCCATTGACAGGCCGAAGATCGCAGAGAAAGAGGTGTATGCCTGGTTGAGCTGGGTGTTAAGATAGTTAGAGTACACGTTCTGGTAGAGCATGCACAGGTTCGAAGTGAGAATGTCCGATGAAGCGCATGGCCCTACGCCCGCAAGCTGGCCGCCCGAAGAAGTTATAACGCTTGATGCGAATGCTGTCGAGACGCTGCTCGCCATCACCAGGACGGCATAGATTACTGCGACTATGAGCATGCTCTTGGTCGTTTCCCAGAGCTCTGTCTTGTACCAGTTCGACAGGCCCTCGAACTTGAGCACTTCGCCAAGCATGAAGGCTATCGCCACAAAGGACAGCGACAGCAGTATGCCCACGCCGGCTATGGGAATCGAGTCGGCTATGCACGAGCCCAGATCCGTTGCAGTGCCGATTATGCAATGGTAGGGGGTTACTGTAATGTCTGGAGAATATGTGGCGCTGCCGATCGACGTTCCGCTGCTATCTGTAACGGAAACAGAGGCCGTGAACGAAGACGCTGTGCCGTATACGGCGCACGCCGCGCTGTTGGGCAAGCAACTGCCCGGGATATTGGACGTCGTTGTCGTGCCTGTAGGAGTCCAGCTCCACGCATAGGTATATGGAGAACTGCCGCCACTTGGCGTAGCAGTGAACGTGGATGCAAAGCCCGAATTGACGCTTGTGGGCGAGGCGGTCAGTTTTACGCTGTTCGCTTGAGGTATGCATGCAAACGCAAGCGCGACGAACAACGCAAGCAGCAGCACAGGCGCCTTCCGCATGCTACGCTATAGCAAGGAAGCCTTTTATTAGTTAGCTCTGTCGGTGGAATAACGCATGCGCCGCTCATGAGTTGCGGGAGCTTGCAGGGGCAGTGGGCGCGCTTTCACGGGTATCGCGATATGGTGCTGTGCATGGCAACCGCAGCTTGAATCGAAGGATTACCGCTTCAGCATCTTGAACCTGTTCATGTAGGACTCGCTCTGCAGCACAACAAGGAACGGCAGTATGAAGAGCGAGCTGAAGACCAGCATCACGTACCTCGATATCAACGTACCTCCAACAGCTATGAAGAGGAAGTCGAAACCGCTGAGAAGCGCAACTGCGACCAAGATCCAGAGCACGAAATAGCCGAACTTGCCTGCAAAGAACCTGGTGCTTGAGCGCATCGCGTTCAGAGCCCTGTTGTCGTCTATGACGATCGATGACGGGGCGTAGAAGAACGCTGGCGTGATCACGAGGCCGACAACGGCCATGACTATGGCGGAATAGCCCGTGCCATAGAGCAGTATGCTTGCAAGAAGCAGTATCAGCGTCTCAAAGAGCAGGACAACGAAAACCTTGCCGGTGTACGTCTCAAGGCCTTCGAGGACCTCTTGCTTTATCTTTGTATGGGTCCTGCTGTGCTTGCATATCACGTTTATCGCGACGATCGCGAAGCTCAGGAACAGCAGCGAGAAGAACACAGACACCACTATCACCCCTGTGTTGAGCAGGTTGAGGTTGAGGAAGACGCTTGACGTCCTGAGGAGTATGCCGCCAAGGTCGTTGTATGTCGGGAACGCCGCGAACATCGGTATGATGAATGCCAGGACGAAAGCCAGCGAGAACAGCAGGATCAGTTTTATGTTCTTGGTGTACGTGCCCGCAGAATAAAGCAGGATGTTAGACATAAACACACGCATACCAATGCCAGGCAAGCAATAAAAATATGTCGCTCGCCTTGACGCCGAGCTGCGGCGCAGTGGCAGGCAGTGCGTCGGCAATCCATTGCGCATCCGCGCACCGGATCAGCATACTGGCTGCGGTGCAGAAAATCAGAATAAGAAAACAGCCGCAAGAATCAACGTGCAGGACTATGTCTTACAAAGACCAGGATGTCCACGCTCGGTATTAGCCGTATCCGTAGCACATTGTCCCGTACGTCTGGTTGCTTGTTATGGCCTGCAGTATCCACGGGGCTATGACCGCAAGGATGACTCCGACAATCCCGCCCATGATCATGCCCATGCCATAGCCCTGAATCGAGCCTTTCAGGTTTCCTGGCGCTATGTTGCCTCCGGCATACAGCGCAGCTCCAAGCACTAGCAGCGTGAGACCCAGCACGAACACGGCAGTCTTGACCACGTTGTAAACGTCGCATATCGGGTTTAGTACGTTCGCGAGACCAGGGGTCTGCGCTGCGGACACCATGGTTCCGAAATACCCGATAAGCATTGCGAATACGACTGCGAGCCTGAGATACACGCCGTACTTCTCCATCGCCAGGAACAACTTAGTATTCATTCTATCGCGCCGCTATGAAACATTAGGAATAATGTAGGTGTAACCTTTAAATAACTATCTTTGTACAGGACAACTAAGACAAACATTATATAACAAGCGTTATATATTATGAAAGTCAGAAGAATATGGTGGTTGGATGCTTTCTGTAGTGCTTAGCTTTGGGGCATTGTACGCATTCATACCGATAATAATCATCATCATACTCATAGCGGCTGCTGCAGGATTGAGCAGGGGCTGGGACATATTCACTATTTTTGGGTTTGCAGTGCTGACTGATTTTGCAAGGGGCGCAGGCAGAGGAGCAACAGGCAAGGGCCTGAACACGAGCAAGTACACAGCCGGCGCGGCATCGGCGGCAAAATTCAGGTCGCACGTCACTGCGCCGTTCAAGCCGGGAACAGCAGGAACAGCAGCAGCTTTGGGCGCGAAGATTGGGCAGAGCGTAAGTAGGCCTCACCAACTTAAGCAGGCGCAAAAAATAACAGATAAGGAAGCAGCTGGAAAGAAACTAAGCAAGTGGGAAAACAGGCAGAAAAAGACAATTATTCAGCCGCCAGGGCCTGGCGCTTCGCCTGAGGAAATAAACAAGTGGTTAAGGCCAAAATCAGGACAAGGATCACTGCTATATTCAAGGCCAAATGCAGGAACTGTCTCTACATCTAAATGGAAAACATGGTCCGCGGCTTCTCTGGTTGCTGCAGGCGTTATCGCTAATAAAAAGGATTTTAAACCATATATGAAGGATCAGCTGACTGAAATGAAGGAGGCACGGGCGTGGAAAATACAGGCGGCAAAGAAGATCTCAGCGTGGGGTAAGCCTAATGCTCCGCTGCTACCTCCTGGAACCAGAGTTGGAAAAGATTGGACTCCGGTCAAGGAATATGTAAAAGGAATGGTTGGGCACGATTATTCGAAGGTGTTTCATCCGAAGGCGATAGTGACCAAGCGGCAGAGCAATGCCATAGACCATATCATGGAACAAATAAAGAATGACAAGGACAAGGCGGAAAAAGCAAAGGAATTCCTCGAAGATCTGGAAAATAAAAAATGGTATTACAAAGGCATTCCAACTCCGGACAAGCTCGATCGCCACGATGCAAAAAAGTTCATAAAGGAGATGAAGAAGCCGTGATTGAAGCAGGATACATCATTTGCGGTAATGCTGCCCTGCTAACTTAAGTCGGAAGCTTGCAGAATCAAAAGATAAAGTGCCAGAGTAGTGAATACAGAAAGCAAGCTACGCTATATGCATGATATAAATACGCAAGCGTTTTATATTCCTATCATTCGTATAGAAGATAGTTAGGTGACTTTGTGAAGATCTCTGAATTGGCGAACACGACTTTGGACGGCCTGTTGGGAAAGCTGCACAGCCTGCTGATCAACTTTGCCAGCGACGTCGAAGACATGATCGAGGAGAACAAGGCGCTGACTGTTGAAGACATACGAGACCTTAGGCGCAAGATACAGGAAAGGCTAGACAGGAAAGAGGAGATAACTGACAATCAGAAGCTGCTCATGATGCTTGATCTCTTCGCCACGGATAAGGCAGTGCTTGAGATAATACGCGAAGATGCTGATGATTGGGTAGCGCTTCTTGAGGACATAGAGAACAACATAAAAGGAAAGGCGGGAGGAGGAGAGCTCACGCCAGACGAAGAGAAGGAAGTAGAGGAGATAGGCAAGCTGACCTCTGAGATAAAAGCGCTCATAAGAAAGGAATGAGCGCTTTCGACCCGTAGTTATAGCTACGTCAAAGTAAACGTGACGACTTGTGGAAAGAAGCTCTGCCAAGTCTTGTGGATTGCTGCTTTCATTACGGGGGCGTAATTATTGCGTCTGGGTTTTTGGCGCTTTTTGATGCTCTAGACGCGCCTATCGCAATCTCCTTCAATATGGAATCCCAATCCGAACCATAAGCAGGACCATAGGACATGCTCAGACGCTCGACCAGCGTGATTTCATGCATATCTTGGAATTGCAGGTCTGCTTTCCTAGCTTTGCTTAATGTATTAAGCTGTGCCGGTTTAAATCCGGGGTTTGGATGCTTTTCATGGTATAGGTCGAACACTTTTCTGCCAAAGTATTCTAGACACACATTACCTTCTGCCACTGTAGCAATATCACCAGGATTATCTTCCAACATTGCTTTTATCTTTGCCAGTTCACCAGTAAGCTCAACGAATACCTCATCTACTGTTTCAGTTGGAGTGGCCCTAAATGTTGCTGCGCTGTCTTCTGGTGTTGCAGATTTCACCTGCAGCCACCCAGAGATCACATGACAGTATAGATCAGACGCATCAGAAACCTTTGGATTTTTAATTCCCTTGAGGTGCGCAAGCCCATCATTGATGGCGTCGAATTCGACATCGCCTATTATGGCATGATTTTGCGGCAACATCAACCACCCTGCCAGACCATCCACATCGTGCACAAACGTTGAGTTGGTGGATTTGAGCGTTTTATCGAGATGCTCTTGCATATTACGTGTGCTAAGCACCTCCACTTTCATACCCTCAGGTGCTTTTACTCTTGCGCCGTACTTGAGCTCAGTCGGCAACTTGTGAGAATCACGTAGGCCTCCAGCCACAAGGAGGCGGTCTGTGGCGAAATCCAATGACTTGTCCAGGTCCTTTGTGGATTCGAGCTTTTTGGAGAATTCCAGAGAGCTTTTGGAGATGCCAATACCTTTCCCGAGTGTATGGTAATTGCTTGCGACGTTATGGGCGTCGAGGGCACCGGCGAGCTTTCCTAGCGCTTTGACCATTTTGTCTTCAGTCTTCAGTAATTTCTCGTCAGTAAGATCGCCTGGATTTTTATTCAGCGTCTTAGTAAGCACTTTTACCTCGTCGTTAAGTTGTGTTATAAAATTTTCATTCGTTAGACTTCCCAACCTTGTTGATTCTGCGAAGAAACTGGTTATACTTTTCTTTGAACCTGTGACGTTTCCGTATGCTGTTTTGCATATTTCATTCTGGTTTTTCATAATGTCTTTTTGAGATGTGCCGCTATTCTTATAGCCGTTGAACGTGGCGAGCTGCACGTCCATGCCTTCATCAATACCAAGATTGTATTCACGCAAGATAGCGTTTATTTTCTCAGCTAAGGTATCAATTGCAGCCAGGTGAGTGTTAATTCTGTCAGCGGTGGATTGCTCAGGGGCAGCCCAAGGGAGCGCTTCAAGCTGACTCACGACCGCTTGTGCATGCGCTATTGAGCCAGGCGCAGCAGCATCCGCATTCAGTTCAGCAAGCCGGGGAGCATTTGCATTTGCACGATTAGTTAATTCAGTATTTAATTGACCTGCCTTTAATCCTCCAACAATTATACATTTGTCCTTGTACTCATCAAGAGCAGCCTTTATAAGCGGTGTTTTTTCTTCTAAAGCGGTGCAAGCGTCAACGAGTACTTGTCTTGCATTTTTATCAGCACTCCTGAGCGGACCAGCATGAGCTGCGTTGAAAGCAGCAATGTTTTGTTTAGCAGCATCAAGAGCATCATCTGCGTCTATTTTCAAATCATCCACTGCGTCTGCGGTAGCAGGGGCGGGGGCACGTAGTATACCTCCTGCCAGTCTCATCTCATGGTATGTGTCTCGTAATTTCGTGGCCTCGGCTTGCTCTGTTTCTAGTCTTTCTTTTTCAGCGGTCAGCGTATTAACTTCCTCTTCGGCAGCAGCATGTTGCGCATTATAGTTCCTATTTAGTTTGTCTTGGGTTTTTTCTTCAGTTGCTCTGAGAACAGCCAGATTATCACGAACTTTCACAACGTCGTTTATGTTCGGAGTGAGGTTTTCCAGATCCTGGACAATCTTACTTGCATCTTTCATAACAGAAGCGAATTTTTCTGGCATAATATCACACCAATACTCTCTTAATCTAGATATATATGCATTGTGGTTGTCGGATAGGAACCATTTTAAGCGTATGCTCTCGGGAGATATGTTAAAAACGTTGCATAATTCTGTGGCTTTTTCCTGCGCTTCCGCAGACATTGCGGCTTCCTTGCGAGCCTCATTCAGCACCTTAGTTGCGCCATGCAGGAGCTTGGAATATTCATGGAATGACAGGTCGATTATATCGTGCGTGACCAGCTTCCTGAAGTTCAAGAATGCGTCTGCGGCCTCCTCCACGGATCTGCCCCCGTCAAGAGGGGATTTTGCCATCTCCAGCACATCGGTCTTTAACTTCCTGAGAAGGGCATCAGGAGCTAGGGCTGACGAAGCGCCAGGGATTGCTTTAGTTTTACTCATCGTTTCACCTTTTGTCTGATGCTATGGCCTGTGCCTGCGGAGCATGTATGTTAGTTTTGACGCGCCGTTTAGGAGGGGGTCGGTCAGAAGAGGCACCACTGAATCAGGCGTGAAGCTCCCCTCCCCCTTGCTTTCCAGGGTCGCCTTGGCCGAAGCAAGCGCATCTGCGCATGCCTGGCTGCCGTCCACCATGAGCTTTTCCATGCGCGCAACTAGGGCGGGCTTGAGGTGCCCAACTTCCTCGTTTGTCGGCTTTAGCCCGAGGGCCCATGCAACCATTATGACAGTGTGCATCCTTTTTCCTATCTCAATCTCAAGCTGCGACTGTTGCGTAGTGAAATCGCGAAGAAGCGCTCCGACATCTGATTTGAGGATTGCTATGTCCTCGCCCTCCGAGAAGAGGCGCTCTGCCTTCTTGTACGAATTTCTTAAATTGACGCATGCCTCTGCAGCCTCGTCATACAGTCCTTGATCCAGAATATCTTTCGCCCTTTGCAACAGCATTTTCATTGCCGCAGGATCCTCGCGCTGTTCTTCGGCATCCTGCGGAGGCTCGTCCAGCCTTGCCATTACGCGGTCTACGCTCTTGGTTAAGAGGAAGCAGCCGGATTTCTTGTCCGCCTCTACGAAGGCAGAAAGCTGGCCTTTGGCTTCGTCGTTCTTTTCGTCGGTTCCCTCATCGAGAAGCGCTTTGATGCTCTTCAGGCTGTTTACTTTTTCCGCTATGTCCTTCGAACCTTCAAGAAGGAACTCCTTCACCTTCGACTTGAGGCGATCAACTGCGGGCCCCGTTTTGAATGCGCGCTCCACGCCCTTGTCGGCCAGCTTGAAAATCGAGACTATGCCCGCTGCATCGTCATACTTCCCTTCGTCGAGAAGAGCCTCTGTGCACTCCAGCTCCTTTGCCACCAACTCCTGCGGGAATGAGCAGATGTCCTTGCTTGAAGGCCTGAGGAGATCGGAAACCAGCTTCGATGCGACAAGCGCCTTTCCTTTTTTCGTCGCAAGCTCTGTGGCTATGTCCCTCACCTCCTGTTTGTAGGATTTTGTGTCGTTGCCTGTTGATTTGATGAGAGCAGATGACAGGCTTAATGCGAGACTTGCCTCTCCGTTATCCAAAAGGTAAGTGACTGAGTTGAAATGCGGTATTACGCTCTCTAGGCTTGCTTCGGATAACGCAAGAGCATTGGAATCTGCTTTGATGCTATAAGTGTATAGAAGCTTGTCAAGTCCTGTAAATGGAGGTTTGAGAAGTTTTGCCTCGCTAGCCGTCAGAGTCAGCCCAAGAGCCATGGAAGCCTTTACTACTGCAGGGACCTCTGATTCACGGATAAACGCGTTCACATCAGATTTGAGGCATCCTGCGTTGCCGTCTTCCATGAATAAGCGCGCTGTTTTAGTGGATGCTTCATTCAGACTGGAGAATGCTTCTACGGCAGCATCATACTCTCCATTATCAAGAAGCGCTTTCACGGCATCCAGCATATCCGCTATCACGGCCTTGTCCTCTTGCTGTTCCTCGGCGTCTTCGTCATCCTGATCAGGCGCACTCACCTTTGATCTGATGCGCTCTACGCTCTTTGTCAGGAAGAAGCATCCGGATTTCTTATCTGCACCCAGCAGGAAATCATACAGCAGGCCTTTGGCTTCGGCATACTCGTTGTTATCGAGGAGCGTTTTCATGTGCTTTAGCCTATCTAGCCTTTCCACTAAGCATCCCGAATCTGCAAGAAATGCCGATTTCACCTTTGACTTGAGGAGATGCACTTCGGTCCCTATCCTGAATGAGCGCTCTACGTCCTTATCTGCCAATCTGAAAGTGGAGATTATGCCCGCGGCCTCGTCATATGCTGCTCTGTTCAGGCACGCTTCAGCGTGCGCCAGCTCGGCAGCCACAACGCCAGGAGGCAGCGCTATTATGTCGCCGCTCGCTGGTCTGAGGAGAGACGAGACCAGTCTTGATGTGACAACCGCATTTCCTTTATTTGTAAGAAGGTCTGTGGCTATGTCGCTTATCTCCTGTTTGAATGAACCCTCGTCTTCGCCTATCGATCTGGTGAGAGCAGAAGCCAAGCCCAATGCAACAGCCGTCTTTCTGTTTTCCAGAAGCCTCTTCATCGCCTCCTGCACGTCGCTATTTGTTATCTTGAAAAGTTGGACAAATCCCGCAACCTTGGCCAGCGCTTCCGCTTGAGATTTCTTTTCCACTCTGGCAGTCATTTCCGCAGCCTTCTTCTGTTCGGGGGTCTCGAAGTCGCCTTTTGGTCTTTCATGCAGCGCGTTGGCCGCTTCCTCCAAAAGCGTATCCAGCTCATTGAGCGCATCGGACCTTAGAGTGGCTATTTCGTCGTCTGCGAAGGTTAATCTTAGTGCCACTGCCTCCATTATGAACGTGCTTATGCGTTCGCTCCTTGCTGAGTGCTGTATGCGGATGAGGCTCTCGGCCTTTGGTTTGAGGTTCTCGGCGCCCACTATCCCTTTAAAGAAGCGTTGCGCCTCTGGATAGCGTTGTTTTAGTTCCCTGATTAGTTGTGCTGCGTCTGCTTTGTGGTTTTCAGCCCACTTTGCATTCGCTTCGTCTAGCGTCGCCAATATGTCTTCGGAGTCTGCAAAAATGTACGCTTTTATTTGTGATTTGAGGTCTTCTACGGCCCTTGTCAAGAAGTAGAAGTCCTTATCTTCGCCTATTAGGTCTTTGAGCAGCTCTATGGCCTCGGCATAAGACCCTTCGTTCAGGAGTGCGATAACGGGAAGGAGCTCTTGCGGTTCCTCGTCATCTTGGGCTGGCGCTTGGAACTGCGATCTGCTGTCCTCAATCACCTTTTCAATTTCTAAGTAGCTGAGTACCCTCTCCTCTCCCAATTTGAAAGCGTTGATTATGTCTGGGATGCCAGGCAGGCCTGACAGGCTCACACTCCCTAACACCTTTTCAAGCACATCGGCAGAGAAGAACAGCATGACGTCCTCGCTTGTGAATTCAAAAGCAAGGAGCGCCTTTGCTACTGCGCTTGCCTGATCTCCCTTATTCACGAAATATATGGCTAGCTCCGCCACTTTTGGTTTGAATTTTTCTGTGCCGTCGTTTGTCGGGCCTAGGAAAGATCTTAGTGCCGATGCCAGGGACAGCTCTTTTTTATCCAAAAGATGATTAATTGCATCGGTAATCCTTTCCTTGAAGGGCTCCACATCCTTGTTAGCCGGTTTAAGCTCTTCAAGCTGGGGCGTGGCATCATACAGTTCACGCTTCGTCTGCCTGTTGGTTGCAGATACGTCCCTTATGTGCTTATTTATCTCGTCTATCGCTTCTGCTATCTCTGCAGGTTGCGCGGATCCGGCCAGCAGTTTGAGAGCAGGAACTTTTCCTACAGTTATTAAGACATCGGCTACTTCAGCATCTTTGTGAATCAGAAGATCAGTAAACCTCTCTCCGATCTTTGACTTGTGGCGCTCTACTTCATCATTTGTTGGTTTGAGAATGTCCAGCGCGGCGGCTGTTTCGTTTGCTTCTGTTTCAGCGTTGTTTACCGCTTCTTTTTTGTTCCGTACGAGCTCAACGGCACCGGCAGTAATCGCATTGAGGTCGAACATATGCGCATCGTCCCCTTCCTCGCCTGTTTTGCTATTTTCCAGGAGCGCAGCCGCTTCAGGAGCATGGGCCAACGCCCCGTTATTCACAAGATCGGTAAGCCTCCCTTCAATCTCAGGCTCAGTTATATCTACCACCTCATCTGCCGGCTCGAAGGCACCGACAATGAGGCGGATTGCCTGTATCTCCTCGTTTGCTGCAGCAGCCTCCGCTTCTTTTTGCTGCTTGTACCTTGTAACAGAGGCTATCGCAGCACTGGGATCAAAGGGCTTTTCTTCATCTTCTTCAGCGCCTAGAATTTCTTCTGCATCTGCCAGGGCCTCCAGGTCGGCAGGCACGCCCCCAGCACCGTCATCAGCTTCTGGATCTTCTG
>CAISDH010000011.1 GCA_903884115.1 uncultured Microcaldota archaeon | reverse complement strand
ATAAATTTGAGGTTGTCCAGGAAATTTCTCCTCTTGTCTGCCTTTAACTCCCTGGCAAGTTTCTTCTTATCCCAGTCAATCAATAGATTCACCCAGTACTTCTTCGACATCCTTTTTCTTAACGTTCAGTTTGTAAATAAAAACCTTTAATGTCTTTTTGTCCAAATCACGCCCGAACAGCTTATACAGGTGCCTTGCGTCCAGATAGTCCTTCTCACTGCCAAGATAAAGTTTGTACGCTATCTGGAGCTCTAAAGGTGCGGTGATGAGTTCATGTTTCTCTGCAACTACGACTTTCAGTGAGTTGTCCATGCTATAATAATCGGTTTCTCTTTTTGGAAACTTTATTTCGAAGTTGGGTTCGGTCGTGTCATTTTCTGCAAAGCGCACAGATGAACCTTCTTTTAACAACTCATATGCATTGCTGGCATCTTCGGCATTTAGGATGTAAAAGCCGAACTTTTGCAGTCTACTGCAGAATTCTGAAAATCTCTCCAGGGAGATTCTCTCGATAAAAAGATCTATATCCTCTGTATTTCTTGATCTTCCGAACAAGATTGCGACATAACCGCTGATTATAGTGTATTTGAAGTCGACAGCTTTAAGAAATCGGAAAACCAGCCTGTCCAATATAGTGAGTTCCTTGCCAGGCAGCTTGATAATCCCCTTGGAATAGGCGTATTCCATTATATCATTGATGAATAGTTGGTAAGGTATTTACGTGTAATGAAACGGACTCGTCAAGGCGTACGGATTAATCTAAAGCCGTCCCTTTAGCCAGTGATGCGTATTATTGAGAATGGGCTCCAGAAAGAAAAACCATTACTCAATACGCAAAAGTATTATAAACTCCAATGAACATCCCTGTAATGTAGGGTGTGTGTACGGGAAATAAAGTAAAAGGTAAGGAAATAATCATAAATGGCAAAAATACCTACAAATGCCATATCTGCGGTGCGGAGACGGAAAGCTCCATAGCTGCAATTACGCATCTGCTTGATCATGGTTCAAGCGCTTTGGAAGCGATAAACGCCTTGATAAAAGACCAAGAAACAGGAAGGGTGTCAACAGAGGATAGAGCAAGCGATGATAGATCAAGAGCAAGGACCTTAATAAATGCTGCTGTGGCCGCTATCAAAAAGGGCAAGAAGAGCAAGAAACGAAGGGCTGTTCGGAAGTGACGATGGGCATGCTGAACTCCAAGAATGCGGGTGATTGCTGATGAGCACAAAAACAAAGGTCGCTCCAAGAACGTACAAATCCTTAACCATACTGCTGATCAGTGTGTGCTACCTGCTCGGTGCACTGGTGTGTATACCTTTCACTTTGGGTGCGTTTAGCTCCTATTACCATGGTGTCCCTGGTTCAAACGACTTTGTACAGTTGGGCGTCACGCTGCTTGTGCTCGTGCTGATACCTGTTATTCTTGCTTATGGCCTCTGGCAGGGATACCGGTTTGCTTGGTGGCTCGGAATAGCATTCTCCGCTTTTAACATAGTTCTTTATGTCATTACTTTCTCTGTGCTAAACATATCGCTGTCCACAGGAGTCGTGATAAGCAACTCAATAATAGGCCCCTTGGGTTATGCCATAGCATATGGACTAATTTATATCGGCACCTACCTTTTAGTAATCATAGAGATCCTCCTTGACATTAGCCTAATCTACTTCCTTACAAGAAGTAGAGTCAAGACCTACTTTGGACTGTAATCCCAATTCTTATTGAGCGTGCAGTTTACCTGCACCCCTTCTGCCCTGAATCTATTGAGGCTTGTCTTCATCATTCTTATTTTCCGATATGCTGTCTGCATTAGAAGTATTCTGCTTCAGTTGGGCTGCCTCTAAAGGCGCTGCAACAACGCTGACGGGGTTCCTGTCAAAGCGCGGTTCCAATGCCCTCCCAAATTCTATGAAACGTTTCTCGATAAAAAGGTTTATCAGATACGATGCCGTTATTGTGACTATGATTGTTGCTGGAACCCAGATGACAACGCCCTGCCGTCCGAACACACCTATAAGTACAACCTCAACAGGCAAGCTTAGCAAATAAATAGGATAGGAGAGTTTTCCTAAAAATAAAGAGACTCTATTTGTGAAGAGTCTGGAGTTCTCGAGACTGCCAAGTATGAAGAAGTACAGGCCGGAAAACAGAAGAATAGGCAAAATCTCGAACACAGCCGTTGAGTTTTTGTAGAAATGCGAGCTGAAAAGAAATGATATGGCCGCCCACGCCGCAAACAGTATGACCCAATTTACCTTTATTTTCTTTTTGTACGCCACAGCGATGCCTAATGCGAACGTAAAGGCAAATGCCGGAAACTGTGCAAAGTAATAGCCAGTAACTGCTCCTAGGATAAACTCCATATAAAAGAGATAAACACCGCTTAGTATGGCTGCTCCCGATAACGCGAGTTTCCAATTTTTCTTGAAGAAAACCACCCAGACAGGCAGTATCAGATAGAAGATTTCCTCCACCATCAGAGTCCATGTCGGGTTGTTGTTGAAAGTCGACTTGAAAAAGTTCTGTATTAGCAAGAAGCTTTGCCACATCAGAGGCGTCATTCCAACAACAACGAAAAGGGGTATTGTAAGGAAGTAGAGAGGCCACGTGCGAAATATCCTGCGCAAGTAATATTTGGTTGCGTTAAAACCTGCATTATCGTTGTAGTCTCCCGATTCTAGTTTCTTTGTCAGGACGTACGCGCTGATCATAAAGAAGAGGTAGACGCCAGAATACCCTGCCTCCAGAATTACCAGTGTGCCATTTATCACCAGCCTGACAAGAGAGCTGCTGATTGTGTTTACCACGGTGAAAGTCCCATACAATATCACATGGTAGCAGATAACCAGCATTGCGGCGACTCCGCGCATTCCTTGTATTCCTTTCTCTCTGTCCAAATTTGTTGCCCCCTTAACCAAAATACTTTTATGGTGTGAATATGGATAAGCTGTTCAAATATATTAATACAGTGTCCAATAACATTTTGCGTATTCTTTCTGGTGTTCCATATTTCCTTGTCCGCTCAAATAAAAAGAGTTAAATCTATACTCATGTCAGTGACTCTTGCCGTGTGTCATAGGTGCGCGCCATGAGCGAAGTTTTGACAAAAGAGCAGCCACCGAAAATACGCGCATCTAAACGGAGCAGCGCCATGGAAATGGCCAGGGAACTCATCAGAGGCGAGGAGATGCCCCTGCAGAAGAGAACAAACATGCTTCTTGAAGAACTTGGCCTGAAGCCTTCAGTGAAGATCAATTCCTCTTTTGAGATGATAGTCAACGCGTACTTCTTCCTTGAAGGGATAGGTGTGAGCGACATAAGCAAGGTCGTGGATAAACTGCCTACATTGCTTGAACATACTGTGGGGTCCATGCAGAAACGCGTGGACTTCCTCAAAGGATTGGGCGTAAGAAACGTAGGAAATATCGTTGAGAGGCTGCCCCGATTGCTCGAGTATAATATAGCATTCATGCAGGCTCGCGTGGATTTCCTCAAAAAACTCGGAATAAAAGACATCGGCAAGATCGTGGAGCGAATGCCCCAAGTGCTCGAATACGATATAGAATCAATGCAGGCGTGTGTTGATCTTCTCAGGAAACTGGGAATAAAAGACATAGGCAAGATTGTTGGCCTGCTACCCAGATTGCTTGGATTTAGTGCAGAGCACATGCAGAGAAATGTCCAGTACCTTACTGGCAATGTGCATCTGACCATCAAGGATCTAGAGAGCACGCCTGCACTTCTTTGTCTTTCTCTGGACGAGATAACTGCAAGGTGGGAATATCTCAAGAAGAAAGCCCCAACGGATTACATGAGGCTCAAAAAAGGCCGATTATTCTGCATTACCGATTCGGAGTACATAGAATTGGTAAGAAGCATTTCTGCGGATGCGCGCCTGGACGACTATGCTTCCTTTGCGCTTTCAGTCAAATCAAAAGCGGAAGTCCGAACGTGAGCCGATGCAGCGCTCCGACGTATGCTTATAGATTTATACATAGATTTATACATTAGATTTAAACATATGTGACTTGATGTTATTAGTGGAAAATTAAATGTCTACACAAACAAAGATCCAAAAATTCTGTGCTATTTGATAAGGTGAACTATATGAAACGAGAAGCATATCTTAGCAGAAAATTGAAACACATAAGCATGAAGACCAACAGCATAACCGAGCTCATCGATACGTATTCGTCGATGGCCTTCCAGTCCAGGAACCTGGCAAATGCCGCGAAAATCTACGAGCGCATGCTCAAGGACAAGGACTGCTCCATAATCCTCTGCCTGGCGGGCTCGATATTCAGCGCAGGTCTGAAGAAGCTCGTTTACGAGATGATACAGAACAACATGGTTGACGCGATTGTCTCCACGGGCGCCATAATGGTGGACCAAGACTTTTTCGAGGCTCTGGGCTTCTATCATTACATAGGCACGCCAATGTCCGATGACGAGGATCTCAGAGTAAAGCACATAGACAGGATCTACGACACCTACATAGATGAGGACGAGCTCAGGGTCTGCGACGAGACCGTCGGGAAGATAGCCGACAGCCTGCCGCCACAGCCGTATTCGGCCAGGGAGTTTGTGATAGAGATGGGCAAGTACCTGACCAAGAACGGCAAGAAGAGCGATTCCGTGGTGCTTGCGGCATACAGGAAAGGCGTTCCGATATTCATACCATCTTTCTCAGATTCCAGTGCAGGCTTTGGGCTCATACACCACCAGACAAGGCATCCGAAGTCGCACGTTTCCATAGATTCTGCAAAGGACTTCCTGGAGCTCACGAAGGTGAAGATGGCCGCAAAGCAAACGGGCCTGCTTATGATAAGCGGAGGCGTTCCAAAGAATTTCGCGCAGGACTCTGTCGTAGCGACAGAAGTGCTCGGGCATCCGGCGCCGATGCACAAGTACGCCATACAGATAACGGTGGCTGACGAGCGCGATGGTGGCCTTTCAGGCTCTACATTGAAGGAAGCCCACTCTTGGGGCAAGGTTGACACTACCAACACCCAGATGGTATATGCCGAGGCGACGCTTGCCATGCCATTGCTGCTCTCTTACGTGTACCATAAGGGCGCGTGGAAGGGAAGAAAGCCCAAGAACTACAACAAAGTGCTAAAAGATGCGGAGTGATTTCGCAAGACTGAGCACAAAACCTTAGCAAAAGGGATTCATAGCATGAGCAAGACACGGATCGGCCTGATCCAGATGAAGATGGGCACAGACAGCAAGAAGAACCTGGCCCGCGCACTGGAGATGATCGACGAGGCTTCACGAAAGGGCGCAGACATCATCTGTCTTCCGGAGCTTTTCTGCTCGCGCTACTTCCCCCAGTACAGGGGCATGCCAAAGGTTGCAGAGCCCATTCCAGGCCCAATCACCAAAGCGCTGTCAAAGTCTGCCAAGCTCAACAAGGTAGTTCTTGTTGGAGGCTCAATATACGAGAAATCGCAGAACAAGTTCTACAACACGTCAGTTGTGTTCGACCAGAACGGCAGAATTCTTGGAAAGTACCAGAAGGTACACATTCCATTCGATCCGCACTATTATGAGAAGGACTATTTCTCCTCAGGGACGAAGTACAAGGCCTTCGATACCAAGTTCGGAAAAGTTTCTGTGCTGATATGCTTCGATCAGTGGTATCCTGAACCTGCAAGGATAAGCAGGCTGATGAACGCAGAGATGCTATTCTATCCTACTGCCATAGGCACGGTGAAGGGCGTGAAGCAGGCAGAGGGCAACTGGCAGGAAGCGTGGGAGAACGTTCAGTGCGGCCACGCCATTGCGAACAGCATTGTAGTCTGCGCAGTTAACCGAGTCGGAATCGAAGACGATCTGAACTTCTGGGGCGGCTCGTTTGTCATAGACCAGTTCGGAAAGACGCTATTCCGCGCAGGAAGGAAGGAGGGCGTCTTTGTAGTCGCATGCGACCTCTCTCTTGGACGCGATGTTGAGAGCGGATGGGGTTTCATTAGAAATAGAAAAGGGGGCACATATGGAGGCATCTCCGATTAGAACAACACCCGTCCCGTTCGGGATGGGATATCGGATGCCTGCAGAATGGCAGCCGCACGATTCCACATGGTTGACGTGGCCGAAAGATCCCATCACCTTCCCAGGAGATGCAGTAAAGCAGGCCGAGTTGACTTATCTGCAAATGATAGAAGCGCTAAGTCAAGGGGAACGCGTCGATCTGCTTGTCGATGACCAGAAGACCCAAAACGCAGTATCTCGCAGGTTCGAAAGCGGAAAAGACAATGTCGTCTTCCACCAGATTCGGACCGTTGACGTTTGGATGAGGGACTACGGCCCCATATTTATCAAGGGCGCAGATCTTGCAGCTACCAAGTGGAAGTTCAACGCTTGGGGCGACAAGTACGAGGAACTCAAGCACGACGACGAAGTGGGCAGGCAGGTTGCCGCTTACACGGGATTGCGGACTTTTGAGCCGGGAATCGTCCTGGAAGGCGGTTCAATAGACGTGAACGGCCTTGGATCGTGCATAACGACAGAGCAATGCCTCCTCAATAAAAACCGCAACCCGCAGCTCCGGAAAAAGGACATCGAAGCATACCTCAAGGACTACCTTGGGGCGACACACGTTCTCTGGCTTGAGAAGGGCGTAGCAGGAGACGACACAGACGGGCATGTGGATGACATCGCAAGGTTCGTCAATCCAAACACTGTGGTCTGCATGGTTGAAAAAGACAAGAACGATGAAAACTACTCTGTGTTGAATTCAAACTTCGAACGGTTGACAAAGTTAAGAGACCAATCCGGCGAGAAACTGACAGTGCTGCCAATACAGATGCCGGGCAAGGTAAGCATCAATGGCACAAGGCTGCCTGCAAGCTATGCCAACTTCTACATAGCAAATTCGGCAGTGTTGGTTCCTGTCTTCAAAGACCCGAATGACCGCCAGGCGCTTGAAACCCTGCGCAGCGTATTCCCACAGAAAAAAGTGATCGGAATCGACTGCAGGGCACTTGTACAAGGATTGGGGACAATCCATTGCGTGACCCAGCAGCAGCCTAAGTCTTGGAAGAACATGACGTACTAATCGTACTAACGCAGGGCTGTAATAAGTTCAGCAAGCTCTCCTGTGATCATATACGGTGCCTTGCAGAGCTCTTTTATGCTACTGCATCCTGTCAAGAACATAGTCACTTTCAGTCCGTAAATCATTTCCTCCAATTTTTCCTTGACCTTTTCGCTAGATGTCATGGCTGGTTTCAGAAGGGGCCATGCAGAAGCGCACATGTTCGCGCCCATCGCGATTGCCTTTGCCATCTCCTGGCCATTCCTTATGCCTCCAGAAGCCACTACGGGTATCTTCACTGCCTTCCTCACCAATGACACTGCCAATGCAGTAGGTATTCCCCAATCCCAGAAGAGTTCTCCGATTTCTGTTTTCAATCGCAATTTTTGATCCACTGCCCTGTAGTATTCAACAGCGGAGTAGCTGGTGCCTCCTGTTCCTGCGACTTCTATCGCTTTTACTCCGATATTCTCAAGCTGCTTTGCGTTCGTGCCGGATATGCCCGCACCTACCTCCTTCACCACAACTGGCGTGTTCACCGCTTCCACTAACTCTTTGATCTTTGACAAGACATTCTTGAAGTACGGCTCTCCCTCAGGCTGCACAATCTCTTGCAACGGATTGAGGTGGACATAAAATGCGTCTGCATCAAGCATCTCCAAAAGCTTTTTCGCGTCTTCGATGCTGAGCCCCTTCGATAGTTGTGCCCCTCCAACATTAGAGCCGATAAAAGCGTTAGGCGCATTGTCTCTTACTACTGCGTATGTCTCTTCAAGTGTTTTGTCGTACAGGCCTGCCCTTTGGCTTCCAACAACCATTCCCAGCCCCAGATCCTCAACTGCCTTTGCCAGATTCTTGTTCACGGTCTTTGCAAGCGTGGCCCCGCCTGTCATGGCGCCGACAATCAAAGGGGCAGAGAACTTGTGCCCCAGGAAAGTGGTGGCAGTGTCCATCTCCTCAAAATTGACTTCGGGCAGTGCGTTGTTAAGAAAATTGACGCATTCAAACAGCGTGTGTGCTCTCCTTGCCTGCACTGGCTTGTTCAGGCAGATGTTTATGTGGTCCTCCTTCCTGCTCATTATTTCCTTTATCCTTTCTTCCATGCTCAAGGGATTACCATAATTACTTCGTATGTAGCGGTATTTATATATTTGGGAATCGCCGTCCTGGCGCACTGCGGCGCACGGCATAACGATCATACTTCAGAACTTCAGCCAGACATACATGATGTACATGGTTGTTGCGACGTTCGCATCAGTAATTACAGCGTACGCGTTATTCAAATTCGGGCTCAGGCACTACGAATCAGGAAATGCGATAAACGTGCAGATATGACCGCATTAATGTGCCCATCAAAGCGCGTACTTCTCGTATACGAGCGTGACGATGTCCCCGTCATTTAGGACGTGCTCTCCGCCAACCTTCTGGTTCTTGAACTTGGCGCTTGCGCCTGACACATAGGCATATTTGAGGTCCTTCGCCAGCCTGGAATGCAGCCCCTTCGCCAGGTCCATGACTGTGCTGTCCTGTTTGAGCACGAACGGCTTGGATAGATCGGCATCTTCATCCCTTGGCTTGAGGTATATTCTTATTATGCCAAGGTTGTCGAAGAGCTTCGATTTCAGCCTTTCCAGGTTGGTCTCCTCCTCCACGCTTATTGGTATGACCTGCATCTTCAGCTTGGACTCCAGTTCCTTCCTTACCTGCTCCGCCTTCGCATTGCTCAGCAGGTCTATCTTGTTCAGAGCGATGATCCCCTTCACATATACGGCTCTCTCTACTAGAAGATCTATCAGTTCGTCAACTGTGACATTGTCGTAAAATATGACCTTGCCGTTGTAAATGCCTATCTCCTTCAGCACGGTCCTCACCTCCTCGATGCTTGGGATCTTGTGGCCATTCGATTCAATTGACAGGCCTCCTGAGCTCCTTTCCTCCATGATCACGCGAGGCTTGTCCCTGTTCACCTTTATGTTGAGCAGCGAAAGCTCCTCCAGAAGTTTGTATATCTGGTCCGGGACTGTAGCATCAAGCACGAACAGAAGCACATCTGCAATCCTTATGACGCTTGCTACTTGCGTTCCGGCACCTTTGCCTATGTGTGCGCCCTCGATGAGCCCAGGAACATCCAGGATCTGTATCTGAGCTCCGTTGTACTCAAGCATGCCTGGTATGACCCCAAGGGTGGTGAACGCATAACCTGCAACCTTGGACTCTGCACTTGTGAACCTGTTTATAAGCGAGGATTTTCCCGCACCAGGAAAGCCAACAAGCACGACGGTGGCGTCGCCTGATTTTTTGACCCCAAAGCCAATTCCCTTCTTGCTCTTTCTCTCAGCAAGAGTCTTTCTTATATTCGCCATCTTGTGGCGGAGCAAGCCTACGTATTTGTTTGTGGCCTTGTTGTCCTTGGTCTTGGCATATTCCTTCTGAAGCTCCTCGAGCTCCTTCTGCAGGACCTGCTTGTCTGCCATGCTGGTATTGGAGTTCAAATGTTTATAAATACAGAAGAATGAGAAAACGGTGGCGAGTCCTTCCTATCTGACGTCCTACTCTGCCAATCCCGCTGTTTATTGTGTTTTAAGCGCAGGCATGGCGTTGCTGTTTATGCACATTATTCTCATGCTTTCAAAATCTATCGTGGTTGCCGATGCCGTGGCTATCCTGGTGGTGAAATCGTTGCCGTCATATTTGCCGTCCGCCATTCCAAGCGCGGCCAGGATCGGATCATGGTGCGTAACCGCAATTACGGTGCCTCCTTTAACTCTTTCCGTAAAACTTCTTAGACGTGCCTGTAGCTCTTCCCATTGCTCTAGACCTTTCTTATATCTGATTTTACTTCTTCATGCATTGCAGTTATCGTCGCGTCTCTTGAGTTGAAAGTCACGCCGTTTAGCTCCCCATATTCCGTTCCATCAACCTTTTATCGGCAATCGGTCCGATGCCGCATTTCTTACTTATTATCTGGGCAGTCTGGGCTGCGCGCAATATTGGACTTGTATAAAGCCTGTCTATTTTTGTTTTGTCTGTTGTATCTGCGATGCCTGCTGCCTGCACAATTCCTTCATCAGTTAACGGATAACCGTCGATATCGGAAGTGAGCGTGTGCGAGACATTTGCCAAGCTCTGCCCGTGCCTTATGAAAATTATAGTCTTCACATGGTGCCTTTGTAGTTAATTCGAAGGAACACCTGCTAAATCCTTTTCATATCTTCATTGAACGGTTAGGGCAATTATGCTCAATATTATTATGGCCATTCCCAACATCTGCGTCTTTTCTGGCCTTTCCTTTAAGAAGAGTATGCCAAAAAGGACAGGAAGCATCACAGCTGCAGACGCAACAGGCGCGACTACTGCGGCAAAATTGAAAGCAACGCCAAGATTGTATGCGATTCCGGCAACCACGTTTGTCAATGCCCCAAGGAAAAGCACAACATAACTGCCCCTGCCCAGAGACATCAACTTTGTACTCTTGACACGGCTGTAGCTGAACACAAATGCCAGCGTTATCAGATTCAATAAGAAAAATGCATCAAACCAGCCTATTTTCAGCACCAGCAGCGCATCAAGGAAGTAGTACGTTCCCCAACCCATCATGGTTATCAACGCATATTTCACTCCTTCGCTGATTCTGTTTAGTTTTTCTCTTCTGATGCTTTTGTACCTGAAAGAGACCAATGCGACTCCGACTATTATTAACAAAACCTCTAGAATGCTCAAGGGACTAAGGTGTTCGTTCAAGAACAAGATGCTCAATGCTACCGTTATCACGCCCCATCCGTTCGCGATAGATGCCACCACTGAGACATTGCCTACCTCAAATCCTTTAACGAAAGATACAAAGGCCACAAAGGATACGGCGCCGGTTACCAGCACCAAAATGTCCGCATAAATACTAAAATTATTGAAACTGAAAAGGAAAATCGCAGGTATGGCGGATATCGCCATCACCATCATGAAAAATATTGCCGCTGTTTTTATCGAACCATATTTCTTTGATGCAAAGGCCAGCGCTATGTTGTCCAAGCCGTAGCCAAGCAACGCGGTAGCGCCAAAAGCTATGCCTGTTAGATACTGCATCAGATTACCAATTAGCCAGTGTATGCTTCGACCATCATGTTTATATCAAGCATTCTTGCAATCCGCGCATCTATCCTCTACCGTATTTAGATCCTACAACAAGAGGTACAAGGAAAGTGACCAGGTAGTACACAAAGACATCTGCCTTGTAATAGCCCTGTGCATTTAACGCTTTGACTATGAAGACATAATCAAAGATTATTGCCAATACTGCCCATGCAAGTGCCACGGCAGAGTAATACGCGATCGTCTCCTTCCTTTTTCTGAACCTTAAATATGCTATGTAGACAGTCAAAGGAGTAAAAATAAAGAACAATATCCATCCAAGAATCGCTTTCGAAACAAAACCGTAGAGAACTATGGACGCAACGTAACCCGCCAGCCATATGGCAGAACCCAGTAGCAAGGCATCTACAATTTTAGTTCTTGCGCTTGTTGTTTTCGCCATGCTCAGAATAAACTACCAAAATTTAAATACATAACCGGCAATTACACTCTCAGGTTGACAATGTCTTTGAATCCGAAAGCCACGATTATTCTTGAGAAAGTGCCAGTCCCCTGCACATACTGCTTAATGAGTTCTACTACTTTTGGCCTAAAGGATTCCAACTCCTCTTTTGTTAACTGGTACTCCTGATGGTGTTTGTCCAACTCTGCGAACTTCGATATTGCGTCTGCAGCTTTTACTATGTTTCCTTTTTCCAGAAGCAATGAAACATATTCTTTTATTTCGTCGTGTTTTAGTTTGGAGTCTATGGCCATGCTTAATGCTCTTGGCATAGAACCTCCCATCATGCACATGACAATGTCTTCTATTTTATTATTCTTCTCCTTATCCAAAGTTTTCTCAGCCATAATAAACCCTTGCCATCAAATCAGCTATAGGAGATACTTATGTGTTTGGTCTTATGGCTGATTGTCTATTAGTTCTGCTATCAAAGACGTAACCTGACTACTCCAGTCGCTTGATTATGTGTTAAATATGCCCTGCTGAGTATTTTTTCGTTTTTAAGGCATGGTTTAATATCAAATATTCGTAGATTTCTATTAGGCGTATGGAGTACTCAATAAAAGAGATTGTCAAAAATTGGATATTAAACCTGCCTTTGTTTCCAGGTGCTTGAAAAATGCATGAAGTGGGATTATCTTTGAAGCAACGTATTATAAGCTTACCTTAGTTATAACCTATGAGGAGAGGGTGTGTTGTATAAAAATATATTTGGCGTGATTGCGTTAGTTCTTTTACTATCGCAGGTAGTTAGCGCTGTGGGTCCGACAGCGGTGAATCTTGGAACAGCAGGCAATTTTGCAGTTCTATCGAAATCAGGAATATCAACAACTGGAACTACCTCTATTATTGGGGATATTGGGGCGAGTCCAGTCTCCAGCACCGCCATTACGGGATTTGGGTTAATATTGGATTCATCAGGGCAATTTGCGACATCCTCTCTAGTGACTGGGAAAGCATATGCCTCTGACTATAACTCTCCAACTCCAACTACGATGACAACGGCCGTAAGTGACATGCAAACGGCATATGCCGACGCGGCAGGGAGGACAAATCCCACTGCTACGGAATTGGGCGCAGGAAATATTGACGGAATGACCCTTGCTCCAGGCCTTTATAAATGGTCAACAGGAGTAACAATACCGACCGGTGTCACTCTCAACTGTCAAGGCAACTCTAGCTCCGTCTTCATATTCCAGATAGCACAAAGTCTCAATTTGGGCAATGGTGCAATTGTTACTCTGAGTGGTGGTTGCCAGCCTCAAAACATCTTCTGGCAGGTAGCCGGACAAGTGATCCTTGGAACAACGGCCAGCTTCGAAGGAATTATTCTGTCTCAAACCGCGATTGTGGTGAACACCGGGTCAACAGTGAATGGCAGATTGCTGGCACAAACCGCAGTCACATTAGCCGCTGACACTGTGACGGCACCAACAGGAACCGGATCAACAACAACCGCTACAACAACGGTTGCAAGCAGTTCTACCACCGTCTCAGGCGTATCAACGGCACCCACAACAACGGTTGCAAGCAGTTCTACCACCGTCTCAGGCGGATCAACGGCGCCCACAACAACGGTTGCAAGCAGTTCTACTACCGTCTCAGGCGGATCAACGGCGCCCCCGACAAAGATTGTAAGCGGTTCTGGCTCAAATAATGTTGCACTTTATTCCGTGGCAGCTATAGTTGCAGCAGTAGCAATAGGTGCTGGTGCATACTACTACCTAAGGGTCATGAAGAAAAAATGATACCGTCTGTTTAGGAGAAGAGCTATCGCCAAATCAGTTTGCGACATCATCTCTAGTAACTGGCAAGGCATATGTCCAGGCCTTTATAAGTGGTCAACGGGAGTTGCTATGCCGACTGGTGTCACTCTCAACTGTCAAGGCAATACCAGTTACGTCTATTCCAAGCGCTTGATTATGTGGTAGCCGAACTGGGTCTTCACGATGCCGGACACTTGCCCCTTCTGAAGCGCGAACGCCGCTTTCTCAAACTCCCTGACCATCACTCCGTGGCCGAATACTCCGAGATCGCCTCCGCGCTTGCCAGAGCCGTCGAGGGAATACTCGATCGCCAGCTTGCTGAAGCTATCGCCCTTTGCCAGTTTGTCAAGCACTTCCTTTGCCGTAGTCTCGCTCTTGACTAATATGTGCGCGCATCTTATTTTGTCTGCCATAATGACACCAGCCACCAATGCACAATTAAGCTTAATATTCTTGATGGTATGTAATGAGCGAGCTGCATGAACAAGGAGTGGCACGAAAAGAACCCCATGTGCAAGAACCCTACTATGGCACAGAGAGCAGAATGGCATATCGCGCACCAGAAGAACTGCAGCTGCAGGCCAGTTCCTGATAGCGTGCGCGAGTACATAAAGCGGTGCAAGAAGCTTAGAAAGCGATAACATGGCAGAGACCAGAACCATTGTATTTGGTGGTGGCTGTTTCTGGTGCACCGAAGCGGTCTTTGTGATGTTAAAAGGCGTGCTAAGGGCTACAGTGGGCTACGCAGGAGGAAACACAAGCAATCCAAGTTATGAGGAGATATCCGAATTCAATACAGGACATGCAGAGGTGCTCCAGATTGAGTACGATCCAGAGGAGATAGCTCTCAACACGCTCCTGGACGTGTTCTTCGAGATGCACGATCCGACTTCGCTGAACCAGCAGGGTGCAGATGTTGGCACGCAATACAGGTCTGCGATATTCTACCTGACCGACGCCGATAAAGATATCATAGATAAATTCATAGAGAAGATCCGCACCAGGTTCAAAAAGCCCATAGTCACAGAGGTAAAACGCCTGGAAAGATTCTATACGGCAGAAGAATACCACCAGAAATATTACGAGAAGAATCCAGACAAGCCCTATTGCGCCTTCGTGATAAAGCCAAAGGTGGCGAAGATAATGAAGGAGTTTGCAAACGAGATCAGGTAATTGCGGTCTGTTGCGGGTGCCCTGTTGCTCCTTGCGATACGCTAATTATATATATTAAAATGAACGCAGCATACGTGGTGGTCTTGTGCAGAATTTGACTAAATCTGGAAGTCAGTTCCAGAAACCAGAACAAATCATGAAAATGCTCGAAAAGGCGATGAAGGATGCGAACGTGCCAGAAGCCAACGCGATGAGCGTGCTGGCGTTCCTTGACTCGCTTAAAGACCTGGCCGCAAAAGATATGCCCTTCTTTGACCAAACAGGAGAGCATCGGGATTACTGGCTCATGTTCGGCAAAAGGACGTTGCCTGCAGCGCGGAAAGCCTCCTGGGACGAGACGTCCAGTACGGGAAAGGAGTTCAAGAACGATGTCGGCAAGCTTGCAGACTTTTCGTACAGTGCGATACTCGAGAGCGCCAAGCACATGGATAATCCGGACGACTACAAAGCGTGGCTGCGGCTGCTCCAGAGCGTTTCATCCGTTGTAGATAAGGTCGTGCTTCCGACCGTGCGCGAAGCTGTGAAGAAGAGCGTACGGGACTCTGATTTGTTTGGCGTCGACAAAATCTTCATATATGATGCTGCGAAGGACATAACACAATGCGCGCGGCTCGTGATGTACTACCTGCTCACATCAAAACTCTCGCCGGAGGTTGCGGACTCTGCTGACAATGCATGGCTCAAGATGCCATCAAACCTAGACCTGAAGAGCAAGTCTCGGCTCGAGATCGCATCAGACCTTTATTTTGAAGGGAAAGCGTGGCTGGAAATGGCGCCCAGACTCTGGGACGTCATAAACAGGGGGTACTGCCTCGGCCCTGTACTCGGCAATCCTACGAAGGACGAAAGATACCTGATATGTGTGTGCGCCAAAGAGTGACGCTGCGCGTTTGCGGCCATCACTAGATCCTATAGACGCTGCCTCCTGGAGGTGCCGGAACGCAGAGCTTTATTCCAACAGAGTCTCCATCAGATGCTTCGTTCACGTCCTGCCCGTTGATCTGCATGCTAGACACACGCTGCCGTATTGCATACTCTGAGTTCTCTATCTCTATGATGTCCCCAACTTTCAAATCGCCATTCAACGTTATCGCAACAACACTTATCCTGTCGAAGAAGCGCTCGACGCTCCCTATCAGAACCCTTTCTTGTGCAGTTTGGCCGGCTTCACGTTCCTTAGCTTCCCTTTCAGCATTCCTATCTTCCAGGTCTTTCATAACATCGTCTATATCTTTCATGCGATCACGTGCTTTATACTTCAAACTAAGGTTTTAATTTGTTCTGTGCTGACCTCATATCTCTGGATAATGCAAATTCAAAGAGTTGACCAAAAAAGCTTTAAATATTAAGAACAAAGCATTGAATACGGAGAAGGAGGCGGAAAAGTCTAATTCTACGTAAAAACAAATAAAGTGAATAGAATGTATCAAGACGAAGAAGGCGCAGGCGGCTCCTACGGAGGGGGCT
>CAISDH010000010.1 GCA_903884115.1 uncultured Microcaldota archaeon | reverse complement strand
TTTAGACTTTCTTTACGTTCTTTGCAGCAGGGCCGCGTTCGCCAGCCACAACCTCGTATTCCACTGCGTCGCCAACTGCGAGCGCTGCGCCGCCCAGAATAGATGAGGTGTGTACGTACACGTCCTTTCCGTCTTCGCCCGTGATGAATCCGAAACCACGTGCGGCATTGAACATCTTCACTTTTCCTTTCATTGTATCACTTTCATACTATGTTGGAATGCGAAGCTTATAATGTTTTGCATCAAGTAGAAATGTTGTAAATTGCACTCAGAACTGCCTTCAATCTTTTACAAGCGGAAAGAGTTTCATAGATAACCTATTTATTATTAATCGTAATAGTAACACCTGTGAATCCTAAAACTTGATTTTAGATTCTCGTAGTCTTCGCATGGAAACAAACAACATATTGGGCAATACAGTCCCAAACAGCATAACCGGCAACATAGTTCCTAAAAAAGTGTTTTTCACAAAAGGCGCAGGAAGGTCTATAAGGGAGCTAGAGTCCTTCGAATCTGCATTGAGGGATGCAGGCATATCGCAATACAACTTGGTCCGCGTTTCTAGCATAATACCTCCGAACTGTGAGGTAATACCCAAGGAGAAAGGAATACCCTTATTGCATCCTGGAGGCATAACATTTCTTGTCCTTGCAAGGATACAGTCGGATGAACCTAACAGGTTGATGTCTGCAAGCATAGGCCTTGCAATACCAAGAGACGTTAATACATATGGATACCTGAGCGAGTATGAGGACTATGGTGAAAGTGATGAGGTGGCAGGTGAGAAGGCAGAGGACATGGCCGCCACGATGCTTGCTTCAACGCTTGGAATAGACTTTGATGTAGACCAGAGCTGGGATGAAAAAGAACAGGTATTCAAGATGAGCGGCAAGATGGTAAAGACATCAAACGTCACGCAGTCTGCAGTGGTTGGAAAAGACGGCCACTGGACGTGCGCTGTTGCAGCCGCAGTGTTCATACTCTAACTCACATTCCCTGCCAGGCTGCCCGCGTTCTTACCTGCTACGTGCCTTTAGTCACGCATCAAGGTAATAGTAGTGCTCCATCGGGTGCGGGTACTGCGCCAGCGACCTCACTTCCTCTCTCTTGAGCTCAATGTAAGCGTCAAGGAAAGACGTGTTGAAGACCGGCTTCAGGAAGTTGCTGTCTGCTTCGAGTTCGTCAAGCGCCTCCTCCAATGATCTTGGAAGCTCTCCTATCCCGAGCTCCTTCCTCTTCTCCCTGCTCAGGTGGTATATGTCAGCATCAACATGGCCTGTTGGCTCTATTTTCTTGTCTATGCCGTCAAGCGCAGCCATGAGGATGCCTGAGAACGTGAGATACGGGTTTGAAGTAGGGTCGGGAGCACGGTATTCTATCCTCTTGGCATGCTCAACTCCGCTGTAATAAGCAGGAACCCTCACCACCGCACTCCTGTTGGCCTTGCTCCACGCAGTGTACACCGGCGCCTCGTAGCCAGGTATGAGCCTTCTGTAGCTGTTCGTGGTTGGTGAGACTATCGCAGACAGGGCCCTCGCATGGCGCAATATGCCACCTATTACGTACTTGCCTATCTTGCTCAGCTCTGCGTAATCATCGGCATGATCATACATCAGATTCTTCTTTCCATCGGCAGTCCATACGCTGAAGTGAGTATGCATTCCGCTGCCGTTGTCCCCGAACATGGGCTTGGGCATGAACGTGGCGACCATGCCATGGTTCGCTGCGACGTTCCTCAGTACATACTTGAGGATCTGCACCTTGTCTGCAGTGTCTGCCAGCGTGGAATATGCGAACGTTATCTCGTTCTGCGCAGTCGCTACCTCATGGTGCGCAGCCTCTATCTTGAAGCCGAACTGCTGCGACAGCATGTCGGCCGCTTCCAGCCTTATGCTCATGAGCTGGTCGACGGGCGGCGCGGGATAGTAGCCTTCCTTGTGCCTCACTATGAAGCTGCCGGTCTGCTGCCATGGCGCTTCGCGCGAACCTAAGCTGTACGAAAGGCCGCTCTGCGGCCTTGATGCATCTATATCGACCTTGTCAAATATGAAGAATTCGGGCTCAGGGCCGTAGAAGCTCTTGTAGCCCTTGCCTTTCTGGTAGCTCTCTGCTTCTTCGGCTATGTGCCGTGGGTCTCTCTCAAATCTTCCCCTTCCAGAACCCAGCATAACCTTGGCCATGACCCGCGCAACGTTGGGCATCCACGGTATGAGCGTCATCGTTTCTGCCATAGGTAGCAGGACCATGTCGCTTTCGCTTATCTTGGTGAAGCCCTTTATGCTGCTGCCGTCCAGCTTGCCAAACCCGTTAGAAAAACACTCTTCGTCAAAGTCCCTTGATGGAAGTGTCACGTGCTGCAGTTTTCCCAGCATGTCCGTGAACTGCACATCGACCCACCTTACACTGTTCTCTTTTATGATTCGCAACGCATCCTGTACACTCATTGTTTCACCAAGCAGCAATAGGAATATTTACTCATGCTCGAGATTTATATAACTTCTGTGCAATCGGATGAATGAGAGTATATGTGAAATATTGGATGTTTTGGCACCCTATGGAGGCTGAGCAGAAGGCGCAAGGCCCTGGCACCGTCCAGGCTAGTGCTTGCTTCGGGATTTTACGCAATTCTGCGTCAAATTCACCATCTCCACATCTATTCCGAACGCCTTGCTCACTTCCCTTGCTGTTTCATTGTGCAAATCTCTGTGGGTTTCTAATTTTGGAATAACTATGTGCTTCAGATTAAAGAGTGTTTTGGCGAGCTCTATGTCCGGGTGGACGTCCTTTGCGTGAATGGCCTGTATGATGTATATGCTCTTCAGCTCTTTGTGCAGTGCTTCAGCGATACACTCGTACGGCACATGGCTTCTTCCTATTATCGCCACTACCGTGTGCTCTTTGTGCTCATGCGAATTATGTGGGGTAGGGATGTGCACTGTGGCATATCCATCCCTGACCTTTATTTTACCTTCAACCAATTTCTGGAGACTATCAATCTGCATGTCGTGGTTTGTCTGATCTATATTCGCTAAATCAACATCGGATCTGATGAACTGTCTTACGAGCGAATCCATCAGAATCTTGCTGGGCTCCGGACGCTCTTTGTCTATTATGCTCTTGATGAACTTGTTTGCGGCGCAATCGTTGTGCTGCATCGAGACTATTGCTTTTATTCCGATACCCGAGTCAATCACGCTTTGAAGCGACTTTCTGAGACCATTTACATTAGCTCCGGCATTCCTGAGAATCAGAACATCGTCGCGACCACTCAATTCGTTGAGCCTTTCGTTGAGGCGGGGGTCCATGCATGCTATAATGACAGTGATTTCTTTCTCCATCGCTACACCTTCTGCTCATGACTCTGAACAATAACATTTATAGCTGTTTTATGTCTGTGGCTTGTTAGTGCCCCGCAACCAAAAAAGCTTTAAATATTAAGAACAAAGCATTGAATACGGAGAAGGAGGCGGAAAAGTCTAATTCTACGTAAAAACAAATAAAGTGAATAGAATGTATCAAGACGAAGAAGGCGCAGGCGGCTCCTACGGAGGGGGCT
>CAISDH010000009.1 GCA_903884115.1 uncultured Microcaldota archaeon | reverse complement strand
TTCAGCAATGCAGAACCTTGATGTTGGCCAGTCTGCGACCCAGTTGACCGCAACAATCACGTACGCGGGTCCAGGAACTGCCACAGTCGAATGGTACCATTCAGCGACATCTTCATGCAGCTCTCTATCAACGGACACAGGGACATCCGGACTGTCATACGCGCCATCAAACGCACTCGCAGCAACGACATACTACTGCGCCGTAGTCTCTGACAGCAACGTGCCCACATACGCCTCTCCTTCAAACCCCGTTTCGGTGACAATCAACGCATACCCATTAATAACATCGCTAACTCCTTCATCTTTGGCCATTGATGCGGGACAGCTGGTGGCATTCACCAACACAACGACCGGAGGCACTCCGCCGCTGACGTTCGCATACACTGTGAACAGCGTGAACGGCATTACTGTTGCTGGTAACACAATAACTTTCGCGAATTCCGGAACATACAGCGTGTTTGAGACGGTAACAGACAATACGGCGGTCAGCGCAGCATCAACGAACGTGATAATAACAGTCCATTCTATGCCGACCGTCAGCGTAATAGGTACAACCTCTTATGACTTCGGCCAATCAATATTGCTTACTGCATCAGCAACAGGAACTGGTGCATTATCGTACCAATGGTACAACGGCACAATCGCCAACCCGATCGCAACCGCGACAACCAATGCCTATACCGCAAATTCAGGTGCATTGGGAATCTTCTCATATCTTGTTGTAGCTACGGACTCGCTTGGTGGGCATGCAACTTCTGCGCCATCAGTGGTGACAATCAACAACGCAGTCATAACTGGCAGCACCGTGAATACAGTATCTGGGAACTTTACTATTGCGCCTTCTCAAACTGGCCAAGCAGCTATGCCGAGCGGGACTAACTCTATTATTCTGAGCAACAACGCTGTCGTGGCTCTTTCAAACTCTGTTTCAACCGCGTCAGGAGGAAACATCGCAATTGATGGCTCCACTATAGCTTTGAACAGCGTCACAACAAGTTCTGGCACAGTGGACTTGTCTGCGCCGCAGAGCATCGGAGGCGAGAGCGTCCAAGTAACAAATGCGGTAGAGCTTGATTCAGGAGTAGCAGGAACGCCCATCACAATCACTAATGCCGGACTTTCCGGCACAAGCGTTTCGATTCCAGATAACACAATAGTCTTTGCGCAAAGCGGCTGGACAGGGACTATTGCTCCTCCGACAAACGGGTTGAATTCAGGCACTGCGCCTTCAGGCTTCTCGGTAGGGAACACTGTGATTGACGTGGGCTCTCCGGACTCCGTACTTCTGCTCAGCCAGCCCGCCACCATAGTTCTTACTGGGACTGGTGCTGTGGGATACAGGCCTGCAGGATCGGGTGCCTGGACGCAGATAACGGCTGTCTGCGGCGGAGGCAATTACGCATCCCCGCAGCTTCCAACATTCCCTGGCGCATGCTACATAACAAACGGAGTTGACACGAAGATAGTGACATACCACTTCACCACTTTCGGCTTTCTGAATGTATATACGCCTCCATCAACAACTACGACCATCCCAAGCGGCGGTTCCGGCGGCTCAAACGGAGGCGGAGGGGGCGGTGGCGGCGGCGGTGGCGGGCTGACAGGCCCTGGCGTGACGCAGTACAGCCTGCACGGTGAATCCTGCTACCAGATAACCAACTTCACCACGCCGAACTACGAGCGCTTCACTCTCAGCGGCATGCAGTTCGCCGTGACTGAAAGCCAGATAACGTCTAGTTCCACTGCTCTGATAATAAACGGCGGCACCTACATACTTCCACTGAATTCGCCTGTGGGCATAGGCTCAAACAGCAATTTCAACTACACCGCAGAGCTTGTAAGCTTGAGCTATCTGCCGATACTGCACACGGTCACGGTTGACTTCTGCTCTGTGCCGGTTCAAACAGCAACCAACACATCAAATACTCCAACTGCGCACGTATCAACAACAACCATTCTGCCTACCACAACGAACGTGCCCACAACTACAACAATAATATCAACATCGAAACCTTCTGCTACGCCGCCCGCATCAAGCAACACCTACCTGATGGCAGTGATCGTAGTGCTCATAGTGATAATACTGGTTTTGGTGTACCGCACTTCTAGAAAAAGCAAGAAACCAAAGATAAGTAACTTGCCTTCTATATGATTGATGCAAGCAAGTTCTATCAACCGCAGCTTCCTTGTCCTTATCAGGCGCTATGCAAGGCTTTAAATTTAGCATGTGTAAGATAGCCGATTGTCATGAAGCTGCTCAAGCCCCTCCTGGCAAGCCTGGTCTTCGTCGCTCTTGGCATCTACTTTACATACTACTTCAACAGCACGCTCGCATATCTCAATCTTAACATCAACTCCGAGCTAGCGCTGTTCCTCTCATCTCCTTTCAACATATCCACGGACGGAAACCCGCTGTGCTCTCTCTATCTCCCTGCACTGCTGATATTTATTCTCGGAGTATACCTCAAGAACTTCAACAAGGCATTCCAGATGAAATGCAGTCTCAGGGCCGTATTCGTAATGAGTGTTGCGGCCAGCTACATCAAATCAATAGGTTCTATACTATACTATGCAGGATATGCCGATTACGGCATATCTCTGGGCACGTCCATCATAACGCTGTCATTCATAGCGGCTTTTGTGATATCCCTTGAAGTCTACGTTGAAAGGAAGGAGCGCTTCGAACACATATACAGCCACTTCATGTATGCGCTCATATCCTCGCTGATACTGCTGCTTGCGTTCCTGACTGCGGTATCCTTCTTTATGACATCAAGCTTTGTTGTTCACGCCATGGGTCTTATTGCATTTCTCATACTGTTCATACCATTCTACGAGAGGTACAACATAGTAAACTTCGCCAAGAAAGAGGAGCGTGCCGCGGCAGATCTTGCCCGTAAGGAGAAGCACGTCGCAGCAAACTTCGCTAGAAATGAGGGGCACTTTGCCGCAGATTTCACCCGTAAGGAGAAGCACAAGGTAGCCGACTTCACCCGGAAGGAGGCACTTCTTGCCGCAGATTTCACCCGTAAGGAGAAGTACAAGGTAGCCAACTTCACCAGGAAGGAGACGCACATCTTGCGTGATAAGAGAAAGAAAAAAATCTAGGTACGGCATCGCTTTATTCCGCAATTAAGAAAGGTTTAAATACTTACTCGTTCACTATAAAGTCGTGATTCTTTCATGATTGTTGTATGGATGGATCATGAGTGTAAGGTTGTATGGCGCTGAAATCGAAAAAGGCAATCAAGGGCGAGCTACAGAACCTGAAACAGCAGATTCAGGCGATGAGCACCACGAATGCCAACCTCAAGTCCATGGTCGATGAAAAGGTCAAGGCGGATGCAACGAGCTCCAACCTCTTAGCGCTTTTCAAATACGTGATGGACGAGAACAAGAAGAATACCATGATCCTAAGCGGAATGGCGAGCAGCCTGTCACGGCTGGCGGAGGTCACCGGCGAGTATGCTCCGCAAGAGGAGCAGCAGTACGTCCAGCAGCAGGTGCAGCAGCCACGCCAAGCCCTGCCGCTGTCGCAGCTCGACACGAAGATACTGCAGCAGGTGCAGATGATGGACATCGCCTGCTCTGAGGACATACAGAAGCGCATGAACTACAAGGGAAGGAATGCCGCTAGCGCAAGGCTGAACAAGCTCTACAAGCAGGGCTTGCTGGAACGCTATCAGCTAGGGCACAAGGTCTATTACAAGTATGATGCTGGCAAAGCGACGAACCCGCTAATCATATCACCCCCACAGTGAGTGAGCCTGCCTACAGCAGGCTCCTCTATATTTATCCCCACGCTGCACAGTGTGTTTATATTTCTTTATTGCTAATTCCATAGGATTCCATGCCGGAAATTGACATCAAGGCGCAGCGCGACCTGATATCTTCATTGCCTTACTCGTATGATGTGTCCAACAACTCAACTGAGATAAAGAAGGACTACACGCGTTTCGAGGGGAAGCCCGCTTCTGTTGCAGGCAGGATCACAGCAGTTAGGAAATCCGGCAAGCTCCTGTTCGCAGACCTGCTGGACAGCACCGGAAAAATACAGGCGTATTTCGATTATTCAACGATCGGCGAGGCCGAATTCGAAAAGGCCAAGCACTTCAACGCTGGCGACATAATCGGGGTAAAGGGCGAGGTATTCAAGACCTCTTCCGGTGAGATAAGCATAAAAGTGAAGGAGCATCTGATGCTGGCAAAGGCGCTCAGGACGCTCCCAGACAAGTGGCATGGCCTGCAAGACGTGGAAGTGAGGTACAGGAAAAGGTATCTTGACCTTATAATGGACCCCAAAGTGCGCGAGACCTTTGTCAAGCGCAGCAGGATCCTATCCCTCATAAGGCGCTTCCTTGACCTTCGCGGATTCATGGAGTTCGAGACCCCTACGATACAGCCCCTTTACGGCGGCGGGGACGCCGAGCCGTTCACTACAAAAGTCAACACGCTAAGCGAAGAGCAGTACCTGCGGATAGCAGACGAACTGTACCTCAAGAGGCTGATAATAGGCGGCTTCAACAAGGTGTACGAGATATGCAAGGACTTCAGGAACGAGGACCTTGATTCCACCCACAGCCCAGAATTCACGATGATCGAGTGGTATCAGGCTTATGCGGACTACGAGGACATGATGAAGCTCACTGAAGACATGTTCGAGTACATAGCCACCGAGCTCAACGGCTCCCAATCGATAGAGTACCATGGCAAGCAGCTGAGCTTCAAGGCCCCGTTCAAGCGCGTAAGCTTCATCGATTCCATAAGCGGTAAGGTCGGCAAGGACGTGGCCAAGCTGGGCGACGACGAGCTGTTCAAGCTGGCGGAGAGCAAGGGCATAAGGTTCGACAAGGGCAAGAGGTACAGGGCGCACGCGTACAGCAAGCTCCTCGAGGTGCTTGTGCAGCCAGAGCTGGTGCAGCCCACGTTTGTGATAGACTTTCCTCGGGAGACTTCTCCGCTTACAAGGCCAAAGCGCGGAAACCCCGAGCGTGTCGAGCGATTCGAGCTATATGTTGACGGCATGGAGATAAACAATGCCTATTCAGAGCTGCAGAACCCTGCCATCCAGAGGGAGAACTTCGAAGAAGAGGCGAAGAAGGCGCAGGCAGGGGACAAGGAGGCCGAGCCCCTCGATGCCGATTTCATCGAGGCGATGGAGTACGGGATGCCCCCGACCGGAGGGCTCGGCATGGGTGTTGACAGGCTGATCATGCTTTTCACCGACAGCTCTTCCATAAAGGACGTGATCCTGTTCCCGATGGAGAAGCGCGTCAGGCGCCAATAGCTCTGCACAAGATGGCTGTGCTCCATGGCCGGAAGGAAATCACCACGGAAGGCATCAAATGCAGCCCTTGTAGCTTCTGCACTCTTAATCGTCGCAGCATGCCTGTATTTTCTTATGCATTCTACAAGTAGCGGCACCAATGCCATCTATTCCTATCAGAACGAAAGCCAACGTGCCAGCCAGAATGGCTACTCGCTTGGCAGCAGCGCATTCTCTTGCGGTTATGCATCTCAGTGCGTCAAGGTGCTCATTGCGCAGTGCGACAACAACAATCCTTCGCAGTTCATCTGCGTAAACTCCGCACATATTGGTGAAATCTCCGACATGACAAAGAATGGCGGTCCTGTCGCGTGCCCGCAGTATCTGTTGGCCGGAGTTATAAGCTGCACATGCGCTGCAAACTACTGCACGGAAAGCTATAACTTTCCCAAATAAACGCGAACAGTAAACAGGATCTGCGAGATAAAGATTGCAGCCAAGTTGGACAAGGTAATCTATTAGAAAAATACGATACGAATGCCCTTCCGATAAGCTGGATGGGCTCAACCTGGAAGAGACGGTAAGCGTCGGGGACAGCATAACCGATGTCAATCTGCTTAACGCTGTCAGGAACGAAGGCGGTCTGTCGACTACAAAATGTCCTTCAGTTTCTTGAAGTCGCTCTCCATCATGGGCACGAACTTTTTCAGCCTGACCGCTGCAGCGGGATGCAGCACAACGAAATATCTGCGCCCCTTCACATTCAGCAACTTACCATGATCTGCGGTCACCTTGTCAACGTTCACAAGCGTCTTCGCTGCCAGAGAGCCTAGAAGCACTATCAGTTTTGGATTAACTATCTCTATCTGCCTGAGCAGGAGCTTCTTTGTCATGTCCACTTCCTCTTCTGTGGGCAGCCTGTTCTTCGGAGGGAAGAACTGCACAACGCTTGTGATGTAAACTCCCTTTCTGCTGAGGCCCGCAAGCCCTATCAGCCGGTCCAGGAGCTTTCCGCTGATTCCTATGAAAGGCCTTCCCTGCTCGTCCTCCTGCCTTCCTGGCGCCTGCCCTATGAACATGACCTTTGCATTGAGCGGGCCCTCGCCCGCCACGAAGCGCCTGCTGAGAGTCCACGCCTTCTGGTTTGATGGCAGTTCGCCGTATTCCCTGTTCAGCTTCTGCATTGCTTCAAGCTTGTCTATGTATGCGTCAACTCTGGCGATCAGCTCCTTCTGGTCCTTGAATGAAAGCATCTTCATCGAAGAGCCATAGTCAAGCCACTGATAACTTATGTGCTCGTCCGAAATCTTGATTTTAGTGTCGCTTGCAACCTCTGCGATGAAGAACGTCACCTGCTTCTTTGTCCTCTCGCCATTCTCGGCATACCAGTATTCGACGCTGTCGCGGAAGAACGGATCAGGCCTCGCCTTTATGCCCGTCTCTTCCCAGGTCTCACGTAACGCCGCCTCTTCGGCGTGCTCTCCTTTCTCCATGTGCCCTTTGGGCGTGTCGAGCCAGCCGCTCGCGTTCTTCAGGAAAAGGTATTTCCTGTGCACGCCCGAGCCTGCATAAACGATGACTCCTGCATCAAATACAAATTTCATTTCAACGCCCTTGCTATGCGATAGCTCTCGCACATGATGCCTCTATTGCCATAGTTGAGATTGAGGTGCATCGTGTTGTATATGGCAGACTCAACATAATTCAAGAAGCCTACGGACGTCGCGTTTACTGCACTGCATGACTGCATGCTCGCGTTCTTCGCCAGTCTGAACAGCTCATAGTTCACCGTTATGTAGCTGTTGCTGAAATTGTACGGCAGCGCGAAGTAATTCACGTCGAAGCTGAGGTTTCCTGATTTCTCAATCACGCTTCTGAGCGTGACTCCATTCTGCAGCAGGTACGCGTGCTCATCGCTTGAAGCATCATATCGTGTAACTGTTTCGCCCTGTGCAGGGTCCGGCAGCGGAGTCGCAATCACGTACGTTGAGCTGCTGGTGTTGCTGCCCTGAAGCACGAACATGTATCCTGCTTGCATGGGGCCCATCTCAACTATGTTCGCACCCGCACTCTCAAGGCTTCTTAATTCAGCGGCAGTCACAGCTGCGTTGCTTATGCTCGTGTTCCTGTTGAAGAACAGCGCAGGTGCGTACGCCGCTGTGCCGTACTGTGATGAGAGCAGGAAAGCGACTGCGCCGAAAGCAATGGCCACTGCAGCAGCTGCCATCATGTCCCTCTGCAGGCGTTCGTCTTTCTTGCTCTTGGCTTTCTTCCCGTTCTTAGCTTTCTTCACAGGAATCGCCAGTACGTCATGCAACCCATATATATGAGCGAGCAGCACCATGGCTATTATTGTGATGTAGAACAGGATCTGGCCAGCAAAGGCATGGAACGTATTCATTGCGGAACTGATGCCATAATATATCCATATCAGAGAGAGCCCAAACATCCTGAGTATGTTCAGGATGAGCAGCAGGCCGCAACCTGAGACGATCCAAAGCGCCTTTGACTTTGCTTTTCCTTCATAAAGATACGCTACAGGGAGCAGGAACATGACGAATGCGGCAAAAATCCCCAGAGAAACACACGTTGTGGATATCGTGATGGACGCGTTCCCTGCACTTATCACAAGCCCTGCATTGGAGACGGGCATGCCTGCTGCTTTTAGCAGGCCGTACACGATTGCGGCATTGACTCTAGCGAAAGCATTGTCGAATGAAAGGATCGGCAGCAGAATGAGCGGAGAGGCGAACACAGAATAAACGATCAGGTATTTCATCTTTTTTATTCCGTTAAGGCCGAACAGCGCGGTTATCATCGCCGTGAGCAACAAGGGAAAAAGCAGCGCGTCTATCCTGTATGACTGGAATGCTGACGAGAGTGCCACCCGAGAATAGGACAGTAGAAGCAGATACGCTACAAAAATTACTGTTGCGTACGCCGCGCTTTTCCTTTTGAATTCGAACGTCAGATCTTCCTTCAATGAGAAGAGCATGAAGACGAAGAGCATCAGCATTACGACTATCACGTATGTGCTCGGGTCTGTGTCGAGCACGCTGAGGCTGCTCACAGCAATGGAATTTATCGATGCGAGGAGGAATGCTGCAAAAAGCACAGCGATTCCGAGGATCTTAGCTTTTCTATGCTCCATCCGCGCACCATATTTGTCCTCAGCCGATATGGACCTCATCACATCTCAGTAGTTACTCTTTTCCTCATTGGACACTAACTATTATTAAGCAAAACATATAAGAGGCTGCAGTGGACGCATGCGCGAGAAGTACAAGTATATCGAGCACACTGCCGACGTCGAATTCGTGGCTTATGGTGCCGATAACGAAGAACTGTTCAGGAACGCGCTCCTTGCGATGTTTGACACTGGTGCGGACATAAAAAAGCTGGCAAGGCAGACTTCGCATTTGATGAAGTTCTCATTAAAAGAGGACTCCAAAGACCTGAATGATCTACTGTGGTTTACTCTGCAGGATGCGCTGTCAATAGCATCAGCGAAAGGCATATTTGCATATGGTGTATCGGAACTGAACATCAAGGAGACAAAAAAAGGCTACGCACTTGATGCCATCATGCTCGGCAAGAAAGAAACGACAGCGTCTGCAAAACTCGATGTCAAGGGCGTCTCGAAGTACGACTTGCACATAAACAAGATAGGCAGGCGCTTCGAAGCCAGCGTTGTTTTGGACGTCTAGAATTTAAGCATGTACATAGAGATAAGTATTTATACTTATTCTACGTAAAATATTAAATGTGATAAGAATGACAAATATGACGCTGGCTCTACCTACAGAGCTTATCGGAATAATGAAAAAATACAAAGATATAAAATGGAGCGAAGTTGCAAGGGAGGCCCTCTGGGATAAGGCACGGAAGTTGGAACTCATGGATAAACTTCTCTCCAAGAGCAAATTGACTACAAAAGATGCATTGGAGATAAGTACGAAGATAAACGAAGCCGTAGCAAAGAGGCACAGGTTGCTGTGATCCTGGTTGTAGATGCAAACGTAGTTATTGCCGCGTTGATTAAGAACGGTAAGGCACGAGAAGTCTTAATGAGTGGCAAGTTTAAGTTTGTCGCTCCGGATTTTTTAAAAGAAGAAACTCTGAAATATATAGAACTCATAAAGCAAAAATCAGGTATTACAAAAGATAACCTGGATTTGCTCATGTCTCTTTTATTTCAAGAGATAGAGACCGTACCTTTGAGCGAATACAAGTCTGAACTTTCCAGCGCCAGAGAAATAATGAAGAACGATATAAAAGACGCACCATATGTTGCGTGTTATCTGGCCTTGAAATGTGATGGGATCTGGACCAGCGATTCAGATTACGACAAAAAGCATGAACTGAACGCATTCAAAACAGAATATTTATTGACATTATTGTGACATACAAACGGACTCGCACACCAATCGTTATATACCTGCACTCAGGAAACAATATGTATGGGGATTCTGAATCTGGGCGCCAGCGCCCTTGCATCCAACTTCAAGAGCCTGAGCAGGCCGTACAAGCTTAATTTTGCAGTCACGTACCGCTGCCAATCCCGTTGCATTACCTGCAACATCTGGCAGATGAAGCCTGAAAAAGAGCTCACTCTGAGCGAGATAGAGGCTTTCGCAAAGAAGAACAGATTCTTCAAATGGATCGAGCTTACAGGGGGAGAGCCCTTCCTAAGGGACGACCTCGCAGACATCGTTAAAGCATTTAGAGACTCAAGCAAGGACCTGTACATGGTGACCCTGCCTACAAATTCGCTGTGCAGCATAGAGCGCATAAAGAGCACGGTCAGAACAATGCTCGATCTCAAGATCCCCAAACTGGTCATAACCGTGAGCCTGGACGGCTACAAAGAGCTGCACGACCGCATGAGGGGCATTCCAAACAACTTTGAGAAGGCTATTGCCGTGTTCAAGATGCTCAAAGAGATGCGCAAGGAGCACAGCAACCTTGACTTCGTCTTCGGCTACACGATGAGCAGATACAATAAAGGTGCATTCGAGAAGACCTTCCAGGAAGTGAAGAATGCAATACCTGATGTCACCTACAACGACTTCCACATAAACCTTGCGCAGAGCTCTGAGAACTACTACAGGAACAAGGGTGCGGACATAAGTGCATATGGCGAGGATGTGGCTCGCGAACTAGAAAACATACTTTCGCACAAGCGCTTCAGCCCTAATCCAGTATCCTTCCTGGACACGCTGTTCCTGAAGAAGCTGGTCTATTTCGCCCGGACAGGGAAGAGCCCGATGAGGAACCGTAGCCTAGAGCTGTCACTGTTTATGGACAGCGGCGGTAACATCTATCCGTCGATAGTATCCAACATAAAGGTCGGCAATATAAAAGACTCGAATTTTGACCTGATGAGGATATTGGGTGGAGACTGCGCAGTCAAGGCAAGAGAATCAATCAGGGACGGAGGCGAGTCCCCCAACTGGACATCATGCGAGGCGTACCAGGCCATGCTCGGCAACCTGCTCGGAAGCCTGTTCTGACTGGCGGATCTCCTGCGCTTTGAGCGCGGATATTTAATTTGTCCTGTCGTTATGTATGCGTTGAATGAATGGGACCAATTCAGATGTGGCAAGCATGAATGGGTTAAACTCTGTGCTAACTGAGAGCGGATTCGTATTTCCAGACTATAAGAACAGCAACCTGTCAGTAATAAAGGACATCGTGAATCGTAAACACCTCAACGCAGGCGAGAGAAAAAAGAAGATATTCCTGGTGGTGGATGGGCTGGGCTACAATCTTGTTGAGACTCTTCTTATGAACGGCGAGGCAAAGGGCTTATTGGGCAACGCCAGGGTTGAAAGGAAGAGCACGGTTTTCCCTTCAACCACAACTGCAGTCATAGCTTCATTTGAAACAGGGTGCACCCCGGCAGAGCACGGGCTTATAGGCTGGGACGTGTACTGCAAGGAGCTCGGGCTGATAGTGACTCCGTACAGGGATTCCGACGCTTTCAGCAAGACCATCAAGTTGAGTTCCACTGGCATAGAAAGCATATTTCCGAAACCGCAGCTGCTCATAAATGCCTCAAAAAGAGGAAGGGTGCTGATGCTGTATCCTGAGAACGTCGGAAACATATCCACCAGCGGCATGAAGAACTTCAGGCACGAACGATATTACGGCTCGACTGACATGTTCGTGCACCTGAGAAATGCAGTCAGAGAAAAGAAAGAGTGGTTCATATACGCATACTACGACGGCCTGGACCACCTTGAGCACCTCTATGGCTTTACTTCAGAGCAGGTAAAGAACTGGGCAATCTCATTTTTCTCAGAGCTGAACCGTATACTGCTTCCCGAACTCGATAGTAGCGACTACGAGCTGATAATGACAGCAGACCACGGCCAGATAGAAGTAAAGAAGAAGATCCAGATCAACAGCAAGAGCGGCATAATGCAGTACCTGTCCATGCCTCCATGGGGCGATATGAGGGCACTCTGCATGAGCGCACTGCCCGGGAAAGAGGTCGCACTGATGAGGCAGTTCAAAAAGGCTTATGGAAACGATGCAGTGCTCGTAGACAGCAAATCATTGATACGCACAGGCGTATTTGGCAAAACTGAAGTGAGCGACAATCTCATATCCCGATTTGGCACACACATTGCGCTTTCAAAAGGCAATGTCGCAATGCAGTACGAATATCCGATATCCGGGCAAAGGAAGAATAGGTACAAGCCTAAGGGCACGCATTCAGGACTGTCCAAGTACGAAATGGAAGTGCCCGTGATAACCTACTTCTAAGGTGAGCAGTCCGTAAAGGTCTAGTCTGAAACTTTTATGAGAATGCAAATAATGATAAGTAAGCCAGGAGAGGGATTTTCGTTTTTTGAAAGTCGAACCCTCCTTTACCGCTCTGCAGGCGGTCGCGTAGCCGATCCGCCATCCTGGCTTACTATCTTTCTTGCAATCTTCTTATTTATACTTTGTCTTTCATATCCCTTTGGTCTCATGGGCGACGCTGAGGAAGGTCAATCCGTCCAGAGAGGTAGAAACTCCATGAGTGCACAGCACAGAACTCTGGTAAGGGCGCAGTCCAGCCTAGAACTCCTCATAACTGTAGGTTTCGGCCTGCTGATACTCATACCTATAATAATACTGGCGATTCTGCAAACATCGAACTCCTCTTCCTCTCTCTCAGTAAGCATAGCCCAGGGTACGGCATCAAAGCTATCGAGCATTGCGACAGCGGTCGGCTCGCAGGGCTATCCTGCAAGACAAACGGTGCTCATACAGGTTCCTCCGAATGTCTACAACATCTATGTCGGCACGCAGAACAACCTCGTAGGGCATGAGATCACGTTCGTGGTAAGGACAAACACGGGCCTCAGCTACGTGACTGCGTACACGCCGGTCAACGTCAGCGGATATCTTGAGCAGCTGTCACAGCCAGGCACGTATCTCATCAACGTGAGCGCGGTGAGTTCCTGCACCCCTGCCCCAAACCAGCCATGCGTCTATATCACTGCATCATCAGTGGTGTCCACCACGACGGTGGTCACAAGCACCGTAGCACCCGCAAGCACATCAATCCCCGTTGGGCTTCTTCACTCTGTTCCGATAACCCTCACCAACACTCAGGGCACCGCCTTTACAGCAAACTCCCCGATAACGGTGCCCGTCAATTCCCTGAAATACCAAACATACGAGGC
>CAISDH010000008.1 GCA_903884115.1 uncultured Microcaldota archaeon | reverse complement strand
GCTTATAGCGGCGGTCTTGATACTTCTGTAATACTTAGGTGGCTAGTTGAGAAGGGTTTTGAAGTAGTGTGCTTTACTGGAAACATAGGGCAGAGAGAGGATTTCGAAGCGGTGAAGAAAAAGGCGATGCAGACCGGCGCATCCAAGATCTACGTTGTGGACCTGCGGGAGGAATTTGTTACTGACTTCATCTTCCCTGCTCTTGGAGGCAACGCGATATACGAAGGCAGGTATCTGCTTGGCACATCGCTTGCAAGGCCTGCGCTTGCACGCGCACAGATAGAGGTGGCTAGAAAGGAAGGCGCCAACTATGTCGCGCACGGCGCTACCGGAAAAGGAAACGATCAGGTGAGATTCGAGCTCACGTATTATGCGCTCAACCCTGACATAAAGGTGATTTCTCCTTGGAAGGACAAGGAATTCCTTGAAGAGTTCAAGGGCAGGGATGACCTCATAGCGTACGCCAAAAAGTACGGCATACCTGTAAAGGCATCGTCATCAAAGCCCTACAGCGAGGACGAGAACCTTATGCACCTAAGCCACGAGGCCGGAATACTGGAGGACCCAAAACTGCGCCCACCAGAGCACGTTTTCAGCATTACGAAGTCCCCAGCAGATGCACCCAACAAGGAAACGCTTCTAGAGATATACTTCAAGAACGGCATGCCTACAAAAGTGGTAGACGCTACAAAAAAGATAACGAAGACAAAACCCTTGGAGCTTTTCATGTATCTCAACAAGGTTGGCAGTGAGAACGGCGTAGGAAGGATGGACATGGTTGAGAACAGATTCATCGGGATAAAATCAAGAGGCATATACGAAACTCCTGGCGCGACCATACTGTGGGCGGCCCACCGCGACTTGGAGGGCATCGCAATGGACAAGGAGGTAATGCACCTGAGGGACATGCTCACTCCCAAACTTGCAGAATTGATCTACAACGGCTTCTGGTTCTCCCCTGAAATGGATTTCCTGATGAGCGCGATAAACAAAAGCCAGGAGGCGATAGACGGAAAGGTCACGATCAGCCTGTACAAGGGCAACGTCGCCACGGTTGGGCGGGAGTGCTACACGCCGCTCTACGACCAGAGGCTGTCAAGCATGCATGAAGCGGGCGGATTTGACGCGTCTGATTCGAAAGGCTTTATAAACATAAATGCGATAAGGCTCAAGGCGCACCACTTCGCGCTGGGAAAGCACTCGCCTTACATGTGGCGCAGCAATAGGAAGCGATCTTCGTGAAGCTTTGGGAAAAGGGCTATGCAGTAAACAAGGACATAAACGAGTTCAGCACTGGCAATGACTATTTGTTGGACAGAGTGCTTGTCAAGTACGACTGCATTGCGTCAATAGCGCACGCCAAGATGCTCAGGAAGATAGGTGTGCTCACCGCTACAGAATCTAAAAAACTGGTTAGCGCATTAAACGAGATCATAGAGCTTGACAAGAAAGGCGAATTTTCGGTAAACAAGGAAGATGAAGACTGCCATACTTCGATAGAGAACTACCTGACGAAGAAACTTGGCGACGCGGGCAAGAAGATACACACCGCAAGGTCAAGGAACGACCAGGTGGCTGTCGCGCTGAGGCTGTACTACAAGGACGAGCTCTTGAAGTGCGAGAGGCTGATAGAGGGGTTCATAGCCGCCCTCAGGCTTTTTGACATGAAATACGGCAGCATAAAGATGCCGGGATACACCCACACGCGAAAGGCGATGCCCTCTTCAATCGGCCTGTGGGCAGGCGCCTTTATAGAATCGATGGAAGACAACCTCAGATTCCTGAAGAACGTTCATGGGCTCATAGACCAGTCTCCTCTTGGCACTGGTGCGGGCTATGGGGTTCCGCTTGCGATTGACAGGGCGTTCACGGCCAAGGAGCTGAAATTCAAGAAAATACAGGAAAATCCGATATACGTGCAGAACAGCCGTGGCAAATTCGAATCAACAATAGTCGGCGCTCTTTCAATGGCCATGTTCGACCTGAACAAGATGGCGCAGGACATCATAATATTCAGCATGCCTGAATTTGGCTATTTCATAATTCCAAGGGAGCTCACCACTGGCAGCTCGATGATGCCCCAGAAGAAGAACCCTGACTCTCTTGAGATAATGAGGGCAAACTACCATGTGATCAACTCATACGAATTCAGGATAAAAGAGGTCATATCAAATCTCCTCTCGGGGTACAACCGGGATCTGCAGCTTACAAAAGAGCCGATGATGAGAAGTTTCGATATGACCGTACAGACCCTGCGCATAGCGACAATACTGATGAGAAAAATCCAAGTCGACAAGAAACGCGCCGCAGAAGGCCTGACTGACGAGGTGTTCGCAACAGAAAGGGCGTACACGTTGGTAAAGAAGGGCGTGCCGTTCAGGGATGCATACAAAGAAGCCGCCAAAGGCACGTAAAAGAACTCATCACGTCTTCTTCTTCAGGTACAAACGCGCGATATCTGCGAGCGCAACAATTATGTTACATTTGTAACATCATGTGCGTATTTTGTATCACATGTGCCATAAAGTATATATACAAGTTAATCCTAAAGAATAGGCAACGCGGTTATGTGGTTGCGCTAACAAAAGTTCCAAAAGTTGCCGATGCACAGAGCGTCGATACGCACCTGTTGGCTACAGTCCAAGAAAATGTAAGCAAGGGCCTTGCAGCCATTAAGGATATAACGGGCCTGACGATAAGTCCACCGTCCGAAATTAACATTTTTAATGATCGGACTTATTCTGGTAAGGGCTTTTTCGATGAGGCAAATCCTTCAGCAATAAACCTGAATGCACGTTATGCTAACAATCTCTCAGCAACATTGTACGTTCTTTATCCATATCTTAGGTTCCAAATGTTTGCGGAGGCGATGTCGACTGACGATGAGAGTCCTGGCATGCCGTATTATGGCTCTGACTCCTGCCTCTTTATCGAAATCGGTGCAGCAGATTTCTTTGCGCGCGCTGTCTCTAAATATGCCGAGCATCCTGAAGACAAAAGCAAGTATTTGCTGCTTCACGACATGCTTGACGATTGGTCTGTTGAAGATGCCCGCAACTTAAAGTACATCTACGATATACTTTCAGAGGCGCCAAAAGCGCAATCCAGTGTCGGCGCTCTTCTGCGCGGTCGCCCTGACGCCATTTCTGAGGAGCTTAACACTTACATCGACAAGCTCATACTGGAGGACAAAGAGAGTTTAGCGCATATTGCTCCTATCAAAGAGTACGACTGGGGTTGGATGTATTCCTTTGGAAGATTGATTTTTGCACTAATGTACGTTGCTCATGAATTTAATAGCGCCGAGGTTATAAGCGAACACTTTACGTCCACGAATGAGGATGTGCTCGCACACTTGGCAGAGCTCATACAGGTGGACGTAAAGCGCAACGCAATAAGTGACCGGCTGGTGACTCTTATGGGGATGTTACAAGAGAGAGACGATGCGCGACACAATGCATAACTGCTCTTCTCTGTGCAATTATGTTACATTTGTAACATCATGTGCCTATTTTGTATCACATGCGTCATAAAGTATATATATGGGTAAATTCATAATTATGGATTAATTGCTTTACCTCCAGTGGGAACATGCCGCCATTCAAAGATAAGGAATTTCAGGCCCATCGTAATACAGAGCCTTTGCTACTGCGGGGAAGGCTTATATCAGATATGAATCACCCTCTCTTTGTCAAAATGGCTTCGGCAGCGCATTTCAGTGTAAACTTCGATGACGTGGCATTGTCAAAGACAGCAGAACAAGTAAAATCGCTTGTGATAACTGAGGAGAACTTCTATAATTTATTGAACGCGCACATAAACTACGCGAAAACATCCCTGACAGAGGCCTCCCTTCCAAAGACGCCAGATATTCTAAAGCCCGAAGAAATAGCTGAAAAGGCAAATGAACTGGAACTGGGCCTCACAAAAAAAGACATAACCTGGGTTGTCCAACTTCTTAACGACTACAGCGTAAACACACAAGAGGAGGTCGGCAAATTCCTGCCAGGCCTGCTGAAGACCGTGGCTGCTGGCAATAAAAATGCAATTATGGGATTATATCTGGCTCAAACTAACCAAGAAGCGGCTTCTGGAGGCAGCCCTAACCTTGCTCAGATCATGCTCATGGCAAATGTGTCAAAACTCTTTAACACGCTTGTTATACGGGATGAGTATCCTTGGAACAAGCTGCTCTGCTGGCCAGAGAATACTGAATATAAACATGAACTTCTTGATATTGCCGGGAAGCTTGGACTAGGCTTGACCATCCAGCATGTAGACGTAGATGAAACGATATATAATAAAGAGGTTGAAGAGCACCTCTCTGGACCTAGCAGTAAACGCAAACCAGTATCCGAGATAAAAGATATGATGAGCCGTTTGAAAGAATTCTACGTCCAGCACGAATGTCTGCGGGAGCTTGCAATCAGGTATCGTGCGTTCATGTTGGCGAGGAAACCTCCTGCCGATTCAAACGGCATAAAGATAGGAATCGCCTCTCCCAACTCCGACAACCCGCGAGTCCGCCTGGGCTTCGCCGTTCCAGGAAAGTCACCAGGTAATGGCGTAACGCTGGTAAGCAAGCACGATGGCAAGTTTATAATAAATAACATCGCAACAAACGAGTGGCATCTCATCGAAGGACGTCTGGAAGGTGCTGGATATGATCTCTATGAGATATGCTTGTCTGGAAACCCGAGCGCCCAAATCGCAGTTGCGGCCGTAGATAACATGGAAGCGTTCACCGAAACAGACTTTCTCTCGGCGGTGGATGGAGTAATGAAAGAGGTCCCAAGGTATGATCAAAAGATGTACGCGCGTTGGGAGCTGTTTCCTGATCTGTTCAGGATTGAAAAGACACTAAGGACAGAACCATCTGACTGTTAAGGCTCTGAGTGCGAATGGCGGTGACTCTATAAAAGAAAAGAAAATACCTGACTTCATGCCGTTCAGGCACCAGTTAAGCAAGGACGCGATTAAGAAGAAGGTCTGCTTCAGTCATGGAACTGCTTCTAGAAAACAAATATGCCAGGTTCTGGAGGACGATCTTGGAAGATTTTCCGATAAAGAATATGACAATCTGGGAGCATTCCTAAAGAGTAACGGCATAACAAACTTTTTTGGGAACGTGCAGCAATTCACCGAAAAATTAAAAGCCAGAGATTCAATCGACTTTGCCATGCTCCTCTACCTTGGCAAGGATCCAAACGTGCTCAAATCGCACTCGGACAGCCCGGACATGTCAAACCTGATATTTTTCTCCAGGGCAAATCACTTTATAGAAGGAATCAAGAAAGTCACCCAGAAAGACGCGAGCCTAACACTGGTGGTCGAGAATGGTTATTTTGACGCCAATATAAACGACATAACCGGGACCATATACCGGCACTACCTGTTCGGCTCTGACCGGATTCTAAACCAGACAAAGCAGCTGGCAAAAGACTTTAGGCTAAATAACATAAAGTTTTCTTCGCTGGATGACTTTATGGATTACCCTGGATTCAAACCCGCATATGAGCGTTATGTGAGGAAATTCAGCAAAAAGAAAGCGCAGTTCAAGAAGAAAAAAGACAGCATATTCCTCACTTTCTTTTATTCGTTCCCGACCGGTCCAAGGATGGCGCAGGCGGTGAGGCTATTCACTGAAAGCAGATCCAAGAATGCAATAGAAGAATGGGCTGCGCAAGCAGAGATAAAGTATCTTGCATGGAAAGACGCGCGCAGCAAAACCGATTTTTGGGGCAACTACGGCAACTATATACATACCACTGTAAGCCAGCAGAAGAATGCGGTGTGCTTCAATTACCCTGTGGGCAGGATGCCGCCGATACAAGGATCCTGCGTCATAGACAATGGAAAGGCGACCACAGAATACCTGTACGACATAATGCTGGATTCTATAAAGAGAGAGAGGGACCCTGAAGTGTGCATTTACAACAAACTGCCTTTCTATACTCTGACCGATTAAACTTGCCAGTGCAGGTAAATTGCATGTCCCGCATCAAACTAATTTTTTCTGTTCCCAAGATAATAACGCAGTTGCAAGAAGTCTGAACTCCTCGTTCGTCATTATAATTGCCTTCTTGTCCGTCAAGGACGCAGGAAGCCCTGCCAAAATCTCGTCCACAAGCCCTTCGGCCTCATTTTTTGTCAGTCTCTTGCCAAGCAGATCTGAGCTTTCATCCCACAGAGTGTGAATCAACGAATTCCTTATCTTCCTCTCATAATGAATGAACAGGTCGTGAAGTAACTTTGAGGTCTTTCTAGACTGCGATAATGAAAGGTCTTTCGGTCTTATGCTCACGCACACGGAAGTGACCCTTGGCTGCGGGTCAAAACTGCTCTTTTCTATCTGGGCAAAGGCATCGACATCGTAGAATGCCATAAACAGTGCAGATATCATCCCAAAATCGCCGGATCCGGGAAGCGCCGTCATCTTTTTCGCAAACCCGTACGGAACGATCAGGACTGCCTGCTCGAAGCGCTCTCTTCTTTCCTTTATCAGCCTTATGAAGAACTGCTGCAGTATCGAGTATGGCATGTTAGAAACTATCTTGTTGAATTCTGGAAGTTCTATGCTCAGCACGTCCCCTGCCAGGATGTGGACGTTTCTTTCATCCCTGAACCTATCCGTAAGCATCGACAACAGGTCACGGTCTTTCTCTACAACAAAGAGCTTTCCTTGATGCTTTGCCAATTCGGCAGTCACGTTCCCAGACCCTGCCCCTATCTCCAGGACTGTGTCGCTGCTCTTGAGGTCTGCCTTTTCCACTATTAGACTTATTACGTTCTCGTCAATCAGCATGTGCTGATCTGCTTTTACAGTGCTTGGGACTTCTTCCGTCTTAACCACGTTCTACCCCCTCCAACTGGCTCTTAGACTGCCCTGAGCAGATGCCTCTTATCGAGCACTTCGATAGATTCTGCATTCTGTTCAAGCTCTGTCACAACTATCACAGAATCTCCTTGCGGCCTGTCTAATTTCAATCTTTCTCTGAACAGTTTGTTTGTGCTTTGGTCTCCGTTCACCTCATTGCCATACAGAGACTTTCCATACGTTCTGCGCTCCACAAATTCATGTGGATTGTATCTCTTCATTCCCAGCTTCGATGCTATCATGCTGCCTATCTCCACTGCCTCTTTGGTTGGCGGTCCTAATGACGGATATGTCGGGCCGAGCTTGCTGAGTATGTGATACGGCACAGGGCTCTGCGTGCGCAGGACAAGGTGCGTAGGCTCTGTGTCGTTGATTACTGCTTCCAGCGCCTTTGACAATAGGCCCTTCTTCTGGTATTCTTTTTCCACCACCATGCCATTGACATAGAGGATCCTTCTTCCGTCCGACGTAGGCTCAGTGATGCTGGATATGTCTTCCATCGAGCCATCATTGATGCCGTACAGGTTAAAAGACGCGAAACCGACAAGGCTGCCGTCTGGCCTTTCGAAAACGTACAGTATCTTTCCAGACGTTATGTGCCTGATGGTATCTTCGCGGGTCATCGCGCTGCCGAATCCGTCGATTGTCGCTCTTGTCAGCGCGTCAAATTCTTGAGGAGAAAGTTCGCTTGCAGTGGCTTTCCTGATGCTGCACTCGCGCGTCTCTGTGCTGCTGCTTCTTGTTTTCTGCATGTAGAACCAATCCTTTCTCTAAAAAGAGGATGGCATAATCTGCAAAAGTCTGCTGTTCTGCCCTGAGAGCGCTTGGTCACTTCTTGCTGAGCTTTGCGATGTCCGACTTCCTGACCGAGAGCCTGACCCTGCCAGTACCGAGAGTTATCTGCTTGCCTATCAGTATGTTCTCCGCGGTGCCGCGCAGCATGTCCCTCTCGCCGAAGACGCTCGCGTTTATGAAGTGCTTGACTGTCTCTTCGAAAGCAGCCCTAGCTAGCACCGATTCCTTGTTGCCTGCTATGCCGTGCCTTCCTGCGCCCTTTATCGCGCCGAAGGAGCACATCGTGTCTGCGAGCAGGCCCACGTGCCTGAAGCTCACAGTTATTCCTTCCTCGGTTATCGTCTGCATGATCTCGTTCGCGATTATGTTCCTTGCTGCCTCTATGCCGTAGACCTTGTTGACCTCGAACGGGTCGTCGCTGTAAGTGCGCGTTGCATCAATGCCAGAGATCTTTATGACCTCTTCTAGGTTGCTCCCTGCCGTCACAATGAAGAAAGTGCCGTCCTCGCTCTGCTGTATTATCGCCTTGCTTATTCCGACTATGCCTATGATGGCTGACTTGAGAACGTGCACGAACACGGTCCTTGTCGATTTCAGGCTCTCGCGCTTGTTGATCTTCGCCTTTACGATGTCTCCTTCAGCACTCGCCTGCAGGCCCTCCCTCTTTGCAAGCTTCGCGACTATCTGCCTTGATGTCAGTTCGTACAGCGCGAGCTTGTCCCTGTCCAGATTCAGCGTCAGCGTCGCGCTCCTGAGGTCCTCGTCAAAGCCCTTTATGAGGCTTGACAGCCTCACCTCTTCAAGCATTCTCCAGATCTCCCTGACCTTCTCGTATTTGCTCGATATGCCCTTATCGAAATAGATGTGCATCGACGGGAAGCGCGGCCTCTTCCTTGCGTCTATGAGCTCTATGAGCCTTGGAAGTCCTTTTGATACCACGACCGATGCCGTGCCTGCGCTGTGGAACGTCCTCAGTACCATCTGGGTGCCTGGCTCGCCGATTGATTGCGCGGCTACAGTGCCCACTGCCTCGCCCGGCACAACAGAAGTTTCATTATCTTTTATATCGGCCATTTGCTCACTTGACTTTGACTTTCTCTTTCATCGGGTCCTTGCCGTCGCCGCCGTATATGCTCTGTATGAGTGCGCCGCTTGCGTCCTTTGCAGCGAGGTTCTCGTCAACGTATATGTCCTGCAGCGCGTTGATCAGCCTTCTCTGGAGGTAGCCGCTGACTGCCGTTACGAGCGACTTGGACATTGCCGAGTCCCTTGCTCCCATTGCGTGCATGTAGAAGTCCGCAGGGCTCAGGCCCGTGAAGAATGATGAATGGACGAAGCCCTTGACCTCAGGGCGCTTGTCCCCTTTCTTGAAGTACGGCAGTATCCTGCCTGCAAAGCCTCTTGACGGCCTGCCTGCCCTGACTGCCTGCTGTCCCAGGAACATGCTTGTCTGAACGAAATTGTGTATGCTGCCTCTAGCCTTGACCATGGCCATGATCTTGATGATGTTCGTTGGCGGGACGTGCTTGTTGAGTGCCTTGATCGCAAGCGTTCTCGCCGTCTCAAGCTCTGCCATTGTTTCCAGCTCAAGCGTCTGCTTGACTGTGTAGCCCGGCAGGCTCTCAAGCTTCTTCTCCTTGTAGCGCTTGAGCAGCTCATGGACCTTCGTGTCCGCCTGCGCTATGATCTGCTGGCTCTCCTTCTCTACCGCGTCAGGCAGGTAGTAGTCGCTCATGCCTATCGTGACTCCGCACTTGTACGCGGCTCTTAGCGATATCTTCGCGATGTTGAGCAGGAACTTCTCTATGAAGTCTGCTCCGCATTCAGTGAACAGCGCAAGTATGAGTGCGCCTCCGCCCATTCCTACAAGCTTCTCATTGATTATTCCCTCCGTGAGCTCGCCGTTCTTTATGGTCACGCGCTGGTCTCCTGACTTGTAATCGAGGTTGAACGTCTTGGGCAGCAGCATCGAGAATATTGCTCTGCCGCTGTAAGTCCCGTTCTTCTCGTGCTTTGGCAGCTCGTATATGCCGACTGTGGAGAGCATCATCGAGGCTTCCTCCTTGCTGTAGTATGAATCGTCCTTTGTAAGCAGGTACGCGCCTATTATCTCATCCTCTTCTATGAACATTATGGGCCTGCCGTCCCTTGCCGACAGCACCAGGTTCTTAGGCTGCATCAGGTACCTTGCCTCGGACTGCGCTTCGAGGGACTGCGGCACGTGCAGGTTCATCTCGTCGCCGTCGAAGTCTGCTCCATATGGGTATGCAGCGGAACTGTTTATGCGCATTGTCCTTCCTGGAAGCACCTTGACCTCGTGCGCCATTATCGAAAGCCTGTGCAGCGTCGGCTGCCTGTTCATGAGCACTATGTCCCCGTCCGTCAGCTGCCTCTCGAGCACATAGCCCGGCTGGACCTCCTTGACCAGCTCCTCCTTGTTGGTCTCTCCGATCCTCTTCCTTATGCCTTCCTTTGTTATGAGATTCACCGCCATCGGGTACTCCTGCCTCTGCAGAAGCTCCTTGGCTTTCTCGATGTTCCAGAGCGTGACGTAGAACGGCACTGTAAGCCCTTCTGCAAACTTGCTCGGTATTCCGACCTGGTTTATCGTAAGGCTAGAATCGCTAGATATCACTGTTCTGGCAGAGAAGTTGACGCGCTTTCCGCTCAGGTTGTAACGCAGCCTGCCCTCCTTGCCCTTCAGCCTTTGCGCCAGTGTCTTGAGGGGCCTTGTGCTTCTGTGCCTTGCGACCGGCACTCCCGGGGTCTCGTTGTTGAAGTATACAGTCACGTGGTATTGCAGCAGTTCCCACAGGTCGTCTATAATGATCTGCGGCGCGCCTGCATCGATGTCCTGCTCGAGGCGCTGGTTTATGCGCATGATGTCAACGAGCTTGTGCGTCAAGTCGTCCTCGCTGCGCTCTCCCGTTTCAAGTGTTATTGACGGTCTGACGTTGACTGGAGGCACGAGAAGCGCTGTAAGGACAAGCCATTCCGGCCTTGCCGCCTCAGGGTCCATGCCCAGCGACCTGACGTCATCGTCGCTTATCTTTGCAAGCCAGTCGTGTATCTCGTCAGGCTTCATCTTGTTGCCCTCCATGTAGAAGAACGTCGGCCTCTCGAGCTTGAGCTTGCGCTGCGCAGTCCCGCAGTGCGGGCATTTCTTCGATGACTTAAGCTTCTTGAAGAGCAGTTCGCGTATCTCCTCTTCGCCGAGCTGCACGTGCTCGTCCTCCTCTATCGCCTCTATTGTCTTCTTTATTATCGGCCTTATCTCCTGCACCTGTTCCTGCGTTATGAGCAGCTTGTGGCAAGTGAAGCACGTTGACTGCAGAAGCAGGTATATCATCTTCGCGAACTCGGAATGGATGACCGGCCTTACCAGGTCTATGTGGCCGAAGTGGCCCGGGCACGACTTGACTCTGCCTCCGCATGTCTTGCACTTCAGTCCCGGGTCTATGACGCCAAGGCGCTGGTCTATTAGGCCGCCGTCTATCGGGTAGCCGTCCTCGTTGTAAGTGTCAGGCACTATGAGCTTCGCTACGCTCATGCGCTTTATCATCGCAGGCGATATGACTGTGAACCTAAGGTGGTCTATTATCTCGGCCTGCATTTCATTCACTCTTCAGCTTTATCCTCGGCAGTATGTGCATCGTCTTTATCTCGTCAAGAAGCAGCTTGAACGCGTAGCTTATCTCGATCATCATCAGGTCGTGGCTTCCGCACGTCAGGCATATCGGCGTGTTCTTGATGTAGTCGAAATAGCCGATGTCTCCGCACTGGCTGCACACCCACAGCTCCGCTTTGTCGCTCTGGTCCAGCATGCGCTCCTTGAGAAGCAGGCTTGCGCCATGCCCGACAAGCGCATCCCTTTCCATTTCTCCGAACCTGAGGCCTCCCCTTCTTGGCTTGCCTTCGGTTGGCTGGTGCGTAAGTATCTGTACCGGGCCTCTGCTCCTTACCTGGAGCTTCAGCGCTGTCATGTGCCATAATCTGCTGTAGTATACGACTCCTGTGAATATGTTGGCGTCGAAGCGTTTTCCTGTCCTGCCATCATAGAGAATTTCGTTGCCAAACTTGTCAAAGCCGTGCTTTTGCAGCACTTCGCCGTACTGGTCCACGAGATCCTTACCCTTGGAAGAGAACGGTGTGCCGTCAAGCTCTGCCGCGCTGAATGCGCCTGCCTTTGCTCCAAGCATCTCCAGCAGGTGGCCGAATGTCATTCTGCTCGGTATTCCGTGAGGGTTGAGAAGCAGGTCCGGCACTATGCCGTCCTTTGTGAAAGGCATCTCTTGAGGGTCCACTATGAGCGAAAGCACTCCTTTCTGGCCTTGTGTGCTTGCAAACTTGTCTCCTATCTCTGGTACTCTTATGCTCCTTATCCTGACCTTGGCGATCTTGGTTGCGCCCGTGGTCTCGCTTATCATGACGCTGTCTACCGTGCCCTCCTCTCCTGCGCGCAGCGTGACCGAATTGTCCCTGCGCTTTTCCTCTGCGATGCCGAAGCTCGTCTGCTCCTCGAGGAATCTTGGAGGCGATACCTTGCCTATTAGGACTTCTCCTTCCTCTATCGGAAGCTCCTCTTCAATGATGCCGTCTTCGCTAAGCTTTGCGTACGCGTGCTCTCCCAGATAGCCGTCCATTGTCGGAGTCGGGACTGCGAACTTGTCTCTCTGCGTTCCGGGATATCTGCGCTCCTCGTCCGTGTATGTCCTGAAGAAGACGCTCCTTCCGAGGCCTCTGTCGACTGCCGCTTTGTTAAGTATGACTGCGTCTTTCATGTTGTATCCATAGTAAGTGCTCATGGCCACTATGAAGTTCTGGCCTGATGCGTGCCTCTCCATCTTGAGAGTCCTGTAAGTGGAAGTGCTCACAATCGGCTTCTGCGGGTAGTATAGAACGAACGCCCTTGGGTCGTACCTCTTGTTGAAGTTTATGGAATAGAGCCCCTGGCTCTGCTTCATGAAGTTGTTCGCAGACGGGTGCCTTCCTATCTGGTCATATTCGGGGAACGACCTGCTGTTTGCTGTAAGGCCGAGCATCGCCGTGGCATCGACATCGAGATGCGTCGTGTTAGGGCCGATGTCCTTCTCGTAGAGTGCCGCGTTGATGTTTTCCTCTTCGCCTGCGTCAAGGTACTCTATGATGCCCCTTCTTATAAGGTAATTGAAGTCTATCTCCTTCTTCTTAAGCTTCTCTACAATGTCGGGCGTGAGCTTGCTTGCGCCGTTCTCGACTATGATGTACGGCCTGCGCACCCTTCCCCTGTCCGCATTGACGTTGACTTCTTTGAACTTCTTCACGTACGCGACGTTCACTTCTCCGGATATCACTCCGCCGCGCCTGGCCTTCCTGATCTCCTGGGCGAACGCTGCGCCATCCTTGACAAAGCCTATCTGCCTGCCGTCAAGATAAACAATACACTTCTCGTCCATGATATCACTTCTCCTTCTCCAATGTCTTGATCTCCCTGAGCTTGCCTTCGAGTGCGGACTGCTCTGCTCCGACAGTCACCCTGGCCATCATCGCCAGGTACTTTGTCAGGCCGACGTCTGTGCCTTCAGGCGTCTCGCTTGGGCATATCTTGCCTATGTGAGTGCCGTGCACGTCCCTTGCCTTGAAATGCGGATGCTTCTTTGAAAGAGGAGACTTGATCCTGCGCAGGTGAGACAGCGAGCTGATGAAGTTGACCCTGTCGAGCACCTGAGATACGCCCGTCTGCCCTGCAGGCCATGAGCCTGTTCCCATCGCGTAGAGCAGCTTCTCTGTAAGCGTGTCCGGGTTTATGTTGGTCCTGACCGTGAGGCGCCTGCCCCTTGCAGTCGTCCTTTCAACATGATACTTGATGTCCCTTACGAAGAACTTCATCGCGTTGTTGAATAGCTCCTCCATAAGGTCGCCTGCGAGCTTCACGCGCTTGTTTGCATAATGGTCTTTGTCATCGGACTTCACGCGCTTGAATGCCACGAGCGCCGCGCGCTCCAGCATGCGCAGCAGGTAGTAGCCTTTTTCCTTGCGCGACTTGGCGTCCGTGCCGATGTGCGGCAGTATGTAAGTGTCAATCTGCATCTCGGCCCTTTTGTGCTGGTATTCCTTTGTCTGGTTCGGAGCCGCAAGCCTTCCGAGCTGCATCAGCGCCTCCCCAGGTTCCATCTCCTTGACTGCGCTCATCTCTATGTTGAGCAGCATGTCATTTTTCGCCTCAGCGTAGGTTATGCCGTCAAGCATCTCCTTTGTTGTGAAGCCTAGCGCCCTCAGGACAAGGACAAGGTCCAGTCCTTTTGCTATGGTCGGGAACAGGAGCGTGCATATGCCGTACTCGTCGCGGGTTATGCTGCACCTTGCCCTGAAATTGAGCGTTGTGGAAAATACTTTACTTACCACGCCCTTGCCTTTCTCTGCCGTTGTCATTATCCTGTTGGCTGCAAGGTCCTCTATCCCTACAAGGACGCGCTCGGTGCCCTTTATTATGAAATAGCCTCCTGGGTCGTCAGGATCCTCGCCCTCGCTTATGAGCTGCTCCTTTGGCATGTTGCTTGTGTAGCATAACGAGCTCTTCACCATCACCGGCATTTCGCCGATGAACGCCTCGCCGACAGCATCGCGCTTCTCTATGTCGCTCACGATTGGCACGAAGCTTATGTACATAGGCGCTGCGTACGTCAGGTTGCGCGCTATGGCCTCGTTAGGCATTATCTTCCTGCTGGAACTGTCTGCCTCTATGATTATCGGCTGCTCCAGCCTTATGCCAGTGAACTTTATCTTGAAGTTGCTGACTTCGGGCTCTATCAGGCTGTTGCTCTCTATTATGTTCTGAATTCCTGTTCTAATGAATCGGTTGTAGCTCTCTATCTGCTGCTGCACGATAGAGGTGCTTCCCAGATATGACTCTAGAAGTATATGGTCTTGCATTCAACCAGGCACAACTATTCTGTAATATGCGTATTCTCCTGCAGGGTCATGCCTTGATATGGCAATCATGTTTCCTGGCTTCGCGTTCAACAGTTTGGCTTGCACATCGCTTGCCAGGATCTTCGGGAATTTATCTATCGGCGTGTTGAGCTTCTTCGCAACCGCCTTAGCCGCGCTGTCGCTAAGCACTTCATGTTTTGGTATAAGCTTGAGAGGCTCCAAACCGTCACCAACAGGAAAGGATGGATTATACTAGCTAGGCTAGTACCGATGCTCTTATACATTATAAACAAAAGATTAAAAGCTTAACTGTTTTTGTGTATAGTGTCCTACATGCAAGAATTCCTGAATTTGCGCGGATTTAGTCTTGAGATATCTAAAACCCTTGATTTTTAGAGTATCTCAGAACCATAGAAAAACTGACAGATGCGCGGTTGTGCAGGAAGCTGCTCCGCTAGCGGGGATTTATGGTTTTGAGAAGATGTGGTCTTACTCTGTCTTCACTATGAAATAGCCCGCTGCCTTTTCCCGCACTACTCTCTTCACTACTCCTTTGTTCGCCAGGGAAACCAGCGCGTTCGCGACCAGGCTCTTGGGCCTGTTGGACTTCTTCTGTACGTCGTCTGCAGTCTTCATCTGCGTGTCCTTTGTTGCTCCGAGCTCCTCCATAGCTTTAATCACGAGTTGCTCAATCGGTGTTAGTTCTACCATTTTATTACCTCTATTTCTTGGCCTTCAGAGT
>CAISDH010000007.1 GCA_903884115.1 uncultured Microcaldota archaeon | reverse complement strand
TGACGGGGGCGAGATTTGAACACGCGACCTCTAGATTTCTTAGCATCATTGCCGAAGCTCATCACTCATTATGCTTTTGCATATGAGTCTAGCGCTCTAACCAAGCTGAGCTACCCCGCCATATGCGACCGCCGGGATTTGAACCCGGGTTATAGCCTTGGCAAGGCTACGTCCTACCAGACTAGACTACGATCGCTCGCCTTATACGCTCCTATATTCTTGCAGTAACAGATTAATAGATATACCTTGCACGGTATGCCTGGTGTTCTGTGATGAGCAGGTCCAAACACAAGGTGTTGGTCTTTGGAAATCCGATGGTGGAATGCGACAGCATGCCCCTTAGGCTCATCGGCAAGCTAAGGAAGCGGTTTCCCCGACTGGAATTCAAGGAGTTTGATCCAAGTGAGAATCTTGAGAGCGAGGGAAGGCTGCTGAACATTATCGACGCAGTAGAGGGCATCAAGAAAGTGGTGCTGATAACGGACATAGACAGGGTAAAGATCTCAAGAATATACTCGATGCACGATTTCGACCTAGGATACAGCCTGAAGCTACTTAAGAAGCTGGGTTACCTGGACGGCGTTAAGATCTTCTGCGTTCCGATGAGAATAAGCGAGAACGAGGCGCTGGCGCAGCTGTCAGCGCTCATCCGCCTCGCTTTGCCTTGAGAGGTGGCTCAAACCTTCGGATGTGTTATTGTTCAACGTCCTATGTACGTAAGCAAGAAAACCCCTCTTTTGTTCTAAAATTTCCACTTCTTCAGGAGTGAGGTCTGCTTCCGCTTCCATAGCACTTTCAACAAAATCTACTGCTATCTTTATGCACATCGGTAGCTGGCTGGCCAACTGCTGATAAAGCCCTTGTGCCCGTGGATTGGCTCTCGCTTTGTCCAACGTTTCTAACGCCCTGCCCCACCATTCTTCCAGTTCTTCCGGAGCGGAATCCTCCTGCCATTCGGCAGGTCCAAAAGATATGCCTGGTTCGTACAGCAGATGGTCCTTTTCTATGCTTACATACTCTGTCAGATCTCCCTGTCCTGCATGATTGAAGTAAGCCTCTAACTTTCCAATGGAATTTGTCATGTCCAGTCTTTTATACTGCTCTATTATGCCATTTACTGCTTCGAACAGCCTTATTGCATTCTCTGTTGGCTTTTTCCAGCTGTAATTATCTAGTATCTTCTGAGCCAAAACATCCGGTATCTTCTCTAGGTTTTGCCTGAACCGGCCCTCTTTGACTTGTTCCGGCTCCAAGGTCTTTAAGAAAGACAAGAAGTCATCCTCATCAAAAACATCGACTCTCAACACCTTCAATAGACCGTGTGTGCCAACGTAAGCAGCGGTGTGTTCATCGAGCACCAGGCCTGCTTCATCAAGGGTGTCCTTATATTTACTGACCAAATCTGACATTGTGTTGTATGTGCTCTGGTTTGCTTCTCCGTTGAACAACGCTTTGCCTGTGTAACCGTCCAAGAATGTGCCGTTATGCTTCTCTACGTCACAAAACAATCGGTCAACATCAGACACTAGCTTTCTGTCCTTCTCTTTTGTCACCATTACATCTAGAGTATCCAGGGTTTCATGAGATACTTATGCATTTTGTTTTCTGGCCGTTTGTTTGCTGGATTTTGTGCTTTTGCAAACCCGGCGCAGTCTCAAATTCTAGAAGAGATCCAAAGCATATCTGGATCTTTTCCTTAATTTCCATAGCCAATTGTCGTATATGCTGACAGCGTATATATACGGAAAAAACACAATACAGATTGTGATAAAATGGATGTAACGATAACCAAGAGGGCAGTCATAGACGCAAGCAAAGTGGACTTGGAAAAGACTCCTGAACACATCAAAGTGTATGACCAATATGACAGAGATACCTCACGTTCTCCATATTGTGCCTTTGCTATCAGGATAACAGACAGTCCGTTCATTGTCAAAATTCCTCAATCGTCCGGGCCTGATAAGCTGCTTTACGGAGAACGCGGGGACTTCCTTATCCAGCACAATGATGGCAAACTGGAGTCCGATCCGTTCGAGCTGGAGAATACTCCAAGTACTTTTGAAGTGCTCTCTACGCGAGATTTCATAGGGACATACAGGCCTTGGTCCCCCGATCCGATTCAAGAGGATGTGAAGGAGACAGAAATGAACAGGCCTCTGCTTTCCCTCCGCAAAAATGAGCAATAAAGAAAGTAAGGAAGTCTGCAACCTGCAAAGGTCAGAGTTGCCCCCCTAGGATTTGCACGCCAAGAGCCTGGCGCTTCACCTGTGTAAGGGTGTGCAGTCTAGATGGCTTCTTTCTCAATACCGTACACGTCTCTCTTGCCTCTGAGCGAAGAAGCTACTGCTGCCACCAATGACATGCCTATTGCCAAGTAGAGCACTATTGCGATGCCATTCTTGAACGCAGGAGCTATCAGCTGGGGGAAGAAACTTGTGCTTGCTATGGCGTTCTGCTGTTCTGCAGTCAAATTGTAAAATATTCTTGGAGGTATCATTGTCTTTAGCGGGTTGTAACCTAAGAACGCAGCAAACAATGCGCCAGTTGGGGATATGCTTGATGCGCTTGCAGCTGTCGAATTGGAAACGCCAAGTTTTATCAGCCCGCTGTACATGGAGCTGTGCAGCGTTGTGCCGAGTCCTACTATCAAGAGCGAGAAGAATATTATTATGCTGAACATGTACGATATGTTCTGCAGTGCAGCGCGCATTCCTGCTGCGACACCTCTGTGTTCTGGCGGAACTGAATTCATTATTGCTGCTGTGTTGGGCGATACGAACATGCCCTGGCCAATGCCCAATAATAGCGTGACTATTACGAAAGGCCACAGCGCGAACGAGACAGGGAACGTCAGCATTGCCAGGAAGCATACGGCATTCACAATCATTCCAAGCGTGGTGAATATGTTCACTCCGCGCTTGTCCGAAAGCTTTCCGAATATGGGTCCTGCAACAAGCACCCCTATGGTCAGCGGAAGCATGTAGATGGCCGCTAGCAAGGGCGTTTGCTCAAAACTTACTCCGTGCTGCGGCAACCATATGCCTTGCAGCCAGATAACCAGCATGAACTGCAGGCCCCCTCTTGCTATGCCTGCAAGCACCATGCTGATGTTTCCTGCAGCAAAAGACCTGTTTTCAAATAGATCTATCTTGAACATCGGGTCTTCGGAGTGCAGCTCTATAAACACGAAGAGAACCATAAGGATTATTCCTATGGCGAAGCTTCCAAGCACCCATGGACTGGACCATCCGGTCTGCGAGGTGCCATAGGGCAGCAGCGCATACGTAAGCGCCACGAGCATCAGTGCGAGCGAGGTTCCGAATACGACAATGCCGGGTATGTCTATTTTTCTGTCTTTCTTTATGGTTGCTATTTCGTGGAGTGCAAGATATGACCATATGGCGCCCGCAACACCAATTGGCACGCTTATCATGAATATAAGGTGCCAGTCTATCGCGGCAAGCAACCCTCCGACTATCAGGCCAACGATGCTTCCGCCTGCAAACGCAATGCCGTTTATTCCAAGCGCCATGCCTCTCTCTGTATGTGGGAATGCGTCAGTGAGCAGGGCTGCGCTGTTAGCGAATAGGAAGCTCCCGCCAACTGCCTGCAGCAGCCTAAGTAGGATTATGGAGAGTGCGCCAGCCGAGCCGGTTATGAGATAAGAGGATGCATATATCAGCACCGAAGCTGCGGCAAATATCAGGAAGCCAAGATTGTACAGCTTTACGCGCCCGAACATGTCTGAAAGCCTGCCGAACGCAACAACGCAGATCGAGGTAACTATCAGGTAACCAAGAAGCATCCAATTGAGCAGACCTATGTTGGCAGGCACTAATGGATTGACTCCAAGCCCGCTGAAGATCTGTGGAAGAGAGATGAGCACTATGGAGCTGTCTATTGCTGCCATGATGGCGCCAAGCGTCGTGTTGGAGAGGACGACCCACTTGTAGCTTGCGCCGTATTTATCCTCTTTTTTCTCCTCTTTAGCATCATACGCCAAGTCTTCGCGGACTATTTCGCTCTGTGAGTGGTTATTTCCGGCTGTTGACATTGAATCATTCAAATAGTGTTCAAAAACTGTCTGCTTTCAAGCTCACAAGCCCTCCATGTTAATCTTCAGGAAGTGGCTTGCGCAGCTCATGCATGGGTCGTATGCCCTTATAAGCCGTTCTATCGCCAGCTCTATATTTTTCTTCCCCTTGTCCAGGTTCGCTTCTACAAGCTCAAGGACGCTCTTCTCCATGCATATCTGGTTCTGCTGAGTCGGTACCACTATGTTGCCGTACTGGACTCTTCCCGATCCGTTGATCGATAGCATGTAGTATAGGGTGCCTCTTGGCGCTTCCAGCATGCCTACGCCCTCGCCAGCTTTTATCGGTACGGGCGTCTTTGGCTCTTCTTTAAACTCGTTAGATTCCAGAAGTTCCACGGAGTGGTCTATAGCGTGCAGTATCTCTATGGCCTGCGCCAGATTGTTGTGGAATATGTTCTTTGACGGGAACACATTCATGAACTTTGAAGCGTCTGCCTTTGTCCTGCTGTTTAGGTTAGCCCTGTTAAGGTTCATCCTGGCCAGGGCGCCAACCATGAATTCCTCGCCTTCAAAGTTGTATCCTGACGCCTGTGAGTAGGGTATTATGATTCTGTTCAGGAAATCCCAGTACTCTTCTTTTGGAATGGAAATGCCTTTCGAATCAACCACCTCCCCGCCAAGGAAAGCGTAGTCTTTCGGAACCAACGAAACAAAATTCGTGTCGCGCTCCAGCTTGAACTCGCAGTCGTAGAACAGCTCTATGAACTCTATTGCATAGTTCCTGACCGATTTTAGCTCCTTGACGACCGCAGCGACCTGCTCTTCGCTTGGTATGTTGGAGAATGACCCCACCTGCGCAAACGTTGCGTGCACCGCCCTTCCAGCTATCGCTTTTGACAGGTTGTTTCCTGCGCTCTTGATTGCGAATGCCCGCCTGACCATCTCGTCCTGTGACTTGTCAAAATCAAGTATCGAATCCTTTCCGAAAAGGTCAGGGAGACAGAACATATAAAGGTGCAGAGCGTGGTCCCTGATCGTCATGCCGTACAGGGACAGCTTCCTGAGCATTATGGTCTGGTCCGTGGGCTCGAATCCCACTGCATGCTCCACCGCTTCGGAGCAGCATGACAGATGCGCTATGCTGCACGTGCCGCATATCCTGGAAGTCATGGCAGGCAATGCCATTGCTGATTTTCCGAGCACGGCCTGGGTGAAGAACCTTTTGTTCTCTGTTATCTTCAGCTTTACGTACTTCACTTTGCCGTCCTTGATCTTGATGTCAAGGCTGCCGTGGCCCTCGATCTTGCTAAGCTTGTCCAGATGCATTATTCCATCCATGTGCGCAGGACCGCCGGAACCCTCCGAATACTCGTCAATGTGCATTTGTAACACCAAATTCCTGAAGATATTTGTCCAGCGTCCTGAAGAATGCGCCCTCATCCATCGGGCATCCTGGCACTTCGTCATCAACCGTGACTATCTCCTTTATGGAACGGACCTTATCCGCCTGGTTGAACCGCACAAGGAGGAACGCTATCTCTTTCTTCAGCTTCTCGTCAAAGAGGTTCCTCTGCGCAGATGGCATGCCGTTTATCGCGCAGGATCCCACCGCCACCAGCTTCTTGGCGTTTTTACGTATCTCCATCAATTTCTTCGCGTCCCTGTCCGTCGTTATCGCGCCTTCAACAAACGCAACGTCAATGTCCTTAAGCGTGTTGTTCCTCTTAAGCACGCGTGCGTGCCTTATGTCCAGCAGCTCCTTCCACTTGAAGAAATTGTCGTTCATGAGCTCTATCCACAGTATGGTGCTGTCCTCGCTGCAGGTGAAAGAAAACCACCCGATCTTCAATCTTTTGCTCACACCCGTATATTGCTTGGTAGCATTAAAAACCTTTCACCTTTTGCTTACTGCGCGCCGCAGGATGTCATAAAAACGAAAACATAAATAATCTCACCGCGATATATTTCCGATAACATGTGTCAGGCTCCAGTCGGCAAAGTGCTAAGCGTAGATGGAGGGAAACTGATAGTGAAATACAGGGGCAAGAACCTGGGCCTGAATTCAAGGATTCCCGATGTGAAGGTTGGCGACTACGTCATGTTCTCGCTTGATATGGCGATAGACAAGGTCGACAAAGAGGATTGAGTTGGTTGCAGGCCGAACGCATGAGGGTTGAGGACAAGATACTGTTCCTTAGATACGCGATGCCTTGCGCGAGCACGTTCGTGACGCGGCACATCATATCCCAGGACGATGCCAACAGCATGATCGAGCAGGTGTCGCATGGAGCAGTTCCCAAGAGCGCGATGCGCATGTTCAACGTGGCGCACGCCATGTGCGAAGTCACAGCCAGAGAGATGAACAAGGCCGTGATAGATGCTGCGGTCATAAGGCAATACTTTCACGGCAAGCACAACGAGGTTGTTGATTACGATTACGCCATGATGCACGATTTCGACCCCGATTGCTGCAAGATACACATAGGAAAGGTCGTGGCGGTGGGTGCAGGAGGCGCAACGGTGGAAACGGATCTAGGCCAGAAGCTCTACAGGACCGATTTCTGCAATGTCAAGGAAGGGGACGAGGTCGCGGTGCATTACGATTTCATCGTAGAGCGCACCAACAAAGAACTGCTCAAGCAGATAAAAAGAAGCTAAGGCTACTCCGCCACTTTCACAAAGACTTTCTTTATGTTCAGGTATGTCAGCTCGTGTATCTGCTCGTCTGTGATGCCCCATCTCTTCATCTCACGCAAGAGGCGCTTGTACTCTTCCAGGCTTCTTATGCCTGACATGTAGAAGTCTTTCGGATTGTCCTCATTGTATGTCTTCCTTTCCTTTTCGTGCGGGGCGTGGTCGCTCTCTATCCAGTCAATCTTTCCCTGCCTGAGGAGCTCCCTCATCTCCAGCATTGTTTTCTTGCTTCTGAGTGGAGGGTTCACCTTGTATTTCATGCCCTTGATTGTCTGCATGTCCTCTGTAGAATGCAGCAGGTGGTGCGGCGTGACACCGCAGCTTATCTGCATGTAGGCTCTTGCCTCGTCAACGAGTTCGACAGTCCGTGGTACCGAGGCGTGGCATATGTGCAGATGGCCTTTGAAACCCTCCTCCCATGCGAACTTTATCTGGTTCTCCACGCTCCTTATCTCCATCATCGGCGGCCTTGCAAGATTCCAAGTGGAAGGCCTTTCGGGAATCCATAACTCTGGCCTAAACAGGCCTTCGTACTCGCAATGCACTGCCAGAACTCCTGTATATCCTACCTCTGCCAGAGTCCTGTAGACTGTCCTCTGGCAGTCGTCATTTATGATTGCAAGATCTCCTACGGACTTGCCAGCAAACATCTTTGCGCCCACCACTTTCGGATAGGTGTTGACTATCCTTGCGGCATCCTTTACCTGCTCAGGATTTGCCGTTATGCCAATGTACAAGTAGTATCCGTTAAGAGAGTCCAGCTCGTGAAGTGCCATTATCAGGCGCTCCTCAACCAAATCCGCGTTGATTATCGGAGGATTAGTGTTTGGCATGTCGAACATCGCGCAAATGCCCGCGTTTATCGCAAGCTGCGCGACCTCGCCTATCGTGGCCTTATCTTTCTCCTTTCCATCCCTGCAGTGTACGTGTGGGTCGATGTGCTTTTCATTATTTTCTACGTGTTTTCCCATTATTTGCATGTTATCCTATTCTCCGTATCTATTTTGTAGTATTCAACATAAAAGCCTATTCTACTGATTCGTCAATAAGAAAGGTACCTGTAAGGCTTGCACAAGCCACTTCTAAAGAAATCCATGCTTCTTCTTCAATAGGGGCGGCAGCATGAGCACGATGTTGATGGCCACTAGGTATGCAGGGAACGCATATTCTGGGAACGTCCACACCGTAATCACCGTGAACGCAGAGAGTGCACTCACCACTCCGCCGAAGTATGCAGAGCTTGACTCTGTCTCAGGGTGGCGCAAGCCCTTGATTATGGTGGGCATGGACGCGAACGCATCGGTAGCGATTGCAAAAGCTATTGCAACCGAAGGTATGCTCGTGACAACCCAGAGGACCAAGGCGAGCACCGACAAGGACCCGCAAAGGTAGTCCAGCCTCTCGAGCTTCCAGCGTGCGCGCTTGTTGGCAACCGATGCCATGATGACGATCAGGGGTCCAAACCCCGCTACGAATGTTGGCAATGCCGCCCATGTCACGCCCGCAGCCAGCGATGCCGCAGTTCCAATGAGATCTGCAATGCACCACATCGACCAGGATACCATGTTAGGCCGTGTTCCCCCTAGCAGGGTGTCCTTCGCGTAGTACAGCATCCCGAACAAGCCGATTGAGGAGCCCACCAGGACGATGTAAGGCAGCATGCGATACGCTGCCTTATGGAACTGGGCTAATAAAAAGCCTCTCTACATGATAGCAAATCCTGACCTACAAAATCACAAAATTCCACAACAAACCTGTCAGGAAGCAGGAACCGCCACGTATATATATCTGGATAAACCGTGTCTTTTATAGTGTTTATAATGCCAGGACCAAAGTCTGCTCCACACGGTACAGAGGATCAAAAACAAGCCGAGTTTGACGTACAAATTTCTACTAGGGAGTATACGGGGAAGGCCTTAAGGGCTCCTAACAAGTGCCACCCCGCAAGCGCTGCTGAGCTTGCAGTAATAGCAAGGTCAAATGCGGCAGTTAATAACCTGCTAAACCTGCGCGAAGTGATCACGAAAGAGAAAGGCGTGTACCTTCATAACGGTCCATGTAAAATACTTCCAGATGGCAGCAGGCAGATCCTGTACGGTGAAGATTCTGATTTTGACGATCTTTCTGAAAGTCGGCAGGCTGAGATCATGGCCGAATTCGAGGCATTGCTACCATCAGAGAAAGCCTGGGAATATCGTGGACCAGCATCTGGCAATTATCCTGTGATAGTGACGCACTATAAAGGCAGCGCGGGCGACCCTAAGTCTGGAATGCTGCAAGTTTTCGGCAGCAAGGGCATGAACGCACATGGGTGGGCCGTCTTTGTAAAGAATAAGCCTGAGATTAGCCCTGCCGAGCAGCAATACGTGGAAGATTTCAAGCAGACTGCAGAAGGCCTGAGGGCTGCCCAGAAAGAAATAATGGCTGCGCAGGAAAATGCCGATAAATGGCACACCAAGCTCAATGAGTTGCGCCAGTCGCTGCGCATTTCGGTAAATGCAGTAGTTGACAAATTGGCGCCTGTCATAAATCCAAATATTCTTGAAACCCTTAAGGATCTTCTAAGGGACGTAGAAGAGCAGGAACTCAAAGAAACCGAAGAAGACGTCAATAAGAAATAGCGCGACTGCGGAGTTATGCAGCCTGACTAACAGCTCATCCTCGTAAGCACCATTGGCCGCAGGCATACTCGAAAACTCTGGTTCAAATCCTAAATGATACACGCATATACAATTCATATCATTGAACCGTCTGGATTTACCTTTCAACAAACTCCTAAACTAAACGTATAAGTATCTCCTAAATCTCATAGCGTCCTGTTGATGATATGAAAGGCGGAAAGACCGTACCTAATAAGCATAACGTGCCGAACGAGATGCTGCGCCAAGATGCGACCACATTGTACGAAGAAGGGTTGGCGCATGGCGTAAAGGGAGAAACTGATGCCGCGATCGCAGCATTCAAGAAGCTGATAGGGCTGGACCCTGCCAACGCAGAGGTGTGGTACAACCTTGGAATCGCGTATAGCAAAAAGGGAGCATGGGACGACGCAATATTTGCCTATAGGCAGGTGACAGAACTGGAGCCGGCGAACGCATCCGCATGGAACAACAAAGGGCTCATGCACTGCAGAAATGGAGAAACTGACGAGGCGCTTGCTGCCTTCGACATCGTGATAAGGCTGAATCCTGCCAACGCAGAGGCATGGTACAATAAGGGCGTATTGCACGTAGAGAAGGAAGAAACTGATTCTGCCATCTTTGCATTCGAGAGGGCGACGGAATTGGATCCTACAAATATAGATGCATGGAGTAACTTAGGGCTTGCGTATTGTAGGAATGGAGAAGTAGAAACTGCTCTTGCCGCCTTCGACGCTGTGATAAGGCTGGATCCTGCCAACGCAGAGGCATGGAACAACAAAGGCATAGCGTACAGCGAAAAAGAAGAGTGGGGATATGCTCTCGTAGCATTTGAGAAAGCTACTGAAATCGACCCCTACAACGCGAAAGCATGGTATAACCAAGGTGCTGTGCACGATAAAAGAGGGGAAGCCGACGAGGCTGAGGCGTGTTTCAGAAAGGCCAATGAGTGTTCTAGGGGAGTGAGGGCAGTCTGAAAATTCCTAGCTTCTGGCACGCAAGCCCAATAGGTCCATACTTTTAAGACGACAGACCTCATTCTGTCGTCGTGAAAATCCAATGATGCCGCAGGCAGCATACAGCTGGGTTCCATATCCTTTGGTGCCTGACATACTATTACCGACTTCTGTTTCTACCGTGCCACCTGCCACCGCCTTTGCATTTTTAATCCCCAAAATACCCTATTAAAAGTGCAAGTTGTTGATTAAAAGGCAAAATTTCTGCCACCGATAAATATAAATATCTCCTAAAGCTGATGGACGTGCGTAAAGTTGGGGGACTCTGCAAATAAAGTTAGATCGAAATACGCGGTTTGGACATAAGATCTGGCTATAGCGGCACAAACAATGGTAGTTACATGAAGGACGATTATGTACTCTTTACAATTCTGGGTTTGACTCATGCGTCAAGTCCAACTTTCTCACGGCAAATCACGATTCACAAGATACTGGGAACTGGCTGCAATGTAGAATCAGTAATCGACAAGTCCGGGCTTGAGCGATAGCATGGCATCGCATAACCACATGAAGGCTCCTTTGCTGCTGCTCCTAGTGTCCGTGATAATGCTGTTAAGGATATGCCCCTATGCAAGAGCATCTTCCTGCTCTTTCACTATAGCAAACAGCATATCCTACATCTCACCCATCGCAACAACAGTCAAATACACTATGTATGGCGGCGGAGGTGGGGGAGGTGGCGGCATACGAAACATAGATTCATACATTGGTGCTACAGGTTCTAACGGAACCTACAGCTACGGCAGTTTTGCAGTATCTCGCGGTTCTGCGGTGGCAGTCTATGCTGGAGGTGGCGGAGGTGGCGGCGGGGGTGAGATCACCGGTTACACCTACGGCAGTGCACTGAACGGCGGCGGAGGCGGAAGCGGCTACTATGGAGGCGGCGGAGGCACAGAGGGCTCTCCTATTATATACAAAAATGCCACATGGGCATATGAGGTCACTGCCTCAAGCGGCGGCGGAGGTGGAAGTTCCGCAATACTGGTAAACGGATCGGTGGTTTCGAGCGCTGCAGGTGGCAATGGCGGAGTCGGCGGCTCAGGCATGATGGTTGGCGGCGGAGGCGGCACATCAACCAGTGGAGGTGCCGGAGGATATTGCAACCCTCCTAGTGGGGTATGTCTAAGTGGCAATAGCGGAAGCCAATTCACAGGGGGTGCCGACCGTACTTATGCTAACGTCCAAACCAGCGGTGGAACTGCCTTTAGCGGAGGCACCGGAGAGAGTGGCTTCGTAGGCAATGGTGGTGGCGGCGGCGGTTATGGTGGCGGCGGAGGGGGAGCAGGCGATGATTACACAGTAGGTGGCAATGGAGGCTCTAGCGGCTCATCAGGCTATTCTGCAACAATGCCAGGTGGTGCCGGCGCACTGAGATCGGCAGGCGGCAATGGCATTGGCGGCGCAGGCGGCTATGGCGGCAGCGGAGGCGGCGGAGGCAGCGTGACACTTACATTCACTAACAGCAGCTATTCATGCAGCGTTATGGAAAACAGTACACTGTCTATCATATCTCTGACTCCATCAACAAACTCCATTGATGTTGGGCAGTCTGTCATATTCGCCAATATCACATTTGGTGGGATATTTGGCAACACGAAGCCATATATTTGGAATTACGCCGTCAACCCAAATTCAGGAGTGACCGTCACTGGCAACACCATCACGTTTGCAAACCCCGGAACATATAGTGCCATAGAGAAGGTGACTGACAAAACCGGTACGACCGCATACTCCCCATCCTCTATCATCACTGTCAATGCGCTCCCGACGATCTCGATTTCTCCCAACGTTTCATCTACAGACATCAACCAGTACATCCTGATAACCAACACCACATCCCTGGGAACAGGGCCATACTCCTACACGTTCAACGCCCAGTCCGGGCTCACCGTCTTAGGCAGCAAGGTCACTGCCTCTGCTGCAGGAACCTACACGCTGACAGAGAACGTGATCGACAAACTCAACAAACAGACGAAGTCCAACACCCTGTCTCTCACGTTCAACTCGCTGCCGACAATCGCAATCTCTTCCAACGTCCCATCCACAGACATCAACCAATACACACTCCTATCGAACACTACACAGTACGGCACAGGCCCGTACACCTACACCTACTCCTCACAGGTCGGCCTTATAGTATCTGGTAACACTGTCACTGCACCAGTAGCGGGAACGTACGCAATTATAGAGAAAGTGACCGATAAGTCCAACAACCAGGCGCAGTCAAACCAGTTATTCCTGACGTTCAACGCAGTACCCACAATCTCGATTTCATCGAATGTTACATCTACAGACATCAACCAGTACATCCTGATAACCAACACCACATCCCTGGGAACAGGGCCATACTCCTACACATTCAACGCTCAGTCCGGGCTCACCGTCTTAGGCAGCAAGGTCACTGCCTCTGCTGCAGGCACATACACGTTGACAGAGAACGTGATCGACAAGTCCAACAACCAGGCGAAGTCCAACACCTTATCTCTGACATTCAACGCCCTACCGATA
>CAISDH010000006.1 GCA_903884115.1 uncultured Microcaldota archaeon | reverse complement strand
CTCGCCGCTTCCTTGCACCAGTCGAATATCGCCTCAATGGAATCCGCTCTTATCGGAATGACGTAACAATTTAGAAGCGTAACTCGGAGCTTGCGTCCTGCGCCGAACATTATCCGGCCTCCGGGTATGAACCTGAAGTCCTGCATCAGCCACAGGAACTTATCGTTCCATTCGTTTCTTTTCGCTTCGGTGGTCTCTACACCAGAAATTTCCCTTGACAGCCTCTTCCACATGTCTTCAGGAACATATTCCAGCTCTTTGTCGTTCTGGTCCTTCAGCACGTACTTCTCGTAGAACACGCGGGCCCGTATCTCGTCCCCGTTGAAATAGTCCAGTGTTACCTTGGGTATCTCCTGCGTCACTTCTGTAGACTTCTTAGTAGTCACACCTTCAGTCTCCATGAGCGTTCCGTCCACTTAATACCCCCGTTACCCTATTGAATGTCAGCAGATCAAATCAGGCAGCAGCGCTGCTCATGCAAGATTTAAATAACCTTTTCAATACGCTTTGTAAGAAACTGACGCAAAAGTTTACTCGGCTACCGATTTCCGTTGCTTATGTCGTCGCATTCCTGCGCAAACTCCTGCCTGAGCGAGCCCCATGCCTTTTTGTAGAGTTCGTGCTCTTCTTTGTTTACATTGAACAGCAGCCACGTAAAGAATGTTCTTTCGCTGATGTTCATGCTTGCGACCTCCTGTATGTCTGCGCTCCTGATCTGCTTCCAGCGCATGGACTTGGCAAGGTCATATTCGTTCTTTATTTCAGGACTTCGGAGTATGGGCATGCTGTCCTTCAGCGTCCTGAAGGTCTGCCATGAGAGTGATGATGCGAATGCCGCTATTATCGTCGCCTTCGCCTTCAGGTAGTCGTTGTCAGTGGCAGACTCTTTTTCAGAATTGGAATTTCCAGAGTCCAGGACGTATTTATGAATCTTCTCCGCAAGCAGGTCATTTTTGGTAAGAGTGTATTTTATCGGCATCTGAAGACTCCTACACCCACCATGTAGTGATACCATAATCAACAATAAAATATATAAGCATAGCAAGCAATAATGAGAATGCGATTGGATGGGAATATTCAACATCTTCGGAAAGCGCGATGTAAGCACGGACATCGCAAAGAACTCTCCATACAGGATCTCCACAGAGCTCGTGCCCTACAAGCTGTATTCGCGCAGGACAGGAGGCGCAAGCCTGTTCGTGAAGGTAAGGAACATGACAAAGGAGGTGCTGCTTACTTCCATAGTTGCTGAGCTGCCCCAGCAGCTCGGATTTGATGAGATAGGCGTAGCCAGGCAAAGGGAGGTGCACGTGGGAGAGCTCGCGCCTGATGAGGAAAAAGAGGTGCGCATGGACGTGTTCAACAGCCTCAACGCCGACGTGGGCGAGTACACGCTAACTCTAACCGCCATCGCGCACTACAGGGACTATGCACATGTGCTTAACGCCGTGAAGAAGAGAACCACACTCAACGTAGTGTAGTCAATTGAGTTTCTTTTACTTTAACAGTTTTACAAAGCCTTTGGGATTTGAAGGAGTGATCAGATAGTTCTTGTTGTCTTTGGTTTTCAGCAGCACGCCATCAATCAAGTTTGTCATTATTACCTTTGTCCAGCCGATGCCAGGGATATAGAACCATCCTGAATGGACGCCTGCGCCAAATCCCCGGAACATGAACGGTATTCTTGTCTGCTCGACTTTGGCTATGTCTTTTTTGTCAATGTCTATGGAGGCGAAGATCGATCTGGATGATAGCTTGCCCTTGTTTATTACGTACCTGGTCGTATATAGGCTATAGGGGGCGGCACACACCAGAGCCACGACAACTATTGTCAATAGGCAGAACAATTCAAATCCGATGCTTGACCTGAAAGGGATGACGAGCGCCAGTGTGATAAAGATGCCTGAGACCATAATGGCCAAAAGCAAGTATCCGCCCAGAATCCATTTGCTAACCCTTGGCTTGTTTTCCATGTTCATCAGAGTTCTTTGTTCGGTGCCGCTCTAATGGCGGCCAGTCATTTCGGCAGTTCCTGCGTCTCGGCCTTGGCGCTCTTGGCATTGCTACCTATTATCGAGGTTGCGCTCTCCAGGAGCTCCGCTAGCTTGTAGCCTTTCTCAGTGAGCTTTACCGTCTTTATCTTCCCGTGCTTCTCGCTGATCGCAAGGCCGAGGCTCTCGCACGCGTTTACGAAATTGCAGGCGTGCACGTACGTGGAGTTTGAATGCTTCGCTAGGGTCGATAGATACCAACTCTGCGAACTGTCATTAAGGGTGAGAAGCATCCTCAGCTGCTTGTCCTTGAACAGGATGTTGTCCATCATATGTTACTATTCCCATGACAAAGTATAAAGCCTTAGTCAAGATGCGCGGCGGGCTTAGAAAATTGTGGCGCAGGGGCCCATCAGGAGGGTGCGGTGCGGGATAACGGACAGTGTTGCCCTCGTGAATCATTAGAGCGAAGTCAAAACGACGATACCTAAACCTATTAATAAGTTGCTGTATATACTATCCTGTTGCTGATTTGAGGTAGCTTATATGGTAAAATACATCATAGCAAAACAGCTGGTTGGTAAGCGCGTGGTGACAAGCGACGGTTTCGACCTCGGCAGGTTCATCGACGCAGAAGTGAGCGAGGTAACAGGCAAGATAGTGAGCATCATTGTCGAGCCGAACCCTGACAGCAATATCGCCAGCAAGGTCAAGCAGGAAGACAACCAGATAAAGGTGCCCTACAACGCACTAACTGCTGTGAACGACTTCATGGTCGTCGACAGGAAGTTTCTCTGATAAGTTCCTCTGATTCTATTCAGCGGCATCGAAGCGAGCAACAGCGCCGCAAATTGCTCGGCACCCCTAGCAGAGGGAAAAGTATATATTCCCGCACTCAGATTTCTCAACAGCAATGGCTGTTGGTGCTATTATGATTCTTTGTGGTGGAGATGAGGCAGGCAGGGGCGCAGTCGTGGGGCCTCTCGTGATAAGCCTGGTCTCTGTGAAGAAGAGCAGCCTGCACATGTTATCGGAGATAGGGGTCAGGGATTCCAAGCTCCTCACAGAGAAAAGGCGCAACAACCTGTACGGCCTTATAGAGGAGATAGCCCACGAGATAAAAGTCGACAGGATAATGCCGGCAGAGATCAATGAGGCGATGCACAACAACATATCGCTCAATGAGCTGGAGGCGGTGCATTTTGCGAGGCTCTTCGACAGCATGAAAGGGGACATCAGCACCATCTATCTTGATTCGCCTGACGTGATAGCCGAGAAGTTCGGCATAAGGTTCAGCATGTCAAGCGCGAAGTCAACGAAGGTAGCGGGCATAAAATCAGAGCGCCACCCCGAAACAAAGCAGGTGAGGATCGTGGCTGAGCACAAGGCGGATGCCAGGTATCCCGTCGTCTCTGCGTCCAGCATAATCGCAAAGGTCGTCAGGGACAGGGAGATGAAAAGGGTGGAGCGCACATTGAAGATGCACATAGGCTCTGGCTACCCCTCGGACCATTACACCATAAGCGCAATAAAGGCCAACCTGAAGACGGGCGTTCTGAACGGCTACCTGCGCGAATACTGGGCGACGATGGACAGGATAAAGCAGGCAAGGCTGCCGGCATGGGAAGAGGCGCACAGGCAGCAGTAGACTCCATAATCTTATTCTTTGCCATACCATGATTTGCTGGATCTGTGGCGCAACTTGGATAGCGCGCCCGGCTTCGGACCGGGTGGTTGCGGGTTCAAAATAAACTTTTGGAAAAAGTTTAATCAAAACCAAAAGCTCATGAAAATCCCGCCAGATCCGAGAAGTCTATGCATATTATAGAAAAGCTTCTTAAGTTTTGAAGTTACATAGGTAGACATGGAATTCTTCGATGTGATAAAAAGCAGGCATTCGATACGCGCTTTCATTGACAGGCCCGTGGAGGCGGACAAGATAAGAAAGGTGCTTGAAGCAGCTAATTCCGCTCCGTCGGCTCACAACGCACAGAACTATGTGATATTCTTAATGGAAGGCAAGAACAAAACGGCCAAATTGAAATCTGCGGCAAAGCAGGAATTCGTGTACACTGCTCCTGCAGTGCTTGTTTTTTGCGCAAATATTGAAACTGAAGATAAGGACAGCAAGAGACCGTTGCCCAACATATTCCCAGTGCAAGACGCCACGATAGCAGCATCTTATGCACAGCTTGCTGTGACTGCGCTTGGCTTGGGCTGTGTGTGGGTCGGAAGCTTTGATCCTGACAAGCTGTCGGAAGCGGTGGGCGCACCGAAGACGCTGGCTCCGGTGATGCTGATGCCCATAGGATATCCTGCAGAGAACCCAGCGCCCAAGCCGAGAAAGAAGCTCGAAGACATAGTGCACAGAGTATAGAGAGAGGCACTATGCAATCCTTATGAGGTAAATGCATGCCCGAGTCTATTTTCATAATTGGCGCCACCGGCAAGGTCGGAAAAACGCTAGTATCACAAATATACGACAAGGGGGATACAGACCCTCTGCACCGTAGGAACCCGATAAGCATAGTTGGCGTGGCTTCCAGCACCTCGTTTTTGTACGATCCTGATGGTCTTAAAGAGACACTTGTTAGGGATTTTGCATCCAGGAGCACGGAAGGCATCGCGTACAAAGACCCCATACGTCTTGTGGATCTGCTGAGAGCAAGCGAAGACAGCGTGACAATGATAGATGTCACCCCGTCACAGGACATGCTGGCGCTGCACAGGAAGGTCATAGAAGAGACTCACCATAAGATAGTCACTGCAAACAAGAATCCGCTTGTTCAGAGCGATTTCAGCACTTTCCAAACACTGACGGCAAACCCCAAGAGATACAGGTATAGGTGCTCTGTAATGGCAGGGGCGGAAGCAGTTGACATCATAAGAGACATGCGGGATCTTGGAGAGATCCCGACCGAAATCACCGGAAGTTTCTCAGGCACTCTGGCTTACATAACATCGGAACTTGAGGCCGGAAGGAAATTCTCAGTGGCACTGTCTAAAGCGATAACAGAAGGCTATACCGAGCCAGATCCGACCAGAGACTTGAGTGGCACTGATGTTGCAAACAAGATACTGATACTAGTCAGAACCGCAGGAGTTAATGCCAGCATAGATGATGTGAAGATCGTCCCTTTCATCCCAGAAAAGTACCTCTCGGAGAGCGACCCGAGCAGGCTTCTTCTGAGAGTTAGGGAGATAGACGAGGATATGAAACTGAAGATGGACAACGAAATGAAGAAAAATTCCACATTTAAGTATGTTGCAAGGTTTGTAATGGGGGAAGACGCCCCTGAGATATCAGTAGGCCTGCAGAGCATGCCAAGGGACAGCCCGCTGGGCCAACTCAGAGGAACCGCAAACAAAATAGTGATCAAATCCAACATATACAAAGACAGATACTACGCTGTGGAAGCGCCTGGCGCAGGACTGCTGCCAACTGCAATGAACATAAGGAGAGACTTGTTGTACCAGAACGGAGACAGATGATCAAGAATCCAATTCCCTCTCAGGGTTTAAGGCTTATTTGTAAGGGATAAAAAGGGCTGCTTCCTTCAGAAACCCTGTCTGTACCACTTTTCATATTCCTTGTGTGTGCCTACAAAATAGAAACGTACTTGCTTAGTTTCATCAAATACTCTGTAAATAATTCTATACTGTCCCACTTCATCCACAAAGAAAGAAATATTCTTCAAATGTCTTTTAATGGGATATTCAAGAATCTTCCCTATTTTCTTTGCAATCCTCTCCTTTATGCTGTTATCCAGTACATCGAAATATCTCGGCCAGTCTTGATCAAACTCGGCTTTGTACGTGTTTATCACTTAAGATATCTTGCGTGGATGCCCAATGCCTCTTTAGCGTTCAGCGTTTTTCTCTTTCCTGCCTTTATCATGTTGTCGATCTCATCAAGTTTTTCACTTACTAAGACGTCTTCGCCAATATATTTTTCTCCAAAATTGAGTATTGCCAGCCGAATTGCTTCTGACTTTGTATTTGCATATCCTTCTTTAACCATGATATCTAAAATTTGAAGCATCTTGTTTCTTATGACAACATTCATCTTATCACAATATACCTTATGGGGGTATGATTTAAATATGTATTGTTTATGCACCTTTTTGGATCAGATAACTACTGCTTCGGGCTTTTACTGTCAGTAATTGTCTCTCCTAGGGTTTTTAACCGAGTATAACACAAGTTATTAAGGATAACTTATCCTCTCCCTTCTCGTCTGCAAACGTCCAGAAACACTCTGGAAAGCGCCGAACTTACATAAGGGCTTTTATCTTTTTGGGAGATGGGATAAAAGACAAAAATTTATCCCCTATTTATAAACCCATTTTGTACCCCTTGACGTCGGAGCACTCATATCATATTATGTTTCAACTATGAAAATCAGCAGAAATCTGTTAAGGGTTTAAATGATATTCGCCGAGACCTCTCAGGGCTTCCTAGAAGTGACACTACGTAGAATCAGGGTCCAAATCCCTTAAAATTGCTCATTGGTTGGATGGGGTTGCGCCCGTCTTACAAGTTTGCAGAACCGCAAACTCCCGCAAACAAACTACGAGGTAACCAAGCACATAAGTATCTGGATAAATGGAAATAACAATGTGTCAAAATGTCTGGAATTAATGGAACTAAATTAAGGGCTGAACCGCAGTTTGAGAAAGTAAAAGTAAACACTACAACGGTATTCATAATCAAGACTGCTGCAAATCTCGAATATTCTATAGAACTTCTGCGGCGAAACCACCTAAGATTCATGACTGATCAAGAGGTAAAAGAGCTAGACCAGAATCTAGATTCAAAAGAACTGAATGATCAAGTAAGAGATGGCGGGTTCTATTTCGATGTAAAAAGCCTACATGAATCTGGAGAGCTTGACAAGGCACTAAAGGCAGGCATCCACCGTATTAGCAATAATAAAGGGATGTTCGTCTTCTTGCCGAATGGCAATACTGCCGTGTCGTTGGTTGTCGGAGTTAAGGCTGATGAAGCAGCAACGCCAAGAATTGAGGCGGACGACGCATCCGAAATCGGAGAAGTCACAATTACTGGAATTACTGTTGAACAGTTTGACGCGTTACTTAGCGATGCATCAAACGAGACCGCAGGTAGAGAGGACCTGCCTAAAACAAGAGCGCTGTTGAAAACACTAGAGCTGTTAAGAGCATTAAGAAAGAACTGACCTCTTTGTCTTCTACTTTCTAGTTGAGGTTAAGAAATGGCTGAAACGAAGCCAAACTAGGGCTTTTTACTGCCAGTAACGAACCCTCTCGGTGCTTGTTTGTCACTGTAATGAATCCTTAATTCTCAAGCGGAGTTACAAAATATCGCATACAACCAGATGAAAAACAAGCACATAAGTATCTGGATAATTCAATGCATTTGTGGCAAATTCTTCTCTGTTAAAGGAAGCAGAATGGTCGATATCCGAGACACAGGCAGGCGGCGACAGGGCAGTCAGAGAGGCGAGGTACTTCTCAGCGCTTGTTTCGCTTCTGCGGAGCACCACAGATTCTGAAATAAAAAAAGTAGCGGATATACCTTGCGGTTGGGGCAGGCATGACGGCACATTCCGAGAAGGAGGCCTCGATGTGTATGGCGTGGACATAGAGTCTGATTTCATAGCCAAGGCCCAAAGGAGATATCCAGAATTCCAGGACCGCTATGTCGTTGCGGACATGAGGCGCACAGGCCTCGAACCAGGGTCTTTCGACGCCGTGCTAAATTTGTTCACCTCTTTTGGATACTTTGATTACAACGGCAACATGCAGACATTGCACGAATTCAACAGGCTTCTCAGGCGCGGAGGCTTTCTCATAATGGACCTGCCCAACCGCGAAGCGGCCGTCAAGTATATGCGTCCTATATTCGCGAATTTTGCAAGCGACAGCCTAGTCAGGCTGGCACGCAACAGGATCGAGGGAGAATACTGGGTCGTTGATGAAGAGTTTCTTGAGAAGAAATACAGCACATACCAGATAGTCTGGCATGCAACAAAGCAGATGATGTTTTTCTCAATCGAAAAGCTGGATGAGATGCTGAGGCAGGCAGGCTTCGCGATAGCCCAGATATTCAAGTCATTAACCTTTGAGTTCCCTGATGACGACACCCAGCAGATAACTGTTGCTGCCCGTAAATTATAGTTTTACTTGGCATGACGTCCCAGAAAAGCAAAGTTTATAAATCAGTTGCTACAGAAACATAATGCTGGTTCTCCCGGTATCACTGCAATATGCAGGAGGGCTTTCATGGAAACAGAACAATTGGAAAAGTTCAGCGCATTCGTTGACACTAACAAGGGCAAACGCAAGTTCACGCAGAGCGTCGAGCTCGCTGTGAACTTCACGGGCCTCGACTTCAGCAAGCAGGACAACAGGCTCAACATGGAGATAAAGCTGCCCAACAGCACGGGCAGGGTGAGGGGAGTCGTGGTCTTCGCAGACAACAACAAGATGATTGATGCGGCTGCGCAGATAAACGCGAAGCTCATTCACGCCAACCAGCTTGCAGACCTAACTACTGACAAGAAGAGGATGGCAGAACTCCTAGAGTACGAGCTGTTCGCAGAGCCAAGCCTCATGCCCCAGATAGCGAAAGTGCTTGGACCATTTCTCGGACCAAGGAACAAGATGCCGAGGCCGCTCATAGACACTGACGTTGCGAAGGTAATAAGTGAAAGCAGCAGGTCCATATCGATAAGGAGCAAGGGCAAGTACCTGCCCACGGTGCACTGCGTAGTTGGCGCAGAGAACATGAAAGCAGCGGATCTTGCCGCAAACATTGACGAAGTATTGAGTTCGCTTGTAAGGAAAGTCGGAAGGCCGCACATCAAGTCCGTTTTCGTGAAGATGACGATGAGTGCGCCGTTGAGGCTGATGTGATGTTGACAAAATCCCAGAAGAAGGAATTCGTGCTTAACAGGCAGACTGTGCTGAAGAAGTACAAGACAGTAGGCATAATACAGCTGAGCGGCATACCGGACAGGTTGCTGCAGGCGACAAAGAACAAGCTAAAGGGCAAGGCAGAGTTCGTACTTGGCAGGAAAAAGATGCTGGAGAGGATACTCGAAACCAACGCAGACTCGAAGAAGCTAGCTGCGGCGCTTTCAGGCACGTGCGCGATAGTGCTTAGCAACGAGGACCCGTTCGAGCTTTTCAAGATATTCCAGAGCAACAGGATAAAGTTGGAGGCTAAGCCCAAGCAGATTGCAACGGCAGATGTGTCCGTGCACGCTGGAGAGACAAGCCTGCAGCCAGGCCAGGCGGTCACAGAGGTCAAGGCGGCAGGAATAGACGTTCAAATACAGAAGGGCAAAGTAGTCATAGGAAAGGACAAGGTAGTCGTCAAGCAGAACGAGGTGATATCGCCCGCACTCTCGAAGGCGCTGCACACGCTTGGCATAACGCCGTTCACCGCGGTGATAGAGCCCGTTGAGATCATATCAGGAGGCCTGCTGTTCAAGAAGGCGGTGCTTGACATCAATCCGGGCAAGACAGCAGAGGAGATAGCGCGCAGCTTCAACTCTGCAGTGGCAATATGCTTCGAATGCGGGATAACGAACAGCTACACGATCAATACGCTGATAACGAAGGCGTTCAACAATGCGATGGCTGTGGGCGTGCATGCCGGAATCTACGACAAGGGCATAACAGAAAAGCTCCTGTCCAATGCGGCGTCGCATGCGTCAGCATTAAATAGCTTGAGTCATAAGAATTAGTGATATTTAAGGTGAAACAATGGAATATGTATATGCAGCATTGCTTCTCGAAGAGGCAGGCAAGAAGATAGACGAAAAAGCGATAATGGACGTAGTGAAGGCCGCAGGGATAGAACCTGACGAAGCGCAGGCAAAGGCCCTGATTGCATCACTCAAGGGCGTTGACATAAAGGCCGTGTTGAAGACGGCACAAGCAGCACCTGTCCAGGCAGCAGCTTCTGCGCCAGCGGCCCCCGCAAAAGAGGAAAAGAAGAAAGAGGATAACAAGGAGGACCAGGCAAAGCGCGAAGAGGAGGCCGCAGGAGGATTGGCCAGCCTGTTCGGCGGTTGAGCCCTGTAATCTTTGAGAGTTGATTGAATGGACGTCTACGTTGACAAGCCTTTTTGCACAGGATGCCAGCACTGCAAGGACGTGTGCCCCGTAGGCACATACGAGATGAGGTCCAGGGCAGACGCTAGCAAGGTCAACGCAGACTCCGCTCCTGAAGAGGCGAAGTGGAAGGGCGCCGTCAATGGACAGGTAAAGGACAAATGGTCAAAGATCAACGACGGCCACAAGCACTTCGCGGTAGAGAACGACGGAACCAGCGGCGGCATCTCAGCAGCTGTGAACGGCAGCTCGTGCATACTGTGCCAGGCGTGCCTCATAGAATGCGAGGGCGAGTGCATACGCATAACAGACGACAGCGGGAACAAGTACAAGTCAGTGTACAAGTAGCGAACAGTCGGCATATTGTGTGCGCTTTCTCTTTTTTAGAACGCTAGAGAAGATAGCATGGCGAAGAATTGTGCAGTTTTGCTGTCATACGGCATACTAGGCTTGGACAAAAAGTGCGTGCGGCAATACCAGGGATATCTCAATCGATTTGTGAAGTTTTCAAAAGCGCACAATATTAGCGAGGTCATAGCCTGCAGCGGCTATACAAACCCGAAAGTGCACACATCAGAAGCTGCGAGCATGGCAGCATACATTGAGCCCCGTCTTCCCGGAGTGCGCATACGCAAGGAGGAACGGTCGCTGAGCACACCTGAGAACATAAGCTTTGCCAGGAGATACCTGGACCTTGACTCTGCAGGCAGGGTATACGTATACTGCGACCATATACGCGCCAACAAGGTCATGTGGTTCGTACTGCATTACTGGTTCGGGCTCAGGAGAAGGCAGATAATGAGCTACTTCTCGGATACTTTCGAACGGTACTTCCAAAGAGCAGTGTCTTCCGAAGATATGGCGAAGGAGTTGGACAAGAAAGGGTATTCTTATATGAAAGTCAGCGTGGTTCCGGATGCAAAGTTCCACGATGAGACCGCGCTTGCAACACACCAGCAGATCTCGTCAACGCTGGAGATACTGGACCTTTACGACAAAAGGATGAAAAAGAGGGAGAAGGAGATCATACGGATTAGGTTTGGATTAAAAGGATAGATAATTATTCTAGTTCATTCAATGATTAATGTAGCAGGATCATGGTGCCTTTCTAGCGCGATGCGCGCGCAGGCGGCAATCCAGTCTATTTCCTTGCAGGCGAACTTATGCTGAATTATGCAGAGAAACCTTTTGATGACAGTGAAAGCCTTGGCGTGCTCAACCCTTACGTGAGGGAATGGTTCACGAAGAACTTCGGAAAGCTCACGCCGCCTCAGAAGTACGCATTCAAGCTCATCTGCGAGAACAAGAGCCTGCTTGTCACGGCACCCACAGGCAGCGGCAAGACGCTGTCGGCATTCCTTTCGATAATAAGCAGGCTGTTCGATTACAGCCTGCAGGGCAAGCTCAAGGACAAGGTGTACTGCATATACGTGTCACCCCTGAGGGCGCTGAACAACGACATCTACAAGAACCTTACAAGGCCCTTGGAAGAGGTATACTCCCTTATCATGAAGGAGAAGGGCGTCGACATACTGAAAAGCAACATAAGGCAGGTCACCATAGGCGTGAGAACAGGGGATACTTCGCAGCAGGAGAGGCACAGGCAGCTGGTGAGGCCGCCGAACATACTTGTCACCACTCCTGAAAGCCTGGCAATAATGATAAATTCCGAGAAGTTCGTGGAGAACCTGAAGAGCGCTGAATTCGTGATAATCGACGAGATACACGAGCTTGCCAACAACAAGCGCGGAGTTCATCTTGCACTGAGCGTGGAGCGGCTCAAGGAGATAATAGGGCACAGGATGGTGATGATAGGGATGGGCGCTACGCTGTACCCTCTTGATGAGGCCGCGAAGTACCTTGTGGGCTACAGCGGCGAACAGCTCAATGACTGCACAATCGTGGATGCGTCATGGAGCAAGAAGCTCGACATAAAGGCGATGAGCCCGGTAAAGGACATGATCTACACGAAAGAGGAAGAGATCGAAGATGCGCTCTACAAGGAGATGGACTCGATAATAAAGAAGGGCAAGACAACGCTGATATTCACGAACACAAGGAGCGGCACTGAACGCGTTGTGTTCAACCTGAAGAAGCGTTTTGGATATGGGGAGGGCATAGCTGCGCACCACGGCTCGCTCTCAAGGGAGTCAAGGCTGGAGGTGGAAGAGCTGCTCAAGAAGGGCGCGCTCAAGTGCGTGGTATCTTCGACGAGCTTGGAGCTCGGCATGGACATAGGCGCGGTCGACAACGTGCTGCAGCTGGGCTCTCCAAAAAGCGTCACAAGAGCCATACAGAGGATAGGCAGGGCAGGGCATTCGTTCGAGTCGGTGGCGAAGGGCGAGATGATTGTGCTCAACCGCGATGACCTTGTGGAATGCACCATCATGCTCGATGCGGCGCTCAAGCACCATCTGGATGCGTTCCTCACGCCGAAGAACGCACTTGACGTGCTGGCGCAGCACATAGTCGGCATGTCGCTTACAAAGAAATGGAACACTGACGAAGCTTACGCACTTGTAAGGAACACATATCCGTACCATACACTCTCAAAGGACGATTTCACTGCACTGCTCAACTACCTGGCAGGCAACTACGTAGGCCTGGAAAGCAGGAGGGTGTACGGCAAGATATGGTATGACGAGAAGGAGGGCGTGTTCGGACGGCGCGGAAAGCTTGCGCGCGTCATATACATGCTCAACCTTGGCACCATACCCGACGAGGTAGCTATAGACGTGCACTCAGGCAACAAGCGGATAGGCAGCATAGAAGAGGAGTTCCTGATGCAGCTCAAGGTAGGAGATGTGTTCACGCTTGGCGGAAAGCTGTACAGGTTTGACCATGCGAGCGGCATGAACTGCTATGTCACAGAAGCGCAGACCAGCGCGCCTACGATACCGCCGTGGTTCTCTGAGCAGCTTCCGCTGAGCTTCGAGCTTGCTAATAATATTGGTGAATTCAGAAAAGAATTCGCAGGCAGGCTCGGCGCATACATCAAGAACGGGAAGTTCAGGAGCCCGCGCACCGCAAGGATACCCAAGGAGATAGATGATTATCTGGGCACGCTTCCCATTGACGATAACGCGAAGCATGCGATATTCGGCTATTTCCTGGAGCAGCTGCTGTTCTGCGGTGCGGTGCCAACTAACAAGCAGATTCTCGTCGAAGCCACAAAGGACATCGAGTCAGACACGAACTACCTGATATTCCACGCGCTGTACGGCAGGAGGGTAAACGACGCGCTGGCAAGAGCCTTTGCAATAGTGCTGTCTGATATGCTCTCCACGGACATAGGCATGATGGTCGGAGATAACGGGTTTGTATTCTCAACAGAGGACGAGAAGCTAGACATGAATGATAAGCTCTTTGATGCGGTCATAGCGGAGATAGATGCCACAGGCATAGCGCAGATGCTGCGGCGCAACATAAGAAGAACAGAAATAATGAAGAGGAGGTTCAGGCAGGTGGCGGCGAGAAGCTTCATGATACTGCGCAACTACAAGGGCTACAAGATAACGGTCAGGAGGCAGCAGGTGAACTCGCAGCTGCTGCTCAAGGCCGCAGAGGAGATTGATCCGAACTTCCCTGTCATAAAAGAGACATACAGGGAGATACTCAACGAGGTCATGGACCTGCCGAACGCGCAGAGAGTCCTGGATGAGTTGCGCAACAAGGAGATAAAGCACAAACACATAACGACGCCGTTGCCTTCGCCGTTCTCGCACAGCATGATCACGTTCGGCCATGCGGACGTGGTAATGATGAATGAGCGGCGCACGTACCTGCAGAAGCTCCACAGGATGGTCATGAAGAAGATAAGGGGTGCCGATGAGACTGACAAGTGATGTAGAACTTTTGGAGGGCTTGCCAGTGGCGTACATACGCAGCCTGGACATGCTCGTTGTCTCGGACCTGCACTTGGGCTACGAGGGAGCGATGGCAAACAAAGGGACATTCATACCGAAAGTCAATCTAAGGCACATACTCGAAACGCTGGGAAATGCATTGAACATGACGAAGGCCAAGAAGATCATGATAACCGGCGACATAAAGAACACGTTCTCTGATGTGATAACCGACGAGCTCAATGAGCTCTTTGACCTTGCAGACTTCCTGAAGAAGCACAACGTGGAGACCGCGCTGGTAAAGACAAAGCATGACAATTTCGTAGAGAGATACAGCGAAAGGATGAGGTTGAAAGTTTACAAAGACCAGGCCGAACTTGGCAATTACCTGTTCTTCCACGGAGACACGGAGCCCGAGATCGGAGACAAAACCAGCATGATGATAATGGGGCACGAACATCCCACCATCGGGATAACTGGCAATTCTGGAAAAAGGGAGCGCCTGAGGTGCTTCCTTTACGGCGAATTCAATCGCGTTCCGCTGCTAGTGATGCCTGCGATGGGTTACTTCTCATCTGGTGTTGAAGTAAATGCAATCCCGGCAAGCGAGCTGCTTTCTCCTATGTTCAAGCGCACCGAAATAGACAGCATGCGTGCGATAGCAGTGGGCTACGGATCGACAGTAGACTTCGGCAAGGTTGCAGAACTAAGAAAGGTTTAGGCGGCGTTCCCATCTCTATTTTGTTTTGACGCATGCCTACAGCCAATACCATCCTCTTTTCAAGCAATCGCGCCAAAGGTCGCGCTCGGCATCACGTTGCTTGGCGGATAGACGCGAGTGCGCATCCAGTAGTAGAACTGGTTGTCGCCACCATCCACCCAGAAGCCGGCATAGTTTCCAGAAGATGCACTATACAGTACACTGCCTATCTGCCCGTAGTTAACATACCAATAAACGTTTGTGCTTGTTACGGTCTGGCCCAGCACATAGAAGGTGTTTGAATTGCCACTAGGAGAGGACGAAATCGCCATATAGCCGCCGTTTGCAAAGCCTTCCCAAGTTGAGCCGCCGCAGGCGTATTGAACTCCAGTTGGCGACCAGAACCAAGGGCCGCCTACAATCTGGCTTAGACTGTTGGTGGCATAATCCAGGCCAAAGTCTACGCAGCCTATCGAGCTGAAGCCCAGAAGATTTTTGGCTTCTCCATATGCCTCATAAACAAAAGGTATGGTAAGGGCGTAAGTTGATGCGACTCCTTCATTATTGGTTCCATATCCTGAAGGTCCTTCAGTAAGTGTAAGTCCGTTGCTCGCACTGTAAGTCTCGATGCAACCGTTCCAGCATCCAGGGCCGCCTTCGGTCCATCCACTTATGGAACTTGAAGAGATGAAGTTATTGTAATTGGCGAACACGCTGGCTCCGTTATCGTACTGTGCGTAGGTGCCTGATAACTGTGGGGCCTCTCCAGTCGGCCCGGATGACGACATCACGTTGGTGGACATGAAGTCCATGTATATTGTTGTGCTGCCTGATGCGAGACCTGAAGGGAGAAGCACCCACACCGCTGTGCTTGTCGCGGTGTTGCTCGGGTTGCTCTCTACCCATGCCTGAAGTACAGTACCTGCAGCGTTAGGGCCCGTAGTGAACTCGACGTTCATCCAGCCGGAGTTGATGTATGTGTTGTACGTCTGACTGTTTATCGTAAGCATCTGCTGGAAGTTTGAGCCTGTCGCGCCATTCGAATTCGCGAGGGTTATCGGAACGTAAGCTATCGCAGACGGAGGAGACGTCCCCAGGATGACCACGGGCGTGCTGACAGTGCCGATCTCTGTGACTCCTGTCTGCATTCCACTGCTGTATTGGATCCATAGAGTGCCTGTGAAAGGAGCGCCTATCGTTGTGGACTGAAGGTTGCAGGCGAAGGATAAACTGCTAGGAACACCTGAGAACAATTGTGCGTTTGTAGGCATGAATGATGAAGGCGCGGTGTTGGTGCCGGAGCAGCCTAGTCCGTTCACGGTTATCGTGCTTCCGAGCTCTTCGATCTGGGTTATCAGAACTCCGTTGGAGCTAAGAATTGGATTGCTGCAGGTGAAAGGCGCAATAGGTGTGCAGAAATTAGATGATGACGCACCACCAATGCGAAATATCCCTAATAAAGATAGCGTTAAGATGACGATGGAAATGACTAGAATAGTCCAGCCGTACGTCATGAGGTATTCCATCGCGGACTGCGCATTCCCTTTATTGGACTTCTTGGAAGGGCGTTCGGCGCGCTTGATGTCCTGCATGCACTCGTAAGAATATCGAGACGAAGTAATAAATAGCTGGTGGCAATGCCACAAAGTTGTGGAGAGATAGGAGTCGTCCTTACGTTTGCACTGTGTAGCTGATTCTCACCGGCAAACGCAGTGCATTAGAACAGAGTCATGGAATGCATGTGCCAGGACCGGTCCATGAAAGCTGGACGCTGCCTCCTGCACCTCCGCTGCCGACAGTGCCACCACCACCAGCAGATCCCGTTGATCCGCCTGCACCGCCAGAGCCAGTAGCTGTGGTGCCTGATGCACCGCTAGAGCCACCTGCGCCTGCGACGGTGCAATCGCCACCGCCACCACCTCCACCACCTCCGAATCCGCCGCCGCCTCCGCCTGTGCCGCTACATAATACAGAATAACCACCACCAGCAGTAGCGTAGCTTCCGCCGTTGCCGCTACCGGTATCCGGCCAAGAAACACCTCCTGTATAGCTGCTTCCGGTCTGGCCAGTAACGCCGTTGCAATTAGTACACGTGGCACCAGAGCCGCCACCGCTGCCTGTGCCTCCGCCGCCACCGCCAATCTTGCCGCCGCCACCGGCACCGCCGCCTCCACCTGCAGCACTAGCAACCACAACTCCACTTACAAGAACTGCAGAGCTTCCACCACCACCGCCGCCCGAGGCAGGCTTGCTGTTGTCGTAGCTTTCACCACCGGCACCGCCACCGCCACCATAATAACCAGAGCCACCTCCACCACCAGTGGAGCAATCCCCACCGCAATTGCTACTAACCTGGCCGCCACCACCTGCACCGCCGCCACCCGCATAAATTGTAATCGTGTTGCCTGCAGATATTGAGAAACTTCCGCTGCTGGACGCACCGCCAGAACCAGTATTTCCGCTTGAGCCTTGGCCGCAGCACTGGTTACTACCTCCGGCACCGCCACCGCCATACATTGTATAGCTGATGGTTGCCGTGATGGGCGATGTGTATATCGCATTGCTTGTGATTGTGAGCGCGCATGCAACTGGCAAGTAGAAGCTTGCAGACTCAGTATCCGCACCTGCAGGCATTGAGAAAGCGCACGGGTTTGAACTGCCAGAACAAGAGGTCCCGGACCAGCCATTGAATACGTTGCTGCCGTATGGAGTTTCTGTAATGGAAATTGACGTCCCTGCCGAGAATGTTCCAGAGCACGAAGGAGTGCAAGACACCATACCATTAGACACCGCAGACGCAGAGAATGAGTATGCGGGTGGAGGGACTAATTGGACCACTTTTGCATCTACAGTGCTTACCTGCGATACGCCTGTCTGCGCTCCGCTGATGTATTGGATCCATAGCGTGCCAGAGAAAGGTGTGCCTATCGCAGTGGACGGTATATTGCAGGAGAAGGAGAGGCTGCTAGAAACACCTGAGAATAATTGCGCGTTTGTAGGCATGAATGAGGAAGGCGCGGTGTTGGTGCTGGAGCAGCCTAGTCCGTTCACGGTTATCGTGCTTCCGAGCTCTTCGATCTGGGTTATCAGAACACCATTGGAGAGCAGAGTCGGACTGCTGCAAGTGTAAGGGGCAATAGGAGTGCAGAAGGCAGAGGAAGCACTATTTGTACGAAATATACCCAATAGAAATAGCATCGCAATAACTACAGACACTATCAGAATCGTCCAGCCGTATGTCATGAGGTATTCCATCGCGGACTGCGCATTCCCTTTATCGGAACGCTTGGAAGGGCGTGTGGCGCGCTTGATGTCCTGCATGCACTCACGATGCTAGGGAAATGAAGGAATAAATAACAGTATCATTGCGCCGATAGAGAAGTTGTTTAAAATCAACACGTTTCGTTGATTTAACCAACTTAATGGTTGATACTGCACCGCAATTTCGGTTTAATTTTGAAACTGGTTTCAACTAAACGTGCCAAAGCTCACTGTTGGCATCACGTTGTTGGGCGGAATTGGTCTTCTTCTCACCCACTGATAGAAGTTTGTTGCGGAAAGTGCGCCACCGAGCTGATAGTATGCAGTAGTTAGACTTGGTGGAGCACCTGTAGATGAAAGGACATAGTTATACATCACATACGTTGTTCCTCCACCTGGTGCTGCATAAATAGAAAGTATTGCGTTTACAGTAGTTCCTAATGTTGTTCCTGCAAATGAACCTTGACCACCACTACCTCCATACAGAACATAGGACTGAAGTGTTCCTGAATTACCTTCAAAATATACGCCCTGATTAGAACCAGTTTGCCCTGTGACAACTGAAAAGAACCTATCATTGCCATTCGTATCCGTTTGGTAGCCATACATTTCCGAGATGTACGCTGTAGAATCCCACGTTCCAGACGATGCAACAAAGTTACTATTACTGATCGAACCTGTTTCTCTCAGTCCAGTTCCCGTAGTATATGCAGGACTTCCCTCAACTACCCATTTCCCATTCGCAGTCAATGATGCACTAGAGAAGTCATCATAGAAGCTGAATACACTAGCTCCGTTGTCATACTGCCCATAAGTGCCTGTAAGCTGCGGGGCCTCGCCTGTAGGCCCGGAAGACGACATCACGTTGCTGGGCATGAAGTCCATGTATATTGTTGTGCTGCCTGATGCGAGGCCGGAAGGGAAAAACACCCACACCACTGTGCTTGTCGCGGTGTTGCTCGGGTTGCTCTCGACCCACGCCTGCAGCGGAGTTCCTGAACCTTTCGCGCCTGTCGTGAACTCTACGTTTGTCCAGCCGGAGTTGATGTATGCGTTGTATGTATTGCTGTTTATCGTAAGCATCTGCTGGAAGTTGGAAGCTGTTGTGCCTGAACTCGTGATTGTTATAGGAACGTAATGCGATGCTGGACCCGTCACAACAAGAGGCCCGTATGCCACCACTTGCGTGCTGAACTGGCTGAGCTCTGTGTACCCTGTCTGTGTCCCGCTGCTGTACTGCACCCACAGCGTGCCGGATAATGGCGCGCCTATCGCGTTGGAGGAGAGCGTGCATACGAACGAGAGGCTTATGGTCTGGAGAGAGGGAAGAGTAGTGCTCGTTGAAGTGAATGTTGAAGGCTGCATAGAGGAATTGGAGCAGCCTAGGCCTGTAACAGTCAATGCGCTGCCACTTATCGGCTCAATAGAGACGGACAGAACGCCGTTGCTTACTAGCACAGGGTTGCTGCAGACGTATCCTGCCGCACCTACGCACAGGTTGTTTACGGATTTATTGGAGAATAGGCCCAAGGACCACAGCACGCCGAGCGCAACGGCCACTATCAGTATCGCCCAGCCGTATGTAATCAAGTACTCCATCGCAGACTGCGCATTCCTTCCATAAGACTTCTTGGAAGGGCGTGTGGCGCGCTTGATGTCCTGCATGCACTCACGCTGCTAGGGAAATGAAGGAATAAATAACCTATAGAAGCAGAAGCGCAAGGCATGTGGCGAAGCTTAGAAACGTTTAGATCTTTTATGCACTAGATCCGAACATCAATATCACAAAAGTACCGAGCAGCGAATAGTGCTTCTTTTCAACAACTTTCGCATCTAACTTCGATGCGTCCCTCTTCCATCCGGCCCATGGAGGCTCTACCAGCAGGACAAGATAGTCATCCAGGACATGATCGGCGTAGCCTGCAAGGAACCGGTCAATGATCTCTCTGCCGTGCAGACCGCCGCCGTGAAGCGCGCAGTCCTGCATTCTTTCTGGCACCAGAAAAGTCCTGAGATACGGAGGGTCAAACGCTATTGTGTTAAATTCATCTCGTACATTGGAGAAGAGATCTGACACGACAAACCGGCCATGAACGCCGTTGCGCTTCGCATTGAGCCTGGCGCATGCGACTGCGTCGGGATTCTTGTCGGCAAATGTCACGGAACAGCCTTTCTTTGCTGCGACAATGCCCTGAATTCCGGTGCCCGTGCCCATATCGAGCATCTTGCCGAATGCGTATCTCTCTATGGCGCTTGAGAGCATGCGAGAATCGTACCTTGGACTATAGACACCAGGACCTAACACGAGGTTCTCTTTGATCCCGTCAAAGAGCAGGCCACTTCCTGTCTTTGGCTTGCCATCCATGATCTCAGTGTCATTAGGAACCTGATAGTTTAAAACAATGAGGAATCAGATGTAGAAGAGCCATGGTAGCGCGTTTATCGCTATTGCCACAAGCATTATCCAGGCCAGGTACTTAACAAGCCGCTTGTTCCTTATGCTGGAGTTGTATATGGCCCAGCCGTCAAGGCCGGGCAGGGGCAGCAGGTTGAACACCGCAATGAAGAAGTTGAGCAGCATCGATAGCGCGAAGAGAGTGTACAGGAAGTAAACCGCAGAGGCAGCTGCGCCCCTGATTATGGGCTTGTAGCTCAGGGCCACGCCTACCAGCCCTCTCGATGCATTGGCGGGATCAGGGAGCGCATTGAAGGCGTATGTGCTGACGTTCGTCACTATCGTTACAGGTTCGTTGGGCTTGTCCATTGAGGATGCGCTTTCCAACGTGCTGATGTCGCTCACGTTCTGCCCGTTCCATCTGAGCACCTGCGAACCGATGCTAAGCACGTTGTATGCAGGATATCCCTGCGTGGTGCCTGACACGACAATGCCATAGGAGTACGCTTTTGGGGCGATGTAGAGTATTGTTGTGAGCATCAGCACGAAGAATACAAGCATGGCAACGAAATTCGCAGCTATGCCCGCGGAGAATATGCCTATCTGCTTTGCCGGAGCCAACTTCCTGATTGCCTTGTCCTCGGGCTCTACAAACGCCCCGATCGGCAATATGCCGAATATCAGAAGGCCCGTGGACTTCAGCTTCACTCCGAATATGCGCGACAGCACGCCATGGGACAGCTCGTGTATTGTGAGGAGCACCACCAGCGATATGATGCCGGCTGCGAAAGGTATGTCAAGACCTGGTATTATGGGCACCACGCCAGGCACCGGCTGCTCAGCGCAGACGCGCTTGCAGAGCCCGAGAGCGCGCCCATCACATAACGAGCTATGCCCTCCACGATGGTTGCTGCGCTGAAGAACAGCGACACTATCGCAAAGCCCGAGAAGCCGAAGAGCAATGTGATGGCCATAAGGGCGTAGCCCAGCAGGCTGGCGTGCGCGGATGTCGTAGTTGATACGCCGCTCTGTATCGCTGACATGTTTATGAACTGCATGGCGTAGCCGAGATACGGAGTCACAAACACATAAATGACTGCAAGCAAGACCATGCCGAATGCGAAGAGCTTCTTGCTGAGCTTGCCGCGCATGAGGGGGTAGCTGAGCAGGCCGAATCCGAGCACGAATCCCCAGAGCGCCATGGAGTTCCAGAAAACCTTGTCGTGTTTTGATATGCGGTCTATGCACTTCAAGCCTTTCCTGCCTGCGAGCAGGTACAGGCCAAAACCGCCGTTGAGCGAGAGCGTGCGCCGTATTCCAATGCCCGCAACCGCGAGCATGAGTATCGCAAGAGCCGCGCGTATTACGAACCCCACGGAATTCGCGGTGACGAGCAGGTAGGATGCGAGAAGCGCGAGCAGCACGATGGCCACAGCGGCGATCGTGCGGTATTTGTCTTTCATTGTGATTCCTGACTGTTGGGGTGTGCATCTTTATAAAGATTATATGAAATAGCTATGCACGGTACGGCACATGGGTGAAAACGTGGAAGAGTGCGAACTATGCGGAAACAAGATCAATGACGTGTACATAATAAACCTGGACGGCACGGAGCTGCGCGTGTGCACAAAATGCGCACAGGGCAAGACCGTTATAGGAAGGAGCGGCGAGAAGGTAAGGGTCGCGCCGATGCAACGCAGCAATGTGAAAGAAGAAGCTTCCCTCAAGGAGAACTACGGCAGAATAATAAGGGAGGCTAGGGAGCGCATGAAGCTGCCGATAAAGGTGCTCGCAGAGATGCTCAACGAGAAGGAGACGTTCATCCTGCGCGCGGAGGAGCAGACGCTGAGGCCGGACATTAAGCTTGCGAAGAAGCTGGAGAAGGCGCTCGGTATAACGCTATACGAGATGCAGGAGCCAGCAGGTTCAGTGCACAGCAGGGGCAACTCAGAGAAAGCGACTCTGGGCGAGTTCATAGAGAGATAGCAATGGCAGTAGACCTGAGCAAGCTCGTGTCGAAGCGCAGGATCGCGTTCGATGAGCTCAGCAACACTGTGATTGCGATAGACGCATACAACGTGCTCTACCAGTTCCTTTCGATAATAAGGCAGCCCGACGGAACGCCTTTGACCGATTCCAATGGCAATGTCACCAGCCACTTATCTGGAATATTCTATAGGACAATAGAGCTGGCGGGCTACGGCATAAAGCCGATCTACGTTTTCGACGGCCTGCCGTCCATGCTTAAGCAGAAGACCATAGAGGCGCGCATGCAGAGGCGCAATGCAGCCAGGGAGGCGTGGCAGGAAGCGGTGCGCAGGGGCGATGTCGCGGCGGCAAGGACGCACGCCCAGGCGAGCACGCGCGTTGACAAGTGGATTGTCGAGAGCTCAAAGGCACTGCTGGACAGGATGGGCGTTGCTTACATAAATGCGCCGAGCGAGGGCGAGGCGCAGGCAAGTTTCATGTGCAGGCAGGGTCTTGTGTACGCCGCTGCAAGCCAAGACTATGACACCATGCTCTTCGGATCTCCGCGCGTTGTAAGGAACCTGACGTTCTCAGGAAGGAGAAAGCTGCCGAAGAAAAATGTCTACATAAACGTTGAACCGGAGATGCTGGACTTCAACGAGACGCTCAATAGCCTCGGCATAAGCCACAAGCAGCTCATCTGGCTGGGGATTCTGCTTGGCACTGACTTCAACGAGGGCATCAAGGGTGTAGGACCCAAGACTGCGCTCAAGATGGCGAAATCCGCAAAGAGCATTGACGACGTGAAGGCGCAGGTAAAGGAGAAGTTCAAGACGGAGTTCGAGCTTGACATAAAGGAAGTGGAGGAACTATTCACGAATCCCGAAGTGAAGGAGTTCAGCAAGGACGATGTGGGGAAGCTCCTGGAGAAGACAGGCAGCAGGTCGGAGCTCGTCAAGTTCATGTGCGAAGAGCACGGCTTCTTGCCAGACCGCATAGAAAAGTTTGCAGACAGATTGGGGGAGCGGCAGGAGCAGCAGCGGCAGCAGGGCATGGGCAAGTGGCTAAAGTGATTCGAAACGTCACTTCTTTGCGAATTCCTTAATCTGGTCTGCAAGAGCCTCCATGCTGTACACTATCTTGACTTCAGGCCGCGCCAATCTTGTCTGGATCTCAACGTCTGCCCTTCTTAGATAGCCGATATCAATGCCTACAAAAATAGGTTTGTCTTTCATGGACCACGCTCCAAGCTCGTACAGCACTATCGGAGACGAAGTCTCCCTAGAGAACCAGAAGGAGATCGCGCTTGCTTTTCTCAGATGCTCGTATTCCCACCTGACCTGCTCCTCTGCAGCGGCAAGGTCGTTTATAGGGAAGTCTTTCCTCCTTGGATTCAGAAGCACCAAGTCTGTGTCTTTTAGAAGCTCGACAATAGAACTCTGCCAGTCCGGCGCATGCGTGATTGGACCGGCCATAAAGATGCTTTTTTCCTTGCCGTCGTATTCCTGAAGCGCTTCAACGTATTTCATTCAGTCACCTGATACTTCTTAGCACTTAAACTTTATAACGCTTAGTCAGACATCGTCGCGTTACAGATTGCATGTTTTGAGAGCGACAAAAGGACATGGCGAGCAATTAAAATTCACAAAATATCAATCATCAAATCCAGGATCTACTTGTAGCCTGCCGCTTCGCATGTCCTTCTCTTCCTATCTAAGTAATTTCTTTTCTTGCTCCTTATTCCAAGCGTCAAATTCTTTCCGGTTCTCTTCTATAAGCACGGGCTCATACATTTCTTTGTATTCGTTGTAGTGTTTGGAGAACTTAAGAAGGCGCTCGCCAAGATCCGTCCTCAAGAGTAACAAGGGTTTCAGTGCCTTGTGAGTTTTTTCTGTTGTATCGTTCTTGTCCAAGGCTTTCATCGCCTTTATCACATCATGCACTATGTATTGAGAGTGCTTGGCAACAGCCTGTTCTGCAGCAACGACCCAAGAGTCATAGAGACCATCCTGTACCAAACTTCTGCTCCTAGCTATCTCCCAATTGACAATATTTTGAGGGATTTGTTTTGATGGTATGGTCCACCTATCTCTCACAAGATCACATCACAACTAATCCGACATCGTCGCGTTGCATCCTGCGGGTTCGGTGTAGCTCTCTGAGAAAATGAGCTTTATGTAGCCTATGTACGGCACCGATGCCACTACCTTGCCCTGTATCTGGCTGAGGTTGGCGGGATAGTTGCCATACTGCATGTCAAGTCCGGGGTTGTTGTCTCCCTTTGTCAGCAGGTAATAGGTGCCGCTTGCGTTTATTATGGCATACACTCTGTGCACGATATAGCTGTCACCGAACTTGTAGAACAGGTCTGAGGGCACAGTCTGGTAGACCACTACTGAGTCGTTCCTGTCCCCTATTATCGTAGAACCCGCGATGGTTATTGCTGTGGTGTAAACCTCGGTGCCTGTGGTTCCATTGCTGAAATTCACCTTGCTTGTGCCGCATGTGTACTGCACAAGGCTGCCGCTTTGCGCACCCTGCTGCGCGATTGTACCCGTAATCTCGTTGTACAGGCCTATGGAATAGCCTGGCCTTAGCAGCTGCGACGTCGTGACCCTGCCTACGGCGCTGACGTTGTATGCAGCGCACGCAAGAAACTCGCCTCCAATGCCGGAATTCATCTGCGCGTATGCGGCCTTGCTCACGCGCACTACCGGGGCGCGGAGCTCGCTTATGTTTGTTATGCCCTGCAGCAGTATCACGTCGCCCCTGTTGAGGTGCGGCTGCATGCTGCAGCTCGGAACGACATCAAGGGGATATGCGGTGTGCAGAAGAAATTTTGCAGAATACCACAGCAGCAACACAGCCACAATCGCAACAGCTATCTCCAGCGTGCTCCTTGTAAGTCCTTCCTCTGCCATGCTGCCAGCCAGCTCAAGCACGATCAGCAGCACGAACACGATGAGCAGGAGCAGGCCGAAGAGAAGCGCAAGAAACTGAACCTGCTGGAAATACATGTAGAGCACGAACAGCGCGACAAGCGCCACATACAGGGGCAGCGTTGGCACTTGCTTGCGATCCGTTGCTGTGTGCCTGCCGCTCTTCCTGGACATAAACATCAAAATAGCTAGCCGCGCGTTATCGCGCTGGCCTCTGTGAGCTGCAGCCCCACGACCTGCGACTCGCCTTCCCTGCGCACCACACCGATGGCAGTGTCAGCTGCGGTTATCAGCGAGTCGTTGTGGCTCACGACTATCATCTGCGACTTTTTGCTCAGCTCGCCGAGCAGCTTGGAGAGCTTCTTGGAATTCTCCTTGTCCAGCATCGTGTCTATCTCGTCGAAGATGTAGTAGCTCCTCGGACTCTTCATGTGTATCGCGAATATCAGCATCAGCATGAGCAGCGCCTTCTCGCCTCCTGACATAAGGTCCGAGTTGCTCGCCTTCAGCTTGTTCGACAGGTGTATCATGAGCCCCGTGTTGAACGGGTCTTTGACGTTATCAAGGTACAGGTACGCCTGGTCGTCGAATATGTAATTGTACAGCTTCTTGAAGTTCTCGTTCACTATGTTGAAAGTCTCGTTGAATATGTTCAGCTTCTTGGTCTCTATCTCGTTTATCATGGCCAGTATAGAGCCCTTTTCGTTGTCCAGTATGCCAAGCTTCTGCTTTGCCTCTTCCGCGTCGCGGCTCTTCTGCAGATAGAGCTCCGTGGCCTTCAGATTCACATTGCCCAGCCGCTCCAGGTCGCTCTTGGACACTGCCAGCTGCGCTTCCAGCTTCTCTGATGCGTGCTCATCGAGCATGTCCACGCCCTGGTAGGACATGAGCTCGGCCTTTATGTCTGCAATCCTTGTCTGCAGCTGGGAGCCGCGCGATTGAAGCTCGATGATATCCCTGGTCAGTTTTTCTGCATTGCTTGACAGCCCGCCCTTCTCCTGCGCCAGCTTTGCTATGGCAGACTCTGCAATCTCCTCTTCCTTGAATAGGCCTGCTGACTTCGTGTCGTGGCTCTTTATCTTCTGCTGCAGCGCCTCCTGCTTCTTCCTGCTCTCTGCGATCGACGCTCCGAGAGACGTAAGCGTTACCGAAATGGACTTGCGCTCCTCGGTGCCCTTCTTGATGTCGGACTCTATCTCTCCGAGCCTGCTCTTCAGAAGCTCGCTCTCCTTGTTTGTTGTTGCAATCTTTACTGTGAGCTCTTCCGAACGCGCAGTCATGGCCTTTATCGCCTCGAGCTCGCTCTTGCTCGTCTTCGAGCTGCGCCTCTCCGGGCTGTTGGCCAAAGAGTATATCCGTTCGTTCTCCTTCTTCAGCGCGTCTATGCTGCGCGCCAGAGAATCAGACTCTGTGCCTGATGAATCCGCTGCTGTGCGCAGCCTCTCGCGTTCCTTCTCCTGTGCAGTGAGCGAGCTTGACAATTCCTGCAGTTCGGTGCGCAGCTTGCCTGCGCCTTCTTCAGCGTACTTGATGTCCATCCCGAGGCTCATCGCTTCGGTCTCGTAGCCCGCCGCAACCTTGCTTATCTGCTCGGCGGACTTCGCGATCTCGTTGAGCCTTGAATTCAATTCCGTTCTCTTTTCTTCGATGCCCTTCTGCCTTGCAGTCAGCACTGCCGGCGACTCCAGGCCCTTCGCAGAGCCTCCTGTCACTACTCCAGAAGTCTCTACAAGCTCTCCGTCTATCGTGACGAACCTGTGGCTGCCCACGCCCTTGCGCTTCGCTTCGTCGATGTCATCGACGAGGTATGTGTTCGCGAAGATGTATGAGAATGCCCGTTCGTACTTCTTGTCGAAGCTGACGTGCTCCAGAACTGATACCAGGCCGCGATCCTTCTGCTGCTGTGTTGCGACGACCTCCTTCAACGGTATGAACGTGGCCCTGCCCAGCTCCTTTGACTTCAGCATGGCTATGGCATCTTTTGCCACGTCTATCGAATCGACAATGAAATAGCCGAACCTGCTCGATGCAGCGGCGTTGACAGCGTTTGCGTATTTTGGTTCATAGCCGCAGAGCTCGTACGCCCTGCCGTAGAAGCCCTTGATGTTCTTCCTTAGCGCCTCTGCGCTCTTGTCTGTGCGCGCGCCCAGCGATGCGATGCGCTCCCGGACCTCGACGCTCTCGACGTAAAGAGCCTCTGACAGGTTCTTGATCTCGCTGCTCTCTGCGTTCTTGGCATTCAGCTGAGCCTTTGCCTCCGAGGCCTTGCCTTTCAGGGCAGAGGCGCTCTCTTTTTTAGTGGCAAGCTCGCTCTCCATCGACTCGAGGCGCCTGCGCTTCTCCTGCACTGAGGACCGTACCTGCGCCGTGCTTTTGTCTATGGCCTCGATGCTGAGCCTGTTGTGCATGAGCGTGCCGTTCAATGCGTTCTGCTTTTCGATAAGAGAGTCTATGCTGTGCTGGTTGCTTGTGTGCTTGTTGATGAGCTCGTATTCGCCTTCGACTGTTCGGACATCCTTGCCCTCGAGTTTCTTCGCAAGCGCCGCAAGCTCATCTTGCGAGCTCTTCATCATGGGCTCGTTGGCTTCCAGCTGCTCTATGATCTTCTTCCTTGATGATTGCAGCTCAGTTATCCGAGTGTTAAGCTCTTCAGACTTGGTCTTTGATGCGGCGAGCTGCGTCTCTGCTACAGCAATCTCCTTCCCGAGGTCTTCCAGAAGCCTGTTCGTGACGCTCACTTCCATCGAGCGCTCGTTCAGCTTCTTAGACAGTTCGGACTTCTTTGCGAGCTGCGCCTCTGTCTCTAGGTTCGCATGCATTATCCTCTCTGACAGTGATGCCTGCTGTGTTTCCCGCTCACGCAGCGCAGCTATCGCCTTTGACAGCTCGCTTGTGGCGGCATTCTCCTTGAGCTTCAGCAATGTGTAGTTGATGCGTTTTATCGTGTTCGTCAACGCCATGTAGCGTTCTGCATCCTCTTTCTCCTTGGCGAGCTCTTCGAGGAATCCAAGCCTCTCGTTCAGCTGTATGTTGGCCTCGTTGGTCTTTGCCTCGACCCTCTCCAGCTCGTGCATCGACGCGTCTTTTTTCTCGTTGAACTCCTGTATGCCAGCGGCAACCTCTATGAGAACTCTGCGCTCCTTCGGGTTAAGGGAGACCATCGACGTGATCTCGCCCTGGGTTATGGTATTGACCTCGCTGATCTCGCTCTTGTGGGCGCGCATGACTTCCAGCATCTCCTGCCTTGTCACGTGCTTGCCGTTAAGCCTGTATCCTACCTTGTTGTTCGATTTTATGATGCGCGCGATCTCCAGCTGCTCGTCGCCCGCGAAGTTGAGCTTGACGTATGCGCGCTTCGTGCCCTCGTCATTCTTGGGCTTCGCCTTGTCGTTTATCAGCTGCTGCAGGCTCGTGACGCGCAGGCGCTTGAGAGAACTCTCGCCAAGTACAAAGAGCAGCGAGTCGCATATGTTGGATTTGCCCGAGCCGTTGGGGCCGACAATGCAGTTGAAGTTCGGCTTCAGCTTTATGCTTGCGTGCCTGAATGATTTGAAGTTGTGCAGTACTAGACTGTCTAGGTAGAGCATCGCTACACCGGTCGCGTTATACCTATCGACCCTATTCTTTTTATTTGTTTGCGCTGTTCCCGCAATAATGACGATATCCGGCTTTTGCAGAAGAAGGGCGCACAGCTCCAGGTTTATTTAGCATTGCCTGCATTTTCGTGGCTCTTTTTCGATATGAACAGCGCTATGACAGATTCGACGTGCGGAGCGGTGAGTATGCCGAAAAGCTTTCCTGCTTTCAAGACCGCAAGCACGCCCGTGTCTTCAGAACGCATCTTCTCCACGGCGCTGTAGAGCGGCGCATCGTATTGTATGTAATGTATCTCCTTGGCCCAGTGCGAGATGACCTCTGCAGTTGCTTTGCCCGGCTCTACAGGAATTCTTGAGAGCTCCATCAGCCTGTCGCCCTTCTTGAACAGGATGATGTGCTGGTGTGATTTGAGCACGGCGCGGTATAGCTTCTGCAGGGTCACGCCGCCATTGAGCATGACGTAGCCGTGGCTTATCACGTCCTTCACGCGGAGCTCTGCAATCTCAGTCTTGATTATCGCAGACTGAAGCTCTGCCTGTGCGCCGCTATATATGAACATCGCTATGACCGCATCCCAGAGCACGATGAATTCCTTGTACGCGAAAGGCGCATTGAGCGTCGCGGCGTACAGTACCGTGCCGGCTATAAAGGCGAACGTTATGGCGTTACCCACTTTCACAGCCATTCTTGTTGAGTCGATGAAGCTGTGCTTGTTTTGCAGATAGCTGCGCAGCGCCCTGCCTCCGTCCAGCGGAAGCCATGGCAAGAGGTTGAACACGCCAAGGAACACATTCAGTATGAACAGCTCCTGCATGGTGGCCCTCACGATCCCGGGAGGCGAGAAGATGGTGGCCATGCCGAGCAGCGATGCAAGAAGAAGGCTTGCCAGCGGCCCCACTATGGATATGCGGAACTCTACTTCAGGCGTTATGTGCTCGAAGTCTATAACAGAGCCGCCGCCGAACGGGTACAGGACTATTTTCTTGACCTTGACTCCGTTCCTTATCGATGTGACTGAATGGACGAGCTCGTGCAGAAGCACGAATAAGAATAGGAGAACCCATAATACGAAAAAGTAGAAGCTTAGAAGAAGTATCACGATAAGAAGCAGCAGGAATGACCAGTGCAGCTCGACGTCTATGCCGAATATCCTTCCTATGTGCGGGGAGAAGTCAGCCATTAGTTTTTATTCACGTCCAAGCATTAATAACAGTGCTGGTGGCACCATGCGTTACTTGAGGTTTGTATACAACGAGCCTGCGATTATTGCGCTGCACGGCGCGGAGAAGTATCTTGTGATCGGGGACCTCCACATCGGGATGGAGCGCAATCTGCGCGAGCGCGGAGTGCACGTGGATGCGACAGCGCAGCTCTCTGACCGGATACGCAAATTGGTGAAGGAGTTCTCCATCGACAAAGTGATACTGCTCGGCGACATAAAGGAGAGCATACTCTATCCAGATGCGGCTGAGGCAAGGCTGGTAAGGTCGTTCTTCGAGAGACTCGGCGACTTGGATATAGAGGTGATAGCGGGCAACCACGACGCTCACCTGCAGGAACTGATAAGCAACAGGATAAGCCGCGAACTGATAATAGGGAGGTTCGCGTTCCTGCACGGAGACAAGAGGCCCAGCGAAAAGGCCATGCTGTGCGATTACCTCATAACTGCACACAGCCACCCGGCGGTAAGGATCATAGACAAGAACGGAGCCGTCTATGAGGAAAAGGTGTGGGTCGTAGCAAATGTGAAGGAAGCGGTTGCCGCGCAGAGCTATGCGCATTTCAACAAGAGGATCAAGCTCGTCATCGCGCCTGCATTCAATTACCTGATAATGGGCAGGCTCATGGGAAATGAGCTGGAAAGCCACAACCCGCTGTTCAGGAGCGATATCTTCGACTACAAAAGGGCGAAGGTCTATACCCTGGACGGCTCTGTCGTGAACAGCGCAGTTATTTGAGTATGGTTATGGGTATTACGTCCTTGTCGAACTCAAGCGCCGCAAGGTCCAGAGGATTGACCATGCCTTCTGGCACCTTCACCAGTGGCGGGGCGCCGTATGCGATCTGCAATGCCCGTGCGCCTATGATTCTAGCTTTCTCGAATTTCGTGTATTCCATCAGCTCACTTAAACAGGATTTGGCTCAAACCGCGCCTTGGCGTCCTCTATCTCCTTGTCGACCGTTGCGCGCCATCTCTCGAAGCCCTCGGGAGAAGAGGGATATTTCTGGTAAAGCTCGTTCATGAGCTTCATCTTATTTACGACATGGAGCAGGTTTGAGAACGCCTTTATGTTGGACGTGCCTTGGAGTATCATCTTGAATTTCGAGGCTATGCTAAGTTTAGGTATGCGGCCGTAGCTCAGGTCAACGGCCTCTTCGGCAGTCAGGAACGTCCTCATGCCGTAATTGATTATATCGTTGTTGAGCGACTGCAGGTATATCCTGAACACCTCCAGGCCCGCGGTCTTGTTGCCATAAGCGCTGACGAAATCGGTGTTGTACTTCCATAGCCCTGCGATGCTCGTGTCCCTGTTTGAAATGGCGCGCACTGCATTCTCGCCTGCCAGAATCCCGGCGACCAACGAAGGACCTATGCCTCCTGCGCTGAGCGGGTTCGCCATCACCATGCTGTCTCCGGCACCCATGTAGCCGTTGAACACGAGGCCTGGCATCTGCCTGCGCACGCCCACGGACCAGTAGCCCGCTCCGTTGTTGTCCTTGTTGGACAGGTGCAGTTCCTTTAGCACAGGATTGCTCCTGACGTACTCGTCCATCAGCATATGAAGCGTGTCATGCTTTCCCAGCTTCTTGTTCCTCTCGTCAAGGCTCTGCTTCTGCACGCCTATGCCTATGTTGACCTTGCTCTTGCCCTGTGGGAACACCCAGCCGTAGCCTCCTGGCGTGTTGATGTTGTTGAGATGTATGAGCGCCTTCTTCTGGTCGAAATAGTCCAAGTCCTCATGGTCAGGCTCGAACTCGTAGATGTACCTGCCCGTCGACTCTATGTCGCTTATGTCCACGTCCCTGTCGACATACGGGTTGCTCGGCAGCTTCCTCCTGAGCGTGGTCGCCATGCCCAGCGCATCTATCACTATTTTTGAACGCATCTCCTTATGGAGCTTGTCCTTGTCCTTCCCGTTTATGCCTGCGACAGACGAGCCGTCCAGCAGCGGGGCTTCTACCTCAAACTCGGGAATGAAGTCAGCACCGTTCTTTATCGCCATGCCGAGGAGCTTGCGCTCGAATTCTGGCCTGTCCAGCATGAAGCCTTTGCCTTCGAAATCGAACCTGTACTTCATGTCGGGAGAAAGCGCAGTGACGCTGTCGACCTCAGTCTCCAATTCGGGATACTTGAAGCTTATGCCTAGCTTGGAATGCACAAAATCCAGGTGGCTTGCTGCGACAGCATTGCCGCACACCCAACCCCAGTTGGTCTTCTTTCCGACCTCCTGTGCATTGTTCCTGTCGATGAGCGCCACGCTGAGGCCTGCCTTCGCAGCAACTGCGGCTGCGATGGAGCCAGCCATGCCGGCCCCTGCGACTATCACATCATAAGAATCCTTCATAAACGTGCCTGTTTTCTGTTAAAAGGAAGAACAGTAACTTAGGCATCTTCAGCCTTAAATATCTTTCTTGTAGGAGGGTTTTAGTTGCGAAGATCCGGTATTGGCTGCTCTGTCTTTTTCTTGGGACTTTCTTCTCGCTTCAAGACGTGATAACTTTCTTCTTGCTCAAAGACGTGAGCTTTCACAAGACTATTCAGTATTGCGCTTACCCTTACCCATGAATGCTTGGCTTCTAATTCGAATTCGTCGTTGGTGTTTGAGTTGCAGGGCCGGCTTGGCATTCATGCGTACACTGTGGTTTTAGCATATAAAAGACCGGTCTCATCGATATTTGAAGAACTAGCGAACTGTGGCAAAATAAGGATATGCGCAAGAAGAACTCAACGGCAGGTTTCAGTCATAAATACCAGGTATGGGATACTTTGCTTTTTTAATAATCTTGTCTTCGCTCTTAAGACTTCCGGATTCCTCAAAACGCCCCAGTATTAGGCGTAGCCTTTTTTTCTGATTGGCTACTTCTAACTCGGGGCTGCGGGGCGAGTAACACGGCCTTGGATAATTTTTGAAGATATCCCGAATCTCATCCCTATCCAACTCAACATCGTTTTTACCGTCATTATACAGTGTTTTACCTATTTCTATTAACGCTTCTTTCTCATTGTCGTGCAGACCAACAAGCTGGAGGTCAAAGCGTCTTTTATCCAGAATAGAGTATACAGATAACTTCACTTCAAAAACTCCCTGAATCTTATCCTTGAAATCGTCAGGCGAAAGCATCAAGGTTGAAATTGAGTATATGATGGGCAAATTGAGTCTCTGCAACGTTTTGATGTTCTCTGAGAGATGGTCATATAAAACATCAGCCTGTGAAAAATCAGCAGAGTCCTGATGAACTCTGTTTATGATCACTTCGTTTTTAGTCAGCGCACCGGCATTCTCAAAGAGACGCAGTACTTTGTTTAATCTTGCAACTGAATAGCGAGCGTTGTGTTTTTTGTAGGTTTTCAGTATTCCATTTCTGTCCATTCCCTCGCTTTTTAGCGTTTCGGCCATTTCGCAGAATGCGTCCCGCTCCACGGACAAGATTTTAGTTGTCGCCAGTACTGCGTTGAAGCTTTCTTCGTTTATAATCAAATACCCTGCTTTTTTTACACCAAGAAACTTCGTTTCGAAGTCTTCAGGCAGAGAAGCCAATACTGCGATCGAATGAGGGAGTGACAGATGGTTTTCTTTCGAAGTCTCAATGTTTGCCAAGATACATGCATATGATAAGTCGTTTGAGCTTTCAGACATTTCGAGAGACGCTTTTGACACATCATCCTTGCGCAGCGTTACAGGTGCACCATCCGGCAGGAAGGCGATAGAGTTTGTAGCTACTTTGCCATCAGTAGCCTTGAATTCGCTTACTATGTGCTCAGACTCTTTGTTTTCCGATGGTGTGCCTTTCTTGATTTCCTTTGAAGCCATGCTTACAATGTGGTTTTGATATATAAAAAATACGTTATCACATCGACGCCCGACGAACTAGAAGACTGCAGCCAGATAAGGCATGTTGCTTTATCTCTTCGGTATGCCCTCACTTCTTCTTCAATGCCTCGTTGAAATAGGTATTTAGTATTCTAGTTAACTTAGTTCTAAGGCAGGAGTTAAATCCGGGGCCGTATATCTTTTTTGGATAATCTGGCCTGGTTTCTTCTTCGAAAATTTTTTCGATTTCTTTCTTGCTTATTTCCTTCTTCTCTTTCAACTCTTCGCCTATTCTTCTAAATGCTTTTTGCTCATGGGCATTAAGCTCTTCGATCCGACGTTCAAAGCAAGCCATATCAGAAATAAAATAGGTGTATCGCTTTCGTGAGTACGTTGCCGGAGTTCGTCTGATTAGTTTGGACACATCCTGAGGCTTTTCTATTAATTCTTCAGGTAAAGTGCTTGGGATAGACTCTTGAATAGATGCTGGTGGTTCAGCGATACTCGCATCCATTATGTTGATATTTTCTTCAGAAGCAGCCTTGTCAGACCTTAAGACGTGTATTGGCGACTGCAAAATACCTCTAAGCTCTTTCAGTATTTTGTTTAATCTGTAATCTGCAATAGCGTATTCCGTGTGTTTGTTGACTATCTGCTTGATATATTCTTTTGACAGTTTTGCACCGTTACCTAGCAGTTCGCCTATTTCGCTGAATATTTTTTTCTCGTCTGAGTTGAGGATTCTATCAATCAAATACTCGAAGTTCTTTTTGGAACTTTCATTTAGGAAATAATAAACCGCCACACTCTGTTTGCGAACGCTTGGAGGTTCATATTTGGATTCTTTGTGCTGGACGGCTAGAGAGTATGCCTTGATGTGTCTTGAATGTGCCGTTTTGTGGTCTTTCAGCGCCTTGGACTTTTCTTCCAGAAATGTTGAGTTTTGCAGTTTGATGTCTTTTGACGACTTGACCGGGAACACGTTGCCATCTTTCAACACCACAGTGTCCTCTTTCGCAACTGCATGATCTGAAGTTAAGATTGCTGGCACGGTAGGAGGTATAGGGGATTCTGCTTGTTCGATAGTACCTCCTTTTTTATTCGGAGTGTGACCTTCCTCAACCTTTTGCAGTATTTCGTTCAATTCTCTATCCGAATAATTTGATTTTGCATCTTCGGATAGAACCGCATTCTGTTTAAGTAAGTCTAGAATTTTATTTTTGAATTCTTCGGGTTGAAGCCTAAGATTGATCTCGACAGACGGAGGCAGTTTGTAAGTTTCCAGCGTCTTGATGTTTTTTTCCAGCTTGGACGGACTGGACATCAAGACAGTAATTGACTGACCCATGAGCCGGCCGTTAGCTTCGATCGTCCTGATGTTTTTTTTCAGATCGGCAGGATTTGACAGCAGAACTTCCATTGATTGGTCGAAAGGCAGGCCTTTCTTTTCTAAGGTCTTGATGTTATCCCTCAAATTGGAGGGATCTGCTCTTAGGATCTTCATTGACTGGCTGAGAGGCAGGCCTTTCTTTTCCAGAGTCCTTATGTTCTTTTTTAGATTAGACGGATTTGCGCTCAGAACTTCCATTGATTGGTTAAGAGGCAGCCCTTTCTTTTCCAGTATCTTGATGTTTTCTATTAAATCAGAGGTGCTAGACATTAGGAGCGTAAGTGACTGAGTTATGGGCAGATTGTGTGCTTCCAGGATAATGATGTTTTTTTCCAGATTGGATGGATTTGACGTTAGGACTGAAATTGATTTGTCGAAAGGCATCCCGTGAGCTTCCAGGATATTAATATTGGATTCCAGATTTGAGTGGTTTGCCCTTAGGACTTCAATTGACTGGTCGAGAGGCAGCCCTTTCTTCTCCAGGGTCTCTATGTTGGCTTCCAGATTAGCAGGTCTTGACTTTAAGGCAGACATTGCCAGGGTTAGAGATATGTTGTGGGCTTCGAGTATTTTGATGTTGGATTCTAGATTGGAGGGCGTTGTCCTTAAGACATTTATTGACTTTGGAATAGGCAGTTCTTTCTTCTCAAGTGTCTCGATGTTGGATTTAAGAGTGGATGGTCTTGATGTTAAGAGAGACATCGCTCGGGTGATAGATATGTTGTGGGCTTCTAGCGTCTCGATATTGGACTTCAGATTGGAGGGGTTTGACATTAAGACATTTTTTGATGCTTTGGTAACGGGCAGTCCGTGCGCTTTGAATGTCTTCGTGTTCTCCAAGATGTTGTTGGATAAAGTTTCGCTTGCATCGCTTACCTGAGTCTCGATTTGCGGATCTGAATTAGTTTCATTACGTAGGATTGCAGCAGGATGAACCCTTGATTCATTTGCCAGCGGACTGGCTCGCTCTTTGTTTTCTGAAAAGTTAGCGCCTTCCGTATGCTTGGAGTGCACAATATATTGTGTGTTTTGATTTATAAGATGATACGTTTAGGGGCATTCTGGCACCTTGAGACATGAAAAGAGATTACTGCAGCAAAATAGAAGATGTGCAGGGGGTGAGATTTGAACTCACGAATGCGCTAAGGCCACGGGATCTTAAGTCCCGCGCGTTTTTCCGTGGCTTTGCGAGCCAGACCAGACTCCGCAACCCCTGCCCGTAGGTATATCCTTATTTCTGCTTTTAAGGTTTGCCCTGCAGTGCAGCGCATCGCTCTCTTGTGGAATTCAGGCGTACAGCGACGGGCCGGAGTATATGTCCTTCTTTAGCGTGTTGTGGCCCTCTCTGTGCTTGTTTATGATGTCGCGTATCTTCGCTTCCACGTCCTGGGCCTCTTTCTCCAGCTCGCGAATGTCTATGTTGAGCTTGATGAACTTGCCCAGGCTTGCTATCGCGTACTCGGCGTATTTCGGAGTTATCGTGTCAGGCAGTATTGGGACCATGATGTTCATGTCCGGAAGCTTGTCAAATGTAGAGTTTATCAGCAGCATCGCGCTCACGCCGGTTGCAACTCCTTCGCCCACAGGCTTAAGGCCTGCGCTCTGCGCAGTTGCAAGAAGCCTGCTGGTCGAGGCCAGCACGAAAATGGTGTTTGTGGGTTTATCGACAGGTATGCCTCCTATTGAGTATATGCTTGCTATGCCGTTGTCCTTTACGAACTTGTAAACGGCGTCGCTCAGCTCGGAGACAAGCTCCAACGGTATTGCAAATTCTGCGAATATGGTGACAATCTTCTCGTCCTTCGCGATGGAGCTGCAATATATCCTTATCGGCGGCATGGGCTCATTCTTGTGTATCGAGACGAGAGGGGGGAAATCGCTGCTCTTCATGTAGCCAACGTACTCCAACTTGAGTTTGTCTATCATGTAGCTTATGGTCATAGGGCCAACAAGCCCTGCGCCGGGAAAGCCCTCTATAAATATAGCTCCCTTCAGGTTTACCTGCTTGAACATTCTGATTTCTATCATGGAATCGGTAGAGATTCACTGCAAAGATTTAATTAATGTGCGATTCTGCTGCGCGTTTTCCGAGGGCGTAATGGAGGTCTGTCGACGATAGATATATAAAGCTATTGAGATAAGAATAATCAGGTGAAATGATGGCCGAACGAATCGGACGCGAAAAAATAGAAAGAGAGAACGGATACCTCTACTACGTTGGCTCAGATGGCTTTGCATACAAAGCACCCATGAAGTCAAACCCACGCGGAAGAAAGGGGAAGGTAACAGAGGAAAAGGTCAAGAGAGACTCTGGTTATCTGTACTTTGTGGACAAGGCAGGGTATGTAGCAAGAGCTAAGATGAACAGAAGGGGCAGAAGATAACTTTTGCATACCTTACATATTGGAATTAGAGGGCGGCGCGAACAGCGTCGCCCTTCTTTATTCTATTTCTTTTTATAAATCCTGCATTAACCTCCAGCACGTATTTTGCGTTTCCATCTGGTTTGTATACGCTCTTTGACGTCGGCATAGCCATCTCGACGAAGTCGACAATCCTTCTGCCGCTGTCAAGCCACATTATGTCTATGGGGAAGCGCATGTTGCGCATCCATATTCCGTGGCGTGCCTCTCTTGAGAAAATGAACAGCATGCACGCGTCCTTGCCCATGCGCTGCCTGAACATCAGGCCGATCATCTGCTTGACAAAGGAATCGGCAACCATGGCGTGCAGAACCTTGCCTCTCACGGATATGTCAGCAGTCCGGTATCTTTGCATTTTATATAGAATTCCGAGCAGGCAAGCACCTATGCTGTTATTGAGACGCTCTGCTCGCGCATGAACTGCTGCAGATAGAGCTTGCTGCCCGTGCCCTTGCCTGTCAGGCCGCTGCCCTTCCAGCCCACGAACGTGTGCACCCCGACTATCGCGCCCGTTGTGGCGCTTATCTCCCTGTTTACATACACCACGCCGGCCTGTATCTTATCGCAGAACTGATTCATCTCCTTCTTGCTCTTTCCGTAGAATCCTGCCGTGAGCCCGTATTCGGTATCGTTTGCCATGGCAATTGCTTCGTCAATGTTCTTGAACCCCTCAACTGTCAGGATAGGCACGAAGAGTTCCTTGCGCACAAGATCGCTGTTATGAATCACCTCTATGAGCGTGGGCTCAACGTAATAGCCGCGCAGGCTTACGTTCACGCGGTTGCCTCCGTACAGTATGCGGCCTTCCTTCCTTGCCTTCTCCACCGCTTCCTGGTATCGCACGTATGCGCGCTCGCCAATCAAAGGACCTATGTAGTTGGCTTTCTCCAGCGGGTTGCCCACCTTGAAGGTGTGCAGCTTATCGATCAGTTTGCTTATGAAAAGCTCCTTTATCGATTCATGTATGTACAGCCTTGAAAGCGCGCTGCATTTCTGGCCCGCAAAGCCGAAGGCGGCGCTAGCCACGCCGGATACTGCCTTTGCGATGTCCGCATTCTTAGAAACTATCGCGGCATTCTTGCCGCCCATCTCGACCACAAAGACCTTTTGCTTTCCAGCAGCGAAGTTCCTGGAAATCATGCCCATGCCGGTATCTCTTGAACCGGTAAAGACTATACCTGCGACGTTCTCGTTGGTGGCGAGCTCCGCGCCGATTACAGAGCCCGGCCCTGTCACATAGTTGAACACGCCATCAGGAATGCCTGCGCTCTTGAAGATCTCGTAGATCTTGAGCCCTGTGAGCATGGTCATGTTGTCTGTTGACGAGGGCTTGAATACAACGGTGTTGCCTGTAATCATCGCCCCGACGCTCATGCCCACTGAGATTGACACGGGCAAGTTGAATGGGGCTATGACACCAAACACCCCATAAGGCCTGAGGAGTATCTTGATCTTCTCCATGCCTGAAGGGGCACCCTGGAATCCTGCGCTCACTTTTGCGCTGCTCTGGTGCATGCTTGTATGCCGTTCGAAGCCCTTGTTCGCCTCCAACTCATTTGCATAATAACGTATGAAGTCTATGGCCTCGTCGACCTCCCCGATGGACTCGTAGCGGGACTTGGCGTTCTCATAGCCCAGTATTGCGGCAAGCCTGAACTTCTCCTTGGCAAACTGCTCCGCGACCTTCCTGAACAGCGCTGCGCGCTCTCTGTAGCCCATCGCACTCCATGATGGAAATGCCCTCTGCGCGGCGCTTATCGCCTGCTGCGCATGCTCGCGCGTACCTTTCTGGAAGTTGCCTATTACGATGCCGGAATCAATTGGCGATCTTTCGACTAACGCCTCTATGGCATTTACCGGCCTGCCTCCTATGTATAACGGATAGGTCCCCCCGAAGATCTGGCGCACCTCTTTCGCAGCACTGTCGAACAGCGCGTCGAATTCGGGCTCCCTGTTGCTTTCCACGAAGTTTTTGTAAGTGAATTCGTTCGTGAACCTTGTCTTTGTCATCACACCACCAAGAATAGCAAGTTACCTGTGCGCTCAAAGATTTATAACTTGTGCCTGCTTGAGCGGTCCTTACAGTGAACATTTAAATAATTTGAAACATAAGTCAAATCATGACCTATTCAAAACAGCAATTGTCTGACTTTGCGCAAAGGGCAAAGGAGCTTGACAAATCAGGGATGAAATCAGACCTTGACAGCTGGCCAGAGCTTGCAGAGAAAGCGTGGACAGAGGATGGCGCTCGTTTGGATTCTGTGCCCAGCAAGGTAATAGTCGTGGGTATGGGAGGCTCAGGGATAACAGGGGACATACTGAAATCGATTTCTGACGAGAGCAGATCAAAGACGATGTTCACAGTCCTGAAGGACGACAGGATTCCGGCATGGGCAGGCCCAGACGCGCTGGTAGTGGGCATAAGCTGCAGCGGCAACACGCAGGAGACGCTGTCTGCGATAGCGCATGCTGACAAGCTCGGAATACCGTACGTTACTGTAGGCTCAGGAGGGGCGCTCGAGAAGTTCTCAAAATCACGCGGAAAGATCCATGTGAAGACCCAGATGCTCAGCAGCCCGCGCGCATCAATGCCTGCGATGCTCTACGCATCGCTCAGGCTTCTGTGCGAGAGCAGGATCTTGAACATAGACGAAAGGGCATTGCGCGGATCGCTGGATGCCATGAAATCGGCAAGGAAGAACGCCGGCAGCATATCAGAAGGCAACAAGTCGTTAGAGCTTGCGGAGGAGCTGGAGAAGGGAGGCGTACCGATAATACTCGCGTCTAGGAGAACAACTGCAGCAGGAGAGAGGTTCAGGCAGTCGCTCAACGAGACTAGCAAGATGAACGCCACGTTTAACCACATCCCAGAGGCATTCCACAACACAGTGGACATATTCGACGCTCCACCGGAAAGGCGCACTGGTTACAGGGCCACGCTGCTTAACCTTGAAGACGATCCGGTTGAAATCAAGCAAAGGCAGGACGTCCTTGGAGAGCTGCTGCAGCTTAGGGGCATCAAAACGATAAAGGCACCTTACGAACGCAGCCAATACCTTGGCATGATAGCGTCGATGATGTACTATCTGGAATACACCACATACTACCTTGCGATAATGCGGGAACTTGATCCGTCACCAGTCCCTGCAGTGGACTTCCTGAAGTCCAAGCTGAAATGAACAGCAGGATGCATTGTCGCTCATGAGAAATTCTCCAGGTCATACCTGGATATTTAGATACCACTAGCAGACCTTTCCACCGCTCCCTCCAAAGGCAAGGCTTATATATGAGCGTCCCTCTTATTCTAAGGATTATAACTCAGTTATAAATAACTCGGTTATAAAAAGGTTTTGCATGCCAGACACCGATGAAGGCACACGTGCCTTGAACGAGGAATATAGGGAGAAGTACGGATTCTGCGACGTCATAAAGTACAAGCATGTGACGCAGAAAGGGCTATCCGAGGATGTGATAAGGGAAATATCTAGCATAAAGCACGAGCCGGAGTGGATGCTTGAGAAGCGCCTTGCGGGGTACAGGCATTTTGTGGGCGCTCCGGTGCCGAAGTGGGGCGGAGACCTCAGCAAGATTGACTATAATGACATCTACTACTATCTGAAGCCCACGAACAAGGAGAGCAGCACATGGGATGCAGTGCCCGATGAGATAAAGAGGACGTTTGACAAGCTCGGAATACCAGAGGCCGAGAGGAAGTTCTTCGCCGGATCGGAGGCGCAGTACGACTCGGAAGTAGTATACTCGCACGTGAAGAAAGAGCTTGAGAGCCAGGGAGTGATCTTCATAAGCACAGACGATGCCGTCAAGAAGCATCCAGACATCGTCAAGAAGTATTTCGGCACCGTGGTGCCGTACACTGATAACAAGTATGCCGCACTCAATACGGCAACATGGTCAGGCGGCTCCTTTATCTACGTTCCAAAAAACGTCAAGGTGAAGATGCCGCTGCAGGCGTATTTCAGGATAAACGCAGAGAAGGCAGGCCAGTTCGAAAGAACTCTTATTGTTGCAGAAGAAGGTGCCGATGTTACCTATGTTGAAGGCTGCACAGCACCGATATACTTGAGCGCTTCGCTGCATGCGGCAGTGGTGGAGATAATAGCGAGGAAGAATGCGCACGTGAGGTACGTTACGGTGCAGAACTGGTCCAAGAACGTGTACAACCTGGTGACGCAGAGGGCATTCGCATACGAAAACGCAAGCGTGGAGTGGACTGACTGCAACATAGGCAGCAAACTCAATGAGAAGTATCCAAGCGTCTACTTGAAGGAGCGCGGCGCAAGAGGCTCCGTGCTCTCCGTGGCAATTGCTGGAGATGGCCAGATGCAGGATTCCGGAGGGAAAATCTATCACCTTGCGCCTGACACGACATCGCAGATAGTATCGAAGAGCGTGTCTTCAGGCAACGGGGTCACAACCTACAGGGGCACCATACACGTGGACAAAAAGGCTACGAATGTGAAATCGGCAGTGAGGTGCAACGCCCTGCTGCTCGATGAAGCATCAAAAACGAACACCTTCCCTTACATGGAGGTCCTGAGCGATGATGCAACGATCGTGCACGAGGCGAGCGCAGGAAAGATCGGTGATGAGCAGCTATTCTACTTGATGTCCAGGGGACTTAGCGAAGATGAGGCCGTAACTACAGTAGTGCTTGGATTCCTGGAGCCTTTGGCAAGGGCATTGCCGCTGGAATACTCGTTGGAGCTTAAGCGGCTCATAAAACTGGACATAGCTCCGAGATCGGTAGGGCAGAATGGGTGATTGAATGAACTACAAGGAGTTTGTTGCCGACGCCATGATGAACTATGAGTCCCTGCCGCAGGAGACGAACGAGCTCTACAAGAAGCACAGCATCCACATCCCATTTGATCTTAGGGACCGTTTCGACCATAGTAGTGGAGAGGACATCGATGCGATCGAGGTGCCATATGCAATGAGGTCTGAGTTTGACGCCGTTATTGGCAGCGGCAAGTGCATCCTGAACAACAGAAGCATTGTCACAGTAAAAGACAGCAGCAAACTGGGCAGCAGGCTTCTCGAAGATGCCGCACAGGACAGTGCAGAGGACAAGTATGCCGCCTTCATAAACGCCTACGCCAAGAGCACGCTTTTTGTGGATGTACCGCCAGGAATGCACGCGAAGGCATCAATACTTTTTGCAGCTACAAGAATGCCACTGAATGCTCGCGTGGTCATCAGCATAGGCAAGGATGCGGAGCTCAACCTCCTGGAGCTGCACGAATCAACCGCACCCGGCACAGTTATCGGCGTGATGCACGAGACGATACTTCAGGACAATGCGTCCGCAGAAATAAACGCCCTGCACAATGAGAACGCCAACACCACAGTGTTATGCTTCTTCAAGGACAAGCTTGGCGTGGGAGCTAACCTGAAATTCAACTCTGTCTACAATGGCGGATCGCATGTAAGGGCAAGGAACATCGTAGAGGCCGGAGCGAAGAACAGCAGTGCCGAAGTCAACGAGATCATATTCGGATCCGCTGCGCAGAAGTTCGACATAGATACGCACATCATCAATGCCGCATCAGACACCAAAACCATGCTCAGATCCAGGGCAGCACTCATGGGCACATCACGATGCGTGCTGAAGGGCTTCGCGAAGGTCGCACATGGAGCCAAGAGGTCTGATTCATGCATACATGAAAGAGGCATGCTGCTCGGCAAAGGGGCAAGGATTGACAGCCTTCCTGACATGTCAGTGGATGAGAACAGCGTCAGGGCGACGCACTCATCTGCAACGTCACAGATAGACTCTGAAGAGATATTCTATCTGATGTCAAAGGGCATAGACGGCGGGCGCGTCAGAAAGTTGATAGTCAACGGCTTCTTTTCTGGATGCATGGAAAAAATAGATAACGCCGCAATGAGATATATAGCCATGTCGCGGATAAATGAAAAGCTTGAGACGGGGTAATGCCATGAGCGCACTAAAAGATTACGACAAGGTGTTGAAGAAATTCATGCCTGCATTCAAGTCCAGCGCAGCGAATGTCATGGCCAAGGAATATGGAATGACACAGCAGCGTGCTGCAGTCCTTCTAGGAGTGACGCAGGCGGCCATAAGCAAGTACATCAACGAGGGCCAGAAACGCTACCCTGACATGAAGATAAATTCAAGAATTGTTAAAGAGTTTGTAAAGAGAGTGAACGTCAAGGATATGGAAGGAGGCCAGAAGCTGATGTGCAAGATGTGCCAGGACAATGTGAAGTTCGATTGCGCTTTCATGAAATAGTGATGCTATGAAACTTGAAATAAAAGAGCTGAGTGTAGAGGTTGATGAAAAGCACATCATAGACAGGGTCAATCTCACAGTCAAGGAAGGGGAGACCCATGTGATAATGGGACCTAACGGTTCAGGCAAGAGCACGCTAGCAAAGGCCATAATGGGGCATCCGAAAGCAAAGATCACCAAAGGGGACATACTGCTTGACGGCAAAAGCATAACGGGCCTGAGCGCAGACAAGAGGGCAAAGCTCGGTCTTTTCTTGCAGTTCCAGAACCCTGTAGAGGTAGAGGGCGTAGGCTTCATAAACTTCCTGCACAGCGCAAAGCAGTCGCTCGGCAACAACGCGTTGGGAATGAAGGAGTTCATGACAGAACTGAAGGACAACATATCGTCATTGAAAATGAGCGAAGATTTCATAGGCAGGCACCTGAACCAGGGATTTTCAGGCGGCGAGATGAAAAAGGCAGAGATACTGCAGATGGCAGTGCTCAAGCCCAAGATAGCAATACTCGACGAGCCCGACTCCGGCCTTGACATCGATGCGGTGAAGGTGGTCTCGACAAAGATAAATGCAGTAGCCAAAGAGAATAATATGGGTCTTTTAATAATAACACACTACAACAGAATATTGCGCTACATAAATGCAGATCGCGTGCACGTGATGGTAGGCGGCAGGATTGTCGCGTCAGGAGGCCGCGATCTTGCAGAAAAGCTTGAAAAGGGGGGATATGAGCCATATGTAAAGAGTGATGCGAAATGAAACAAGATAACATGCACGAAACTTTTGACGTTGAGCGCATAAGGTCAGACTTTCCGATACTTAGTACAAAGATGAACGGCAAGCCGCTTGTGTACCTGGACAATGCGGCGACATCGCAGAAGCCTAACCAGGTCATAGAATCGATTTCAAATTACTACAGGACATACAACGCGAACATTCACCGCGGGATATACGCTATTGCCGTAGAGGCCACGGATGCCTATGTTGATTCGAAAGTGAAGCTTGCGAAACTGGTGAATGCAAAGGGCATGGAGGAGATCATCTACACTAGGAACACAACAGAGGCCATAAACATCGTCGCGCTAGGCTGGGGCGGCGCGAACATAAAGCAGGGGGACCACATACTCATAACGCAGATGGAGCACCACAGCAACCTTGTGCCCTGGATGCTTCTTGCAAGGCGTAACGGGGCCGTGCTGGACTATGTGAAGCTCGATGAAAGCAAGAGCATGCTAGACATGCAAAGCCTGGAGGAACAACTGGAGAATGAGCCTAAGATCGTTGCAGTGACACACGTCTCCAACGTTCTCGGAACGATAAATGACGTGAAGCACATAACAAGGAAGGCGCACGATCACGGAGCGGTTGTGCTGGTGGACGGGGCGCAGTCCGCGCCGCACATGCAGGTCGACGTGCAGGATATTGGGTGCGACTTCTTCACGCTCTCCTCGCACAAAATGCTGGGCCCGACGGGCATCGGCGCGCTGTATGGTAAGTTTGATATTCTGGACAAAATGGATCCGGTATTAAGCGGAGGAGACATGATAAAGAGCGTCACGTTCTCTGATGTCACGTGGAACGACCTGCCCTGGAAGTTCGAGGCAGGCACGCCAGACATTGCGGGCGGAATAGGATTCGGCGCCGCGATAGACTACCTCAACGGCATCGGCATGAAGAGCATAAGAGACCATGAGAAGAAGATCACAAAATACGCGCTTGAAAAACTTAGCGGAATCAAGCATCTGAAGACGTACGGTCTGGGCAAAGAAGATCTGGAACGCAGGGGAGGAGTAATATCCTTCTCCATCGACAAGGTGCATCCGCATGATGTTTCGCAGGTATTTGACAGCGAAGGCATAGCGATAAGGGCAGGACACCACTGCGCGATGCCGCTTGTGGAAGAGATACTTGGGGAGAGCGCAGTCTCAAGGATTAGCTTCTACCTGTACAACAAAGAATCTGAAGTCGACAGGGCAGCGCAGGCCGTAGAGCTTGTGAAGAAGACGTTCAAGGTTGGATAACATGGCGCTTGATCTCTATGCTGAGGACATAGTGTCGCATTACGAGCATCCGCACAACGCAGGAGTCATGAAGGATGCGGATGCGAGCTTCCACAACTACAACGCATCATGCGGGGACGACATAACGATATACCTGAAGCTTGACAAGGACAAGATAACAGACATCAAGTTCAAGGGCACCGGATGCGCTGTAAGCGTTGCAAGCGCAAGCATGCTGACAGATTTTGCGAAGGGCAAAAGCCTGAAGGATGTAGAAGGCATGAATGTGAAGACGATAATAGGCATTATTGGAATTGACCCTGGGCCTGCCAGGCTCAAGTGCGCTACGCTTTCGCTTAGAACCCTAAAGGAAGCAGTGTTCCTGTACGAGCACAAAGAGGCAGACAGGGAGACCAAGGCACTGTAATCAGGCAGCCAACGGTTCAACCCTATTTCCAAGAGCGCCTTGATTCTCAGAAGCCATCTTTATTTCGGGCAGATGGAGCCCAGACTTGAAAAAAGCCCTCAATATCAAATCCATAAATATTTTCCCTTAGATACTGCTACTGCCACAAATGTGAATAGCAATGAAGAAGCAGACGCTTAAGCGTAAAGTAATTGCACAGTCCGCGATGGAGTACCTCATGACGTACGGCTGGGCGATCCTGATAATTTCATTGGTGCTGGCGTCGCTGTGGACTCTCGGCGTGTTCTCCAGTCCGGGCGGCGGGGGCGGCGCTGCGTGCATCGGCTCTATCGGCTACCTATGCGGCACGCCTGTGCTGGAGAGCAACGGCGTTCTGTTGACCACGATAGGGCAGACAGCCAGCAGCGGGACCATGACGGTCACGTCCCTCGGATGCTCCAATTCCTCCACACAGCCTTCGACCTTCTACTCGACAACCATTTCTCTGCGGCCCTCGCAGGCGGTAGGCAGTTCTTTCATCTGCATCCTGCCTGTAAACACCATAGGCGCGCCGTTCACAGGCACGCTATGGATCCAGTACACTCTTGGAACCATAACCGGCTTGGTTTCAAAGATAGGCACTGTAAGCACAAAGGTGATCGTGCTAGGAGGCGCCTCAACAACGGCACCTACGGGCAATTACGTTCCGATAACATTGTCTAACTTCCAGGCATCTTCAGGCACTAGCTCCAACTTCCAGCAGATGATAACGATCGGCAGCAGCTACTCTACGTATGGTGAACTCGCAAACATGCAGAACGTTGAATTCACCACGGGCGCAGGAGGGACAGGAAGCATACTGCAGTCGTGGTGCGAGAGCAGCTGTTCAAGCTCTTCGACATCGACATGGTGGGTCAACCTCGGATCTGACATCATGACAGCTTCGCCGGGACCCGGCAACTCCATAACGATATACATGGACTTCATGCCAAGCGCTGTAATGTCATCTTCCGGGCCAACAGGCGAGGCCCCGCAGCTTACAGGCACTTATGGGCAGTATGACAACGGAGCTAGTGTATTCACTAACTACTGGAACTTTGCTGGCTCAAGCCTGCCGACAGGATGGACTGACGCAGGCATAACCTATACGCAGAACAATGGATTAACCGCAACAGCTACAGCTGCAAGCGGTGCTATGTATTATTCTTCTGCTGTGACCGCTCCAGTTGTATTGGATTTCTACGGCAAAGTTTATCAGAACCCCGCTTCCTGGCCAAACCAGTGGTGGGTTGCAGATGGCGCAATAGTAGTTCCAGTCCAAAACAATGCCGGCATAGAAGGATTCACAATAGAGACTGGACAGGGGCAGTACCAATCTGCGATGGGTTATTACGCTGGCTATCAGTCGAATGGTGCTGGAACTCAGACATACACAGGCACTTCAGCGTTTGGAATAACCTCCAATCAGTTGATGACGGTGTATGATACCTCCACATCTACGGCATCCTATTATCTCGGCTATTCATTGCTGGGAACCCTTACTTCTCCGACAGTAGGGACTCCTGTGTATCCTGCTGCCTTCGTAGCAGGAGCGTATG
>CAISDH010000005.1 GCA_903884115.1 uncultured Microcaldota archaeon | reverse complement strand
GGCTGATCGAGCATTTGTTATAGATTGCGAAGGAAACGTAAGCGATCAGATTGACATTGTGATCTACGATCGGCACTACTCACCTTTTATTTTAAAACAAAACGGTGCAACATATATTCCTGCCGAAAGCGTGTATTCGGTGATCGAAGTCAAGCCAACTATGAATAAAACTCATCTAGAATATGCATCGCGAAAAGCTGAATCGGTTCGTAGATTAAAACGCACAACAGCTCCTATCGTTCATGCCGGCGGCAAGATAGACACTCCTAAAGAACCATTCAATATTCTTGCCGGGATCTTAACAATTGATGGTAAATTTACCGAAACACTCAAAAAAGCTCTTATAAAACTGCCTACAGAGCAGTTTCTTAATTTTGGTTGTTCGCTTGATCATGTTTCTTTTTGGTTCAAAAAGCATGAAGAAGATAACCATTCTTTTGAAAAAAGCTCTCAAGATGAAGCATTAATATTTTTCTTTTTAAATTTACTTGCCGAGCTACAGCAGCTAGGTACGGTTCCAGCCATTGATTTAAAAGCATATATTAGCGCTTTCAAGAAAAGGATGTGACACTTGGCAATAAAAAAATCGGAACTTTATTCCTCGCTATGGGCAAGCTGCGATGAGCTGCGGGGAGGCATGGACGCATCGCAGTATAAGGACTATGTTCTAGTGCTCCTGTTTATCAAGTACATATCTGACAAGTTTGCCGGTGTACCGTATGCGCCCATAACCGTGCCCAAGGGCTCGAGCTTCAAAGACATGGTTGCCCTTAAGGGCAAAACCACCATCGGCGATGACATCAATAAGAAGATCGTAGGACCCATTGCCGAGGCCAATAAACTTTCAGAGATGCCCGACTTCGCCAACCCGGAGAAACTCGGGAGCGGCCCGGACATGGTCAAGCGGCTCACCAACCTTATTGCTATCTTCGAGAACCCTGTCTTGGATTTCAGCAAGAACCGTGCTGAGGGCGATGATATATTGGGCGACGCTTATGAATACCTAATGAGGCACTTCGCTACCGAGAGTGGCAAGAGCAAGGGGCAGTTCTATACGCCAGCCGAGGTAAGTAGGGTCATAGCAAAGATCATCGGCATAAAGAGCAAACACACATCATCACAGACTACCGTTTACGATCCTACCTGTGGGTCAGGGTCTCTACTACTAAAGGTTGCGGACGAGGCGGAAACCCAAGTAAGTATCTATGGTCAGGAGATGGACAACGCAACCGCTGCTCTTGCCCGTATGAACATGATTCTTCATAACAATCCGACCGCTATCATTGAGCGGGAGAACACGCTATCTACGCCGAGATACTTGGATGATAAGTCACGCCTCAAGATGTTCGACTTTGTCATAGCCAATCCGCCGTTCTCGTTCAAGTCATGGGGCAATGGCGTGGATCCGGTCAATGATCCTTATGAGCGCTTTAAGGATTACGGCGTACCGCCAGCAAAGAACGGCGACTATGCTTTCCTACTGCACATCATCCGATCACTCAAAAGCAAAGGCAAGGGTGCTATCATCCTACCGCATGGAGTACTCTTCCGTGGTAACGCAGAAGCGGATATCCGTACCAATATTATCAAGAAAGGCTACATAAAAGGCATCATTGGGCTGCCCATAAACCTGTTCTACGGCACAGGCATCCCCGCATGTATCGTTGTGCTGGACAAGGAGAATGCCGAGAATCGCAAGGGCATCTTCATGATCGATGCCAGCAAGGGCTTTGTAAAGGACGGCAACAAGAACCGCCTGCGGGAACAGGACATCCATAAGATCGTGGATGTTTTTAACAACCAGATCGAGATGCCAAAGTACAGCCGCATGGTAAGCCATGTTGAGATTGAGGAGAAGAACGAGTTCAACCTGAACATCCCCCGCTATATTGACAGTCAGGAATCCGAGGATATTCAGGATATCGATGCCCACCTGAAGGGCGATATTCCTGAGAGCGACGTTGAGGCTTTAGAAAACTACTGGGCGGTGTACCCGTCTCTAAGGAACATCCTGTTTGCCGCCAGCAAGAGAAAGAACTACTGCCAGCTCAAGGTTTCAGCCGATGAGACCAAGCAAACCATATTCACCCACCCAGAATTTACGACATACATCAAGAAAGTGAACGACGTGTTTACCAAGTGGAAGACGAAAAACACCGTTGTGCTGAAGAGTATAGCTGTTGGCGTAAGGCCTAAGAAACTCATTCACGAGTTAAGCGAGGATCTGTTGCAGGCATTTGAGAAGCTGGCGCTGATCGACAGGTACGATGTGTACCAGAATCTGATGTTGTATTGGATAGAGACGATGCAGGATGACATCTATGACATTGCGGTTGACGGATGGAAAGCAGGCGCCGAGGTTGAATGGGACGCTAAAGAGAAGGAGTTTGAGGGCAGGATCATTCCCAAAAAGATAATGACAGACAAGTATTTTGCCAAAGAGCAAAAGGCCATAGAGGCTTTGGAAACAGAGCGGGATGGCTACGCCGGGAAGCTTGAGGGGATGGAAGAAGAACACGGCGGCGAGGAAGGCTGCTTCGCCGAACTTGATAAGGTCAGCAAGGCCAACGTGAGCAAGCGGCTCAAAGAGCTCAATGGCGACAAAGAAGCGGCTGAAGAGATAAAGG
>CAISDH010000004.1 GCA_903884115.1 uncultured Microcaldota archaeon | reverse complement strand
GAGTCGTAAAGGTCTTCGACGAAATAATAAACAATGTCTCCTCGGCATCAAGATCACGGGTCGCCTCGACAAAATCGGTTCCGTCGATATTGGAGACACAACGACAGATTAGGTTGCGCTGGCTGTAATACCGCAATGCCTCATACGCCATAACCGGCCCCAAGTCAGACCCACCGATGCCGATATTGATGACGTTGCGGATCGGCTTACCGGTATAGCCCTTCCACTCTCCGCTACGCAGTCGGGTGGAAAAGTTAGCCATCTTCTCGAGCACGGCGTGAACCTTGGGCACAACGTCTTCGCCATCTACAACGATGGATTGCCCTTTAGGGGCGCGCAGAGCCACGTGCAGGACGGCTCGCTTCTCCGTAACATTAATCTTCTCGCCACGAAACATGGCATCAATGCGAGCCTTAAGGCCAGATTCCTTCGCCAATTGCAATAATAGTTTAAGCGTCTCGTCAGTAATGCGATGCTTTGAATAATCAAAGTAGATACCGATAGTCTCAGTTATCATTCGCTCCCCGCGTTCTGGATCATCCGTGAAGAGGTCCCGGAGATGCAACTTGCTGACTTTCGGATAATGGGCTTCGAGAGCCTGCCATGCCGTGAGTTTAGTAAGTGGTATTAGTTTTTTTGTCATATTTATGTCTTTTCCATTGCGGCAGTGTATTCGCCACGGCGCGCAGCCCAATTGCACTTGGCTCGATGGTACAAAGCTTGCTGTGCCGCCAACACGTTAAACTCTTTACCTTGCCAAATTTCCAGAGCCGGTTGTTGAATTGCACGGGCAAACGAAAACGCCAACGCCCAAGGCAGGCGCGACTTAAATCTTACATTCATAGCATTCAAACGGGTTGAAGCCAGCTCACCGGATTGTCCACCTGACAAGAACGCAATACCAGGAACAGCAGCGGGTACGACTCGTAAAAGACACTTCACCGTGGCGTCGGCCACTACATCCACCGCTTCTTGCTTGGGACAGGTCAATCCCGGAAGCACCATGTTGGGCTTAAGAATCATGCCTTCCAGCATCACCCGTTCTGTGTAAAGCTGGTCGAAAACTGTTCGCAGGACTTTCTCTGTTACCTCACAACATCGTTCCAGGGTATGCTCGCCGTCCATAAGTACTTCCGGCTCTACGACAGGAACCAGTCCAACTTCCTGACACAACGAAGCATAGCGAGCCAATGCCTGCGCATTAGCCTCGATGCAACCCCGACTGGGAATTCTATCGCCAATGGTAATTACCGCGCGCCACTTAGCAAAACGGGCTCCCATTTGAGAGTATTCCGCCAGGCGGCCGCGTAATCCGTCCAGACCTTCGGTTATTTTCTCACCTGGATAACCTGCCATCTCCTTTGCCCCGGCATCGACTTTAATCCCGGGAATGATTCCCGCATCGGTTATGACCTTAATAAAGGAAGTGCCGTCTTTCTTTGACTGACGGATAGTCTCATCATAAAGAATGACGCCGCTAATGCTCTCACCAAGACCAGGAGTGGTCACGATCAACTCCCGATAGGCGCGTCTGGCTTCCTCGGTTTGAGGAATCCCCAGCCTGGCAAATCGTTTGTTGCAGGTTGGATTACTTTCATCCATTGCCAACAAACCCTTGTCTCCGGCAACCAGCGTCCTCGCGGTATCTATAAGTTCTTGCGCATTCATCCCTGATGCCTCCGTAACTGTATAAATTACTTCCAACCGATCATAATGGCAACAAAGGCCAAATATAAACCAACGATAATCGCTCCGCTGGTCCTGGTGAATCCCTTCTTAAAATACAAAAGATACAGGGCTATAATCGTCGTGCCTATAAGCCACCAAACTGAAAAAATAGTTTGTCTTGCCAGGGTGCCGAGACCCAAAATTGTCGCAGGAACGCATATTCCAAACAGAATATTTATGGTATTACTATTCAGAGCTTCGCTCGTTACAGCAATCCCCCTGCCATCCAGAGCCAGTTTAATAGTTGTTATAACATTGGGGATACTAGTCAAAGTAGCAAGAATAAGCATACCCACGATAGTTTTGTTCACTCCCCATGCGTTGCTTAAAAAAACTGCGGAATGAACCATTCCCATACTTGTTGCAATTATAATAATTACCGCAAGCCCTCCCAGCCATGCCCCGGACAATGGTTCCCATATAACCATTTTGTGTCCCTTTGAAGCATGGCGAGTGGAAACTATCGATGCGATCAAAAATGTACGAATCTTTTCAGGTAATCTCCATTGT
>CAISDH010000003.1 GCA_903884115.1 uncultured Microcaldota archaeon | reverse complement strand
GGGTAGCTCAGCTTGGTTAGAGCGCTAGACTCATATGCAAAAGCATAATGAGTGATGAGCTTCGGCAATGATGCTAAGAAATCTAGAGGTCGCGTGTTCAAATCTCGCCCACGTCAAGCAATGTCATTCCACGATGTTTAACATTGGTTGATATGCTGTAGCTACTGCTGTTTTCCAATCTTATAAGCCGACAAATTCCCGCAGTCCATCTCTCACGCTATCCTGCCAATTTTTCTCAGATTAAGTGTTCTCATGACCACTTTCTCTCTGAGGGCAATTATCTTTCTTGACGAGAGGACATTATTTCAGGATACGACACAGAGTCCGGATACCCAAAAGATATAAATATCTATGAAAATAGACCATCTCTCACCCTAAAGGAAAGACTACGGCAATTGCTTTTAGGTGCGGTATTTCAGAAGGAAATTGAAAACAAACAGCATACTTAAAAAACAAATCATGGTGAAATGCGTGTTCAATAATATAACAGAGCAGAAAGCAGACGAGAGGACGCTTGTATTGATAAAGCCAGACGCAGTGAGCAGAAAGCTTGCGGGCACCATAATGGTACGGCTTGAAAACAAGGAAGACGGCCTAAGGATTATCGAATGCAAGAGAGTACCAGAACCGGCACGAGAAATGATAGAGCTCCATTACGCCAAGGACGATGCGTGGCTGGAGAAGACAGGAAATAGGCTGCGGCTTCAGTATCTAAGACGAAGAGAAGAAGGAGATGAGATTACAGAAGAAGATAAGGAACTGCTAGAGAAAACAAACATTGAGCTCGGAAAAGTAGTATTATCTCGCATAGTTGATTACATGACAAGCGGCGAGATGATTGCAGTCGTAGTTGAAGGTGCTGGAGCCATAGAAAAGGTAAGAGCGATGGCAGGAGCAACTGAACCGAAGACCGCAGACCCCTGGACAATAAGGGGAGAATTTGGAAATGGCGACAGCTACGAGGAGTCAAATATGCAAAAGCGTTCCATATATAATCTGATTCATGCTTCTGATGATCAGGAAGATGCAAAAAGGGAGATTGAATTATGGTTTGGAGTGGATGTCGCAGAAGGTCGCGAAGTTGGAAACGAATTCAAGAGATTTGTACGCAACAACTAAGAACATAGCAGCAATATCCGAATAGGGGGTGCCTGTGCTCAGGACGTCTACCACAACGTCGACACATGATAAGAGGATGTCTGCCCGCATATCTGACGAAAATTACTATTTATATGCAACTGAGATAGGTAGAATCTGCAATGCTGAGCCTGCAAAAGTATTCGAGATCCTGAAGCTTTCGGAAAAGATAGAAACAGTCTATCATGGCATCAAGCGCGGCGATGCCATAAGTCCGATACTGAACAATGGAATCGAGCCGATAACTCCGGAGGGCGGCAATGTAAGCTTCTGGACCACAGGACTGAAGCTGTTTATAAATTCATACAAGTTGCCAGTCACCTGGGATCAGGAAATGGATACCTCTTTCTTCCACTACATGCACGCACGCCAGAAACCAAACACATATGCAATGCAATTGGCCGTTTCAGACAGTAAAGCGCTTGAAGAGGCAGGAGCGGGCACGAAATGGGCCAATAACGACCAGATAACGCTGGGATCAACAGTTAAACCGCAGTACTTCTCACTGCTAATTGTGACTTTGCGGCATTTTGATTTTGGCACGCCAAGGGAGCGGGGAGCCCTTGCAGAAAGAATGATGATGGACCTGCTCCTGGAGCATCTCAGAGATTATTCGGTAGGCAAGGTGCTTAGAAGGGAGTTCTGGATAGGTCCTGAGGGCTTGATGCCCACCATGCGATACCAATAGTCTTATACATCAGGCAAGGCATTGAGCTTCAACACGTCGATCTTTATTCCTGTCTGAGCCAGAGTGCTGGCAAGCGCATCAATCGGCAAGCTGAATCGCTCCATGCCGTAGATGTAATCAGAAGCTGGTGCGAAGATGGTGGACGAAACTTTGTCCTGTGGATTGTATGATCCCGCCCATTCGGTCACCGGCCTGGTTTTTATATAATGCTCGATTTCCGTGTCCGTCAACTCCTTGCATTTTATGAAAGCGGTCCTGGACGTGATTGTTTCTTTTCTACTTAGTGTGTCGATGATGCACATTCCGGTGACCATCTTTATCTTTTTTCCGGATTCCTTCCTGAGCATCTGGCGTGCGTCATCCAGGTCTTTGGGCTTTTGCAATTCTTCTTTGCCTAGCATACCAAAGGTGTCTGCAGCGATCACTATCCCTTCGCACTTTGACGCCACCGCGCGCGCTTTTAGCTGCGCTATCATCTCCGCCTTCTTCACTGGATCTGATTCCTTGACTGCCCTTTCGTCAACGTTGCTAGGCATTACTTCAAAATTTACTCCAAGAGATTCCAGAATGTCACGACGATTCTGTGAACCTGATGCAAGTATTATCTTGGCCGGCACGTCAATCAACTCTCAGATAAGAACCGTAGAACTCTTTCATGGTTCCTAATATATACTCTTTTACTTTCCAGCTAGGTATTTCGGCTATCAGCTGGTCGTCAGGCAACCATGCACCTTTGCCAAAGCCGTATCTCGGGTCGCTTTTCCCTCCTTCAGGAGGTTCGAAATAATCGAGCTTATTTGCAAGTTCAGGCCTCAATTCTACAAGCCGTTGCCGCTCCAACGTTCCGGGGTATGGCTTGAACTGATAAACAGACACATCTGTCATTCCTTTGTCTTTCAAGAGCAGGATAAACTCGCGTGTCTCTTTTATTTGGTCCTCGGTTTCGCCTGGAAAGCCCATGATGAAGAACCCCTTCGTTTGCACTTGATGACGCGACAACTTCTCAATGGCCTGGACTGCCTGCTCTTTGGTTATCTCTTTTTTGATCTGTCTAAGCATCTTGTCGTTGCCACTCTCTATTCCCAACGCCAGTTTCCAGAGTCCAGTCTCTTTTGCAAGTTCAGTCACGTTATCGCTAAAATCAGCCCTCAGCACAACAGGCACCCGGGTAAGTCCTCTCCAGATGAATGTGCCGGTCATGTGGCGTTCCTGCAATTCGACGTAAAATTCCTTGATGCTGCTTCCGCTTATGAATGCCATATCGTCCAGGAAGTGAATCGCGTCAGCCTTCAGATTATTGACTGTGTATTCCACTTCATCCACAATTCTTGACATACGCGGCCTGAGATAAGCCAGGCCATTACCTTTGTTGTTCATGACAGGAGCTGCGCAGAACGTGCACTCAAACGGGCACCCTGTCGTTACATACAATGTCGCTTCGTGTATTGTTCGTTGCTCTTCATCCAAGGAAATAACGTGCGTGTATATGGGCTCTTCAACATACTCATCTTGCCGTATCAGTGGAACATCTGCAGGATTGATCCTTTTTGCGTAGTCCGTTCTGCTGCCTATCTCGTGCCCATTGTAGTATATTCCCGCTCCTTCGGATTTTGGTCCGCTCTCAAGAGCAGCGCGAATGATCTCCACTATTGCAAGTTCGCCGTCTCCGCGCACCATGGCGAATGCGTTTGGGAAATCCCCACGGGCAATCTGTGGAGACAATGTTGCATGCACTCCGCCAAGAATGTAAGGTATCTTCCGTTCATCACAAGCGTCGGCAATACGCCTGCCTTCCGATACATTTACGGATGTCGGGTTGATTCCGATCAGCTTTGCACCGCTTATCTCTATCTGTTCTATAATCTCATTCAGGCTAAGCTTCAGTTTGTGCGCATCCAATATTCCTGCATTAAAACCAAATTTCTCTCTGGCGCATGCCACAACGCGCAATAGCCCCCAAGGCGGGGCTTCGTCCTCTGGGATTATCCCCAACTGGAAAGTGGAAGGCACATTAATAGCTACAAAATCAAACTTGTCCGATGATAGTGGGCGCACCAGATGGCGCTCCTGCCCCTCTCTAAGCTGTGTTTTTGCTGCTAGGATATAATCACGACACCCACAGGCAACATGTGCCATTCCGTGCACCAATGCCATCCATCCGTACAGTATGGCGTCGTTCTTAATATTTATGCTTTTTCTTCAACCTTCTCTCGACAGCTCAGTACTTAGTCCATCTATTACAGATACAGCTACGTAATGGCACAATCAGACAAGAATATCGAGAAGATTCAGATTTCGTAAGGGCAAGATGACCTATTTCGCATTGTCGTAGATTTATCGTAGACGAGTTAGAGATACGTCATTTCCAACACAAATTTACATCACTATGATAGGTATACAAATACTTAAATAACTATACATTCATATACTTGAGTAAAAGTATAGGTAGTTGAATGGATAGCCCAATTCTCGAAGCGCAGAGGTTGTTGAGGTTTGCAAAATACATAACCGTACCGCTCTTCGTGCTTCTGATGTTCTCAAGAAGCATGTATGCGGCGTCACAGCTTGTTACAGAGCTCGACAGCATAAAGCTCGTGCTCATGCAGATAGGACCCGCACTCAGCGCGGTGCTGTTCGTACTTGCAGGCATATTCTATGCTGTGGGCCAGATGCTGCCTCCTGACAAGAAGGCTAACTTTCACACTGCCGCAATAAATATAATAATAGGAGCCATCGTGGTCGGCGCTCTTAGCGTGGCGTCTACTTCACTAGCAGTAGCATCAACTCAGCTTTTGAGCAACTTCACAGCCGTTAACACTATTTGAGGTGAATTTGGTGTCTGCATATATCGGCACCTATAATATTGCAATCGACCTTGTCGCAATGATGCTCTCCGTATCGGGCATCGTCTTAGGCATAGGCTTCGCCACAGAGGACAAGAGGTTGAAAGAGTTCGGAAGATCCGAGCTGCAGCAGGCATTGATTAACGGTGCGATTGTTGGGCTCCTGATCTTCGCGTTTAGCAGTAATGGCTTCATTACAATGATCATCAACAGCATCACATCAAGCGTTCAGTTGTCTGCGACATGCCAAGGCTTCATGAGCAGTAATTATGCTCTGTGCTTTGCATACAACTATCTAGCAGGGACCAGCCAAGTGAGCATAAATGGCGTTGCATACCTGCCTCTTATAGAAACCGCTTTCGGCACGCTTGCAGGCATCGTTTCAGTGTATGTTGGTTTGGGCCTCATAGGAGCAGTTAAGCTAGGCAGCGGACTTATCGGTGTCAGTCTCGGAGGTATGATCGACCCTGTGTTGAGCCAGCTTGGATACGTGATGGGTGCTCTTGGAGCATCGATAGTCAGCATTGAGGCTCAGGGGATTCTGCTCAAGTTCGTCGCCCTCACTGCAGTGCAGATACTCCTTCCCGTTGGGATAATACTTCGCATCACCTATATCACAAGAAGGCTGGGCGGCGCAATAATGGCGATCGCCATCGGGCTCTTCGCAGTGCTGCCATTGACATATGTGCTCAACGCGGAGCTTGTTTCAGGATATACCAGCGCCTTGAACAGCACGACAATAAGCACATTTGAACTCAGTACTAGCAGCATTGCAGATGGGTTGGTTAGCAGCGCGTCGAATCTCAATACCACTAACAGTACAGGAGTTGCAGCCATTCTCGGCAATGTGGTGAATTCGCTTGAGGGCACAGCCAAGCAACTTCTGAATCTCATTGCACAGATAGTCATACAGGTATTCTTTCTACCGGCATTGGGACTGATACTTACTGCAATCTCAATAAGGGAGCTTGCAAGGGTTCTGGGCTCGGAGATTAGCTTCGGAAGGCTCTATATAATGTGAGTGTATGGAGGACTGGAAGTTCATAACACTGCTTGCGCTCGCAACTATAATCACATTTGCAAGCATAGCCACAATGAATATGCTACTCATAGCCGCAAGCATCGGCACAATACTCGTGACTGCGCTGCTTTACAGGCTCTGGTATGTCATAGAAGCCGCTATATTCAAGCATACACGCTTAGTTGAGCTATTCAACGGGTACGAACTGAGCAGTGCAAGGGAAGCAGCAGTAAGAAAGATAAATGGCACGTTCAGTGCGACTGCAGCGGCATTGCTGACAACCAGCGCAAAGCAAGGCATGGACCTTGAGCGGCTTGAAAGCATCATACAGCAGACCAGGGCTCCCTTCAAATTTGTGCTTCAGGTAGAACGGCTGAGCGCAAAGAAGCTTCTCGACGCGATGCAAACCAAGATGAGCATGAAGCGCCTGGAAATTTCAAAACTTAGCACGTCATCGGAGAAGAAGAACACCGCAAAGATCGATGCGCTGAAAAGGGAGACTGCGGAACTTGAGAAGGAGATTTCGGCACTGAGCGCGAGCGCGCCAATGAGACTTCGCCAGTATATCATGACAAGCGCGCTGTCGGAGAACAAGTTCACCGCTTCTGAGCGCGCACTATCACAGATCAAGGAGCTTTCCGGCAGGTTCGGTGCACTTCTTGGCGCAGAACCCGTGCCTCTTTCCGGCAATGAACTTACTACCGTCTTAGAACTCGACTCAACGCTGATAGAATGCTGACAGGAATCAACTCCAATGCAAAGTACGCGAGCACGATGATGTGCATGGATGGCATGTCAGAGCCTTCGCTCGAAGATGGCTCTGGAGTCTATCTAGGCAGGACAAAAGTATATCGCACACCGTTCTTCTTGAATGTACACAAGCTACTGAACCCACATATTGCAGTGCTTGGCATGTCAGGCGCGGGCAAGACCTACTTCCTGAAGAGTCTGATAGCAAGAAATGTGCTGTGCTGCAACACTAAGGTATTGGTACTCGATTGGAACGGAGAGTATGGCAATGTTGTATCCTTCCTTGGCGGGGCGGTCGCGGATTCCACTGCAGCGGAAACGTCCTTCGAAGCCATTGCTTCAGATTCGGTCTCAAGCATAGACCTGTCGGCACTTAAAAGCGATACTGAAAGGAAACGCACTGCTGCACGCTTGCTGGACATGCTGATCGACGATATGCACAGGATGCGCCTAGAAAAGGACCTTGGGCGTATTGTGGTGCTCGATGAGGCGTGGCGCTTCATCGAAAGCGCGGGCGATATCGGGGCATTGTTCAGGGAAGGCAGAAAGTACGGGATCGGAATCGTCACGGCCACGCAGCTGACAAGCGATGTGAACAAGGAGGTGCTCTCAAATGCCGCGTGCACTGTGCTTTTCAGGTTACAGAACAGCGCAGATTATGCATTTCTGCTGGATATTGGGATGATCGGAGAATGCGAGAAGCGTAGCATCTTGCAACTGCATCAGGGCTCATGCATGCTCTCTATGGCAACAAGGGAAACAAGGGAACACATGAGATTTTTTATAGAGCGCATAGAGGGCATTGACACTAGGGTTTACGGTATACGATGTGATGCAATGCATCTGAAAATAGCTGGAGTTGATTTCCAAAAAATCACAGAGAGGCATTTTGCCGGCTCGGACGTATGGCAGAAGATAGAGAACTACGCAGGCAGCAAGGATAGGGAGCTTGAAGCGACTGCCTTTGTAAGGTTCCTGTTAGGAATTGGATTGCATAGACAAGACATAGTGCCGTATCTAAGAGCGCTTGGCACAAGCGATGTCACAATAGCTGAGGTGTACGAGCGTGCAGTACAATAAACAATTGCTGAGTTCATGTTTTCACGTGCACACGCGGCTAAAAGCCAATATGGCCGCAGTGAGATGTTCGTTAAGCTCTTTCAAATGCCTAAGACTGCACTCTTCAGGAACTAGGCTGGTATATGCTATTGTTGATGCGTCAAATAAGGGCAACGATCCTCTTTTGGAGCTGTACAGAGATTCGATATCGCTTAGGTTCTTCTTTTTGAAGCCTGACCGCAGGGAATACACGACCAATCTGCTCAGATTTCTTTCAATTCTTACATATCTCGATGCGTCCTATTCAATCGACTTTACAGGAGTCTACGGTTATGTCATAGAGGCGCTGCGCAACAGCTGGTCATTCTCCGTAATTGAAGACAGGCCATACGATGATGTGTTGAACCAGCGCATATATGCGTTGAGTAACGCCAATGCAGCGATATCACACGAGTTCGTCTTGCTCTCAAGAGAAAATAAAGAGCTGGAGAAGAAAGTGCAGGCATACGGAGGGTTCTGCGCTGAAATTCTGGACAAGGCGGCTCTTATGAACGGAACGGGCGAGGCAGGACGGCATGCAGTACTGCATTCCCTTGGCGTTGACAATGCGGAGATAAATGCAGTTGCGTCATTGCTGGCCGAAAAGAAGTGATGTATTGATAGGCACACCTACCCTGCTCTTGACCAGCACGATTCTGGCTATGATTTTCTCCATGCCGCTATTGCACATTTCCGCTGCTGAGACGTGCAAAGGTCTTTGCCTGCATGCCATTGAATCCAATGGAAACCACATTGTGGCGTACCTGTACTACAACGGTTCAGCTCTACGCAATAGGATTGTCGATATTGTGCTGAACAATGAATACGTCGCAAACATCTCAACTAACTATACCGGCGCACTGAACATGTACGCACCGTTCTCCTTAGGCAAGAATACAATATCAATGAAATATGAAGGTAGCATGGCAGATTATTTGCTCTACTATTTCGGCAACTATCTCAGTCTTGCACTTCTGCCGGTTGGAGCGGCATTCTATGTTTCCATCAGGATGCTCTCAGAGCGCAGCACCTCAAACAAAGAGATTACAGTCATATTTGACAGCGAACTGAAAGACAACTGCACTACACTAGACAAGAAACTGGTGCTCGATACCGCAGCACAACTGCACAGGCGAAACGCTCGCATGCGCATGGTGAAGACAATGCCCGTAAGTGTGGAGGAGGTATCCGCTGCTTTGTATGAGCTTTCAAGCCATCGGAACCCAGCCAGCATTAAGGAATCAGTCAACTCTGTTTGCACAGACGCATATTATGGTGTGCTTTGTAGAGGCGCAATGCCGTATCATGAAATAGCTGCAAAGAGACTCTACGAGACTGCGATGAACACCGGATCCTATGCGCTGAAGGACGGTATGTCCATATCCTCGTTCTTAAAATCCAATGGCATTGCTCACTTCGTTGAGATGTATTCTGGCCCGGCGCGCGGGATTTATGGCTCGAATCGCGTAAGCATAGCAGTATCTGCACGCGGTGAGGAAAGAGCCATCCGAGCCCTTCTGGAAAGGAGCTCCAGTTCGTGCGCGTTTTTGCTCTTCAACGAGCTCAGTGGGTTATTGAGTGTGATTGGATGTTGATTGAAAGATACTTTGCACGAATTGGGCTTGCAGTGTGCCTTGCTGTATTGAACACTGGCATGCTTCTCATATTGTTGGGCAGCAGCGGAGAGAATTACGGCATGCGCACAGTTGGAAAAGACGCCGTGATAGGCGCATTGCTCCTGGCTTTCGTTTCGGCCATTGTGTATTTCAGGTGAGTATACGCTTGAAAACATAAGAACGTTCTATCGCAAATCCAACGCATTTGAGGTATTTTTTGCCTCCCTTGCAGGAGCGTTTGCAATATTTGCCACACTCCTTGGCATCGAAGAAATGGCCGCGCCGCTATACACCTTGCAACTAGGAGTGCTTTACCTGGCATTGCCTGCCGGCTTCTGCATGGTCCTTGCATATGTTGTCAAGCACAGAGCCAGCGTACCTAGAACGCTCATGCTGAAGTTACTTTCCAGCATGCTTCTGTCTCTTGCACTGATACACGTGATTATATGAATGTGAAGTTTGGCTCGTTTAGAACAACAGAGTTGCCAAATAAGGAGTTGGACGCTGTCGCATTCTTCGAGATCATGGGAAGAAACGAGTTTCTACTTGTATACGATCTTGATCAGAAAACCACCTTCTTGTGTATGGATACTAGCATCGCAGAAGGGAAGATAGAAGGCATAATGCAGGCAATACCTGGAATTGGATTCGAGGCCGCAGAATGCACGGCACTGAACGCAGCCATCGACATGAAGGTACTCTCATGTTACAAGAGACCCGAAAGAGCGGATAATCCAGAAGTGCATCGCCCGCACCACATGCACGACATTTTCGATCTAGCACTTGGTACAGGGTTTGTTGCAGTGGCATTCATTCCAGCAAGCGAGACAGATCTGGAACATTCAAAATCTTATGTGGAAAGAGCACTCAGTAGGAAAGACATCAGGGAGACGCGCTCTGCAATAACTGAGGTATTCAGCAAGAAGGCAAGCTCATCTACACAGCGAGAGTTATTCATGGAATCCGAGGAGACTGCCCTATTTAACAGCGTGCTGGCTTCGATAAACAACGCAATACTGAGTAACAACCTCACCTACAAGCAGTTTTTCATCATACCAAATGCAGGTGCCCGTTTACAGGAGTACATTGCAACAAGATTTATGTTGCTTAATGAGTCTAAATGCAGGTCCAGCCTTGCAGAGCAACTGGTCGAGCTCCATAACGAGAGGGCATTCCCTCTCGGCACAGATTATCTAAAGGACTTTATGAATTTTTACGGATCTTACAAACTCAACTATGTTCTGCCCACCATCTCCCAAAGCACAAAAAAAGGCATAACAATAGGCACGTTCATGAAAAACGGAGTTGCAGAAACAGACCATGCCGTAAGGATAGATCCATCTACAATGAATCTTGGTTTCATCATAACTGGCTTGCCAGGCAGCGGCAAGACCAAAGAGGCAATGGCAATAATTGACGCAGTTAAGGCAGGTGCGTATGGCGTGCGCATTATTGTAATTGCACCTACTGACGAGTGGAACCGCTTTGCCATTGCCCATGGAATGCATCTGATAAGGCCTTACGTGGACAAGGTCCCAATTAACCTCTTCAGGTGCCCAACAACAATTCAGAAGGAAAAATTCTACGAGAGCCTTGCCCTTGTGCTTGCGAGCGCATCTAATGCAGGGCCATATCAGAATCCTTTGGAACACTGCTTGCTGAACGCGTTCAGGAGAGTCTATTCTGAAACAGATACACCCGATCCAATCAGCACATACGATGCAATAGAAGAATCGATAATAAGGTTCCATGCAAAGAAGACAAACGCAGGTGTAAAATATACCAAGCATGGCGAAAACATAAGGTCGGCATTGGAGAACCTGCGTGCAATACTCAACAAGCCAGAATATTCTATGAGTGAAGGCATAAGGATAGAGGAACTTGCAGGGAGAGGGGCAGTATTCGATGTATCGGGCGTAAGCAGTGAGAAGAGGCCGTATCTCTACGCGCTGTTGCTGAATCAGGCATACGCGCTTGCGGCAGGGTTTGACACTGACGGCGATGATGAACTAAGGCTTCTCATATGCCTAGAGGAAGCGCAGACCGTATTTGGCAACAAAGAATCAGCGGCGATACAGGACCTTAGGCAACGCATCCAGGATTTCAGGAAACAGGGCATCGGGCTCATGCTTCTGGCGCACACCATCAGCGACATAGAGCAAGGAGTGCGCAGACTGTGCCAGATAAAGCTGTATCTGAAGCAGGCACCGGACGTTGCTGCGGTTGCAGCAAAGGATCTTGTGTTCACATACGCCTGTGAGGAGGACATCGTGCTTAAGCTTAAGCTTCTGGACTCTCGGATATGCGCTTTCAGCTACGTTCTGAAAAATGATGACGAGAAACTGGCTCAAGACACCGTATTCATAAGGACTGCGGAATATGCTGACAAAACAGACAGTTACATGAATGCATTGGACGCCTATATCCATAAGAGAGGCCTATGCTTGCCAGCAGTCATCAACACAAGATTTAGCATATTTCTAGACATTGTCGGCGAAGCAAGCAAGCTGCAGCAGAATACCCATTATATAAGGTTCAGATATCTTGGTGAAGACATTTCCACGCACGCCATAAGCGGTTCAGGCACGATAATGCAAGAACTCATAGAGGGTTCTAAGTACACACTCCAACTTCTAGACAGAAAAGAGCACATAATTGGAGAATTCAAAATAAAAGCATGCCCGGCAATAAACCTGCATATCCGCGCAGAGTCTATAGATGTTATTTAGCAAATAACACACATATTTTTATAATTAGTCATACATGTTATACACATGCAGAGAGAGATGTTGGTTGTGCGAAAGGTAGATCCGCGAATCTACCGTAAGTTCAGACAACGCGCATTGGAGGAGAGCATGAATGTAGGTAGAGCCATAACTGAAGCCATGGAGTTCTGGATGAGGGAGAAGGAAAAAGCAGGGAAGCACAACATAAAGACATTATTGAAATTGAATGGAATCATAAAAACAAAGCATGCTGTGAAATGGAGTCAAGAGATCGATAAGATAATGTATAGATGATGCATTGATTCTCATAGATTCAAGTGTGCTTGTTGCATATGCGTTGGCGCAAGATACAAACCATGAGAAAGCGGTTAGGATTATTAACAGCATAGTAAATGGCGACTTTGGGGAAGCATGCACATCCAACTATATCTTTGCAGAGACAGTTACGGTAACCCTATTCAAGACTAAATCAGTAAACATGGCTGCAGAAGTTGGAGAATACATTAAGGATTCAACAACAATTTTAGAGACAGATGAGTTTGATTTTGAGGCTGCATGGAAATTGTTTAAAGATCAGAATGCTCCCAAGTTTAGCTTTATAGATTGCTGTATTATTTCACTGGCTAAACGTTACAGCATAGGAGAAATCGCTACTTTTGACAGAGAATTCAGAAAAATACGGGATATTCACACCATAGATAACAAGTAGACATCAAGTCGGTAATTTCTAGCCCTTCGCGACTCCCAAAGGCACTAGCCTTGCAACTATATTGGATATCTTCGCCCCTGCTATGCTCGCGACCACGTCGTCGACGCTCTTGTATGCCCATTCAGCTTCCTCGCTCATTAGCTGCTTGTCCCTGACCCTGAACTCGACGCCTTTGCTCCTCAGGTCGCCTATCGTCTTTGACACGGGAATATCCCTGACAGCCTGATGCCTTGACATGAGCCGGCCGGAGCCATGGCATGATGATCCGAAAGTCTCAAGCATCGCTTCTTCCCTGCCGGCGAGCACATAGCTTGCCGTGCCCATGCTGCCGGGTATGATCACAGGCTGGCCGACGCTTCGGTATATCTGCGGCACCTCCGCATTGCCAGGGCCGAATGCCCTTGTTGCACCCTTTCTGTGCACGTAGAGCTTTCGTCTCTGCCCGTCAACAGTGTGCTCCTCGAGCTTTGCGATGTTGTGAGCAACATCATACACTAGCTCCATTCCGAGCGCGTCGGCACCCTTACCAAACACTTCTTCAAAGCTCTTCCTTATCAGGTGGGTCATGACCTGCCTGTTGGTGAATGCGAAGTTGACAGCACAGCGCATACACGCCAGGTAGTCGTCGCCCTCCTTGTCACCTATGCGCGCGTACGCGAGCTCAGGATCCGGAAGCCGTATGTTCTTCTTCCGTTGGTAATCGGCAAGCACTCTCAGATAGTCGCTGCATATCTGGTGGCCGTAACCGCGGGAACCGCTGTGCACCATTATGACAACATTGTCTGCTTCAAGACCATACGCCTTAGCGATCTTTTCGTCGAACACCTGCTCCACTTTCTGCACCTCAAGAAAGTGGTTTCCTGCGCCCAATGTACCTATCTGCTTCACTCCGCGCTTGTTTGCAAGAGCGCTTACCTTGTCGGGATCAGCTCCGGCCATGCAGCCGTGCTCCTCTATCCTTTCAAGGTCTTCCTTGAACCCATAGCCTTTGTCTATGATATATCTTACGCCCTCCAGTGCGATATTCTTGAGATCGCCCTGCGAGAGACCCAGCTTTATCTCACTGCCGACTCCGCTAGGAACATTCTTGAACAGCCGGTCCATCAGCTGTGGAAGCTTGGGCTTGACATCGCTTACAGTCAGGTTGGTCTTTATCAACCTCACACCACAGTTAATGTCGAACCCCACAACTCCGGGAGACACTATGCCGCTGTCTGCGTCGAATGCAGCTACGCCTCCGACTGGAAACCCGTAACCTTCGTGACCGTCAGGCATGATGAGCATGTTTCTGACCATTCCGGGCAGCATCGCGGCGTTTGCTGCCTGCTGCAGAGTTCTATCCCTCTTGATCAACGTGACGAGTTTCTCATTCGCATATATGCGCACCGGGACGTTCATTCCAGGCCGTTCGTCTGCATCTATCTCCCACAGGAAATCGTTAATCTTCTTCATAAAAAGCACAGTTCATTAGTATTTTGCACGGGAACGCATATAAGGTTTCCATTATCGATATGTTACTAAGAGCACTGTCGTCTTTTCAACTTGTTCTAGGTTTAGAATTCTGATTCAAATATCGCCTGAAGACTTTCTTGTCAACGTTTTCATCAAGTTTGTCCATTTCTTCTTTGCCAATCCAGATTAATTCATCCGCTTCCCTGTTTTTTATTTTCCCTTTCCATTTTTCAGAAGTAAAATAGTGTATTTCATAATTTTTGTTTTTGTGCCGCCATAATGAAATGCAGACTTTTCTGTATGTGATCAGCTTTATACCGAACTCTTCTTCCGATTCTCGGAGCAGCGCTTCTTCGAGCGTTTCATCCTTTTCTACGTGTCCTCCTGGAATCCAGACTGCATCCGGACCGAAATCATCAGTATTCCTCCTTATTTCGACGAGTATTTTGTTATTTTTTGATAGCAGGATGCCAACAAGCTTTTCTCGCATAATGCCCATTCGCGTTCTCTTTAAACGCTTCTAAAGGTTTCGTTATCTAAGCATCTTCTCTTCAGCATCAATCGCTTCGTCAAGTTTGCCGAAGAAAGTCTCGCTGTCTTTTAAAGATCCGGCCTTCATCACGACAATGTCATCGTTTCCTGCGCCAAGCACGTCTTTGACAAACAGACTCTCGTCGGTTATTGTGGGATGCTCGTGCGTAAACACATTGGAGTATTCACTTAATTTGAGCATTGAGTCAACCTTTTCCTTGTGTTTGTGAGGCACCTTGACGGCCAGGACCCTTCCGCCGCCTTTTATCGTGTCGCTTATCGCGGCCTCGCTCGTATTCAGAAATGCGCCGGTGACATCGAACAGCGTGATCCTGTGCATGCTATGCGATTTGTTAGGCACATAAGAGCCGCCTTTCTTGTCAAACTTCTGTATGAGTATGCCAACAGCAACAAGCCCTGCAACTATCAAATAATAGGGCAGTATCGCTTCTCCAAGTACCAGATAGGCAAAGAGGAGGGTTATGAACGGCGACAGGAAGTAGATGTTGGTAACGAAAGTGGTCTTCAGCATGCGCAGCGCACCGTAATACATGAAGCCCACAAAAACATTGTAGACCACTCCGACATACAGAATGGCCATAACCGATGCCATTGTGAGACCTCCGAACTGCGGATGGTTCAACAGGAAAAGAAAAGAGAAGAAGACAAAATTGGCAAGATTGAATATGAACATTGAGCTCTCCATGTCGTATGCGTATTTTTTGACCAACACTGTAGCCAGGGCGCCAGCCACGGCAATGATTGACAGGAGGAGTATTATCGGCGCGTTGATGCTTCCAGATGACCCTGCTGCACCTCCACTCATACTTATTGCGATGTAGAGGCCTATGAACCCCAAGGACAGCGCAGCGCCCTGATATTTGGTCACTCGCTCCTTGAGTATTAAGGGCAGGAACACGAGCATCAATATGGGATATGTCCTGTAAATCACAGTGGCCAACGAGGCGCTGACAAAATGCTCAGCATAGTCCATCCCGAACTCCAGGAACGCATAGTTGAGAAGGCCTATGGCAGCTATTATAGCGAAATCTTTCTTGTTCCTTACATAGCTGAAGAGCTTCTCTTTCTTCCCAGACACCAGCACAAACAAAAATGACGTAGGCACTGCCACCAGGTACGTCAGAAACAGGTATTCGTATATGTTCATACCGCCTGCGAGTGCCAGCATTACCGGAAGCAGCGCGCCTAGCACAAGGGCCAGCAGCAGGTAGCTGTTAGCCAAGGCTTTTATATTCATAATATAAGATTAGAAGGAAGCATATTTAAACATAAGGAAAAATGACAGAATAGCGGTAGAGTTTTGTGATTATGGCAAGGTGGGACAATGGAGGCAGAATATGCATTTAACAGCGGTTTCAACAACAAGTACAACATCGTAACCAGAAAGTTACTTCGGATGCTCTCACAGGATGCGGGAGTTTCGATATCGAAGATATCAAAAGAGATAGGTTTGTCCAGGGAAACTACAAGAAATAAGCTTAAGAAGATGGAGAACGAGTTCGGCATAAACTACACGATAGAGATCGATGGAACTGCACTGAATCTTGCCGATCCGCACCTGATAGCTGTGAAGTTCGACTCGAAGCCTGATTTCGAGAAGATAACCAGCATATTGGAACACTCCTACATACCCCAGCTCGCAGTGTCCGTTAAGGGAGATTACAGCATGGTGATATGCGCCATAGCTACATCGAGCAGGGAGTATGCGCATTGGGACAAGAGCATGCAGATAGCCCTTTCTGAGTTTGGGGTAGACTGGCGCTCTTCAGAAGTGATTCACAGGCAGCTGGGATTTTTCCCTCTGCGCAACGAACTGCTGGACAGGCTCCAGATTGCGCAGAAGCACAAGGACATACTCAAGGCACTGAACACGAACAGCAGGACTTCATTCCATGCGCTATCCAAGCAGATTGGAATGCACCCCAACACGCTCGTGTACAACCAGAACAAGCTCGTTGAGATGGGCTACATAAAACACTTCACGATAACGATGAAAAAGCCAGAGGACGTATCGCTCATGTCTTTCTTTGCAAAATACAAGCCAAGAGAGGGTTATGAGGATGCGTCAGCGCAGGCCAGACAGGCATTCATGAGCGATGACGAGAATCCGCTCATAAGCAGGTACGTACTCTGCGCACCGCTGATAGGCAGCTACGACTTCTTCACTATAGGGGCATTCGACGACACAGAGACGGCACAAAGCAGAGATGTCGAGTACCACAAGAAGCTATTCAAGAAGCAGGGCATACAGGTCGTGTCCGGAGAGATAGACAAGGTGCTGCTGGGCAGATTGCCGTTGCGCAGCGTTGACACGAGGAAGGAGTACAGCACAATAAAATGGACATCGGACAGCGTGTAGTGAATAGAGCCGTTGTCGGTTTCTCATCGCCACTTCTACGCCACAGTCACGTGTGCGCCCCGAACCAGTATGCTTGGCATGAAGAAATAGCCGTCGGTATCCCATGAGAAGGTCTGCCTTGCATCGTTTGCGGCGCGCTCCGTGCTCCGCAGCATCCTCATGATGTTGTCGCTTATCCTTATTCCGACCATCTCGTGCTCAAGGCCGTGCATGCCGCGCTTCACCGCGTACTTAGGCTCTCCGTTCTCTATATACAGGGCAAGATCCCTGGGCACTGTTGAGAAGTCCCCTGTAAGGTAGTTGCTGAACCTGGTGTACCATGTGTTAGTTATCAATATGCCCCTGTCTATGCTTCTTATCAGTGCGTCGATGCTTTGCGAGCTTTTCCTGTGATTGAATACGAGTGTCCACGGCCTGGGCCGTACAAGGCCCGCATTGCCTGTGCTTTTTGTCTTGTACTTTGTCGCTGTGGAGAAATTGTGCAGGTAGTTCTTCAGCACACCGCACTCTATCACAGATGTGCGCTGCGTCTTCGTTCCTTCTTCGTCAAATGGCGCAGAGGCCACGCCTGAGCTTATCCTGCCATCATCATAGATGGACAGGTCCTTGCTTGCAACGGCCTTGCCTAGCTTCCCGGTCAGCATGCTGCCAGTCTCAACGTCGCCCATGCACGCTGCGTGCGTGACATTGAGCATGAGCGATCCTGCTGGCGACGGCAGGTATATGACATCATAAGCGCCTCTGTCTATCCTGCCTGTCCTGTTAGTCATGCTCACAGTTTCTGCCGAACGCTTTGCCATCGTATCTAGGTTGATGCCCTTGAGCACTCTTGACGCGTATGCATCCTGGAATGAGATGCTGCCTTTGAAGAGGCGGAGCGATGCGGTTATCGATGATCCCTTTGCACTGGATGAGAACCCGTTGCTTGTTGCAAGCTCATGGTTTGATACGCCTACGACAATGGTGCCAGCTACGTTCGTAGCGCCATTAGAGATAGCGCTGTTTATTGCTTCATTCGCAAGGTCTGAAAGCGCATCGCAGCTGATCTGCTCCAGTTTGCGGTCATACGAATGGGCGCCTCCGTGCTTGAATGGCTTGTCTGCAATGCCGTAATAGTCCTCTTTTAGCTGCAGCTTGGGCATCATCTGCAGAGTCTTTCTTATAGACGTTGCCACGCCGTCCCTGTTCAGCGTCTTGAGCTCTGTGAAGAACACCTTCTTGTCCTTTGAAACAAAGAGCTCCCCAGACTGTCCCTGTTTCTCGACAATAGAGTCAACGCTTGAATTGGTGATCTTCAGGTATACGACCCTGTACGTGCTTACGCTTGCCACAATGTCGTCAAGCTGCGCCCTCTTGCAGGCGCGCACTATGCTATTTGCGTCTTCCCGAATGCAATCACCTGAAAGTCAACAGCGCAGATGCACCTCCCATTGTGACAGGCACACCCTGCTGTGGTTCTCCCTTTCCGCATGTACCCACATAGAACTCACGCTCTTTGCCGACCAGCCTCACGGCGTGCCAGAAATCCAGCGTGCTCTTTTCCAGTACAAAATTCTTTACCGGCTCGCATATGCTGCCGTTTCTTATCAGGTACGCCTCGTTGCCCTGGTACCTGGAGAAGCTCCGTGTATCGTCGATGTTCCACTCCATGAAGCTTTTCAGGTATATGCCGTTGCCAGCCTCTTCAAGCAGCTCGTCGAAATCGGCATCTCCCGCCTGCAGGTATGTGTTAGACATGCGTATGAGCGGCTCGTTGGAGTAGGAGTCGCTCCTTGAAGAGCCGTTGCTGTGCATGCCCAGAGTCTGTGCATAAGACCTGTTCGCAAGCAGCTCGGTCTGAACGCCGTTCTTTATGAGCGTTTTTGGCCGCGCCCTTATGCCTTCATCGTCATACAGGAAGAATCCGTTCGAATTCACGATCGTTGGGTCGTCTATGATGTTGACCTTGCTGCTGCCTATCGCCATCCCAAGATTGTCTTTTGTCAAGTAGCTTGAGCCTGCCTGCGCAGATTCCCTGCCGAATACCCTGTCAGCCTCGCACGGGTGGCCGATGCTTTCATGCGCAGCTATGCCCGTTATCTCAGGGGCGAGCACCACGTTCTTGATCCTGTGCAACGAATCCCTGCTCAGGGTCACGCCCTTCTCCAGCACACGGTTCATGCTCGTTGCCTTCTCAACGAGCGTTTCCGTTACAGCCTGCGCATTGAAGAGCTCATAACCGCCAGTGTTTCCGAACTGCATCACGCTCTGCCGGGTCTCTCTGCCGTTCTTGACTATGAGGCTCATGACAGCGGAGATGTACGGCACGCTGCACCTCACAGCGCTGCCTTCCGAGTTAGAAAAATACGTGACAGACCGGCCCACCCCGCCATAGAGGCTCTTGTACTCCAGGCACTTGATTCCTGCAAGCGCCTTGTCCATGTCGGATAGGTCGTCAAGCATGCTTGCATCCTCTATCTTCTTGCGCTCGTTCACCGCGCAGCGTACATTCAAGGCCTTCTCATTCGATAGCGCCGTGTCGATGCCTTTGAAACCGTGGAAGCTCCTTATTGCGCGCGCTATGCCTTCCTTGTTCAGCTTGTTAGTTGAGAAGGCGAACATGCGCCTGTTCTTGACGAGCCTTACACGCAAACCTGTACCCTCTGAATAGTATGCGCCGTTGAATATGCCCTGCTCTATCGCACAGCCTGACGAGACAGAGTTCTCAAGGTACGCTTCTGCATACTCTGCGCCTGACTTCTCTGCCACAGAAAGCACATAATCAGCTATGGATTCATCAATGTGCATAGAAGTCAAAAGAGGCTTGCCTGTGCGGATTTTTATAGTTTCCTTTCGCTATGCTACTTGTGTTAGCGTGCGCGTAGCGTTTGTCTCAGATGCAGTATACCCATGGCATTTCGGCGGATTGGAGGTGCTCCAGCACACGGAAGCAAGCGAGCTTGCCAAGACTCACGATGTGCACATATTCTCAATGCGATGGCCGGGCATGAAGAGGACTTTCCAGCAAGAGAGAATGACATACCATACGTTCCATGAAGTAACGCAGAGCAAGTTCTACAGGCACGGACGCAGGTCAATAAGAGAAGCATTGGCATTCTCGATGAGCACATTCGGCATATTCAGGTACAAATTCGACGTGATCATAGCGAACGAATTCCCAGTGCTTCATCTGCCGATATTGAAACTGTACTGCATGCTGAGGCATTGTAAGCTCATAGTGAACGTGTACGAAGTGTGGGACAAGGAGTACTGGACGCAGTATCTCGGCCTGTTGCCAGGTCTGCTTGCGAACGCCTACGCATCTGCTGCCCTCAAAGTTGCAGACGCATACGTAACGATCTCAAGCACCACAATGAACAATCTGATTGCATTAGGGGTGAAAAGACAGCACATCAGGGTGTTTTCCCCTGTTATCGATGACAGGTTCATGTCAGGAATAAACGCTGGCAAGAAGCACAAGAGCATAATATTCTGGGGAAGGCTCATAAAAGAGAAGCGGGTCGACAAATGGCTTATGGCAGTGAGCCAGATAAGCCGAAAGATCAAAGACTTGCACGCAGTGATAATAGGGGATGGCCCGGAAAGGAAGAACCTGGAGAAGTCAATACGAGAGCATGGGCTCGAGAGAGTTGTTGAGCTAAAGCACTCATATAGAAACGAGCAACGGAGAGAGCTGTTCAAAGCCGTAAAAGAGGCAGGACTTTTGTTGCAGATGTCAGAGAGGGAGGGCCTCAGCCTGATAGTGCTTGAGAGCATCGCGCTCGGCACGCCGGTGTTGGTGCCCAGCTATTCCCCAATACCGAAAGAGGTCAAGGACATGTGCATAGTAGCAGACGAGAGCAGCATAGCAGGCGTCGCAGCAAAAATCCTTAACAGCAATGATAAGAGCAAGTACATCAGGAACAAGGAAAACCTGAAGGAGTTCTACATCTCAAACGTCAATCATTTCTATTCTGAGCTGTTTGATGAGTTGAAGTGAGCCAAGCACAGCACAATTCCGAACCACATATTTTGATGTGAGTGCTGCACGAATTCTGCAGCGTTGCACGTAATAGTCTGAGCCCAGTATTTTACTGGTTTTGGTAACCCGTTACTTACCATCATCTTTGCGTAAGATGGAATTTCTATTTGTTATCGCCTGAGCTAATTCATAGTCAAAGCGTCTCGCAGCATTAGCTATCCATGCATTCGCAAATTTATCAAGGTCCTCCTTCATCTTCTCGAATGCCTTTGCCGTGTCCATTCTCTCTGGTTGTTTATTTTTGTCGGACATATTGCATCATATAAGGTTTTTTTGAAGATATTTATACCTTCGTAGAAAGGTTTAAAAACATTTCACCAAACCATTCTTCTGTTTCCTTAGAACTAGCTGAGGCAATAAAGAATGCCAGAACTCCAGTAGTTTATTGGTTTTGGCTACGTCTCCTGATCCCGCTTTCGATGCATGAAACCTTCAAGAACTGTTTTTAAGTCTTTATAGGTCATGTTGTGTATGTCTTGAAAGATCTTGTCGAGTTCCTTTAGTCCATTCTTTATGAATTTCTCAGTCGTGCTTTCGAGGGATTTGTGCATATCCTGTTTTGAATCGGCAACTTTCACGTCCACAGCCGCCTTGTTCGCGTCATTGGAATCACTCATGGTCTTAGCAATTGCCATGTCAACACACATATCTTGCAGTCGGATAGATACTTATAACTTTGTTGGAAGATATGATCTGCAAGGTCTTTTCCTTAATCAGCAATCGCTTTTCTTATTATCTTTATCAATTCGAAGATATAGTCGCGCGGCACGAAGTCTTTTGCAGTCTTGGGATCTTTTAGATCTTTTTCCAATTCAGAGATTGGTATGAACTTTACAGCGTCGACTTCTCCTTTCTGCAGTTTTTCAGGCAGCCCATCATGTTTGAATATATAGATGTAGTCGAACTCGTTGTCATAATAATCAGGTTTTGGAATGCTGCTCTCTTTTTTTACCATGACTTGCTTGATATCTTTTGGACTTGCTTTGATCCCTATTTCCTCATACATCTCTCTTAGAGCCGCTTGTCCCGGCGTTTCTCCGGCAGATATGTGTCCTGCTGCGGAAATATCCCATAAACCAGGATTGCTTTCTACCTGCATCGAACGCTTTTGGAGCAGCATTTCTCCTTTGGAGTTGTAGATCCAGACGTGCGATGCCTGATGCCATAAGCCTTTTGCATGGGCATACTGCCGGGTTTTACGCTCGCCCGTCTTGTTGTCGCTCTCATCAAAGAGGTCTATCAGTTCTTCGGTCATGAGCCACCACGTTTGCTGCTTGCAGTAACATAAGGTGGGCCCGCTGGGAATCGAACCCGGAATCTCTACCTTGTCAAGGTAGCGTCTTGCCATTCGACTACGAGCCCCTATAATTCTATTGACATGCCGTCCTTTGCGACCTCCGTGTCGGGAAATACCTCCCTTGCTTCACTCAAAAGCGTTTTTAAGCTCTTATATCTTGCGCTCATGTGGGTCAGAACAAGCCGCTTCGCCTTCGCGCTCTTCGCGAGCTGCGCGCTTTCTTTTGCAGTGGAGTGCAGCCTCTCGATCGCAAGCTTGCTCTCGGTGCTCTCGTATGTGGCCTCGTGCACGAGCAGATCGGCGTTCTGCGCCGCCGCTATAGTATCTCTTGAAGGCCGCGTATCCGTGGCATATACGATCTTGACGCCGCGCTGCAGCACCGTTATGTCTTTCAGCTCTATGAGCGCACCTCCGACTTTCAGCTTGCCCTTGCTCAGCAGCTCAGCGAACATCGTGCCTTTCAGGCCAGTACCCTTGAGCTTGTCCTTTATGAAATGCAACTTGTCATCCTCTTTGAATACAAAGCCGTATGTGCTTACGGTGTGCCTCAACTTGAAAGCACTTACTACGAATCCGGCACCCTTGTGGATGACACCTTTCTTTATGGGATGTATGTTTATCCTGTATCCCAGCATGGCGTCGTCGAACTTCACGAGTGCATTGATCGCTTTCTCGTAGCCTGCAGGCACATAGATGTCCAACGGAGATTCGCGCCTGTTGAGCGCAAGGGTCCTTATGAGCCCAGCTACGCCTATGGTGTGGTCACCGTGTATGTGCGACAGGAATATCGCGTCGACTCTGGACACGCTGATGCCGTAGCGCATCATCTGGCGCTGCGTCCCCTCGCCGCAATCAAACAGCAGCAGCTTCCCCTTGTACTCTATCACAAGCGCAGGAAGTGCCCTGTTCTTTGTGGGCGTCGACCCTGACGTGCCTAGAAAAGTTACTTTTATCATGAATGCACTCATTGAAGCTCTATGCGCACGCTCTTATCTTTGAGGTTGACATCTAATATCCTTATTCCTTGCGCAATTGCTTGCGCGTCTTCCTTGGTGGCGTGCCTGTTCTGCCTTAAAAAGTCTATGATCGCGTTTATACTGTGCAGGTTGCGCATTATCAGTCCTGCGCCTGCCTTGCACTCTGCATTCTCGACGTCTAACTGGGTAAGCAGCGAACGCTGTTTCTCGATGCTCTTCTCTAGCTCCTTGGCCTCGCGGCTTTCATGAACTTCTGCAGGCATCTGCTGATTGTAGAACGTATCCAGCAGAGCCTGGAATGACTGCACTTTCTGCGCAGACAGTTCTGCATATTTCTTCATGCCGCATAAAGAGAAGTCCATCAAAACATCATCCTTGGAGTACAGTGTCGGCTGCTGCGCATTGGTGCATTCGTTTATTATGCCACCCACATGCTGCATGATCAGGTCGAATCCGTTTGCGTCAATATTACTGACCTTTGTGTCCGGGGATATTCCTGCCCTCGCAAGCGCTTCTTCGATATATAGCTTACCTATGCCCACTGCCCGCACCAATACAGACAACGCCTCTGCGTCGCGCCCCCCGTTCTGCTGCACTTTTTTAATCTCTGCGTGCACTCTGCTAAGGTCAAGCACGTCAAGGGGAACTCCGCTTGGAGGCTTGTATGCGGCGCCCACTCTCACAGACCTGTCCTTGAAATCGTGAGACAGGTGCGCAAGCGTTATCCGCATCGCATCATCCGCCAGTATAAGGTTGCCCCTGCCGAAGAGCTCTATTATCACTTTGCCATTGGCATCGCCCTTCCGCAGGCTTATGAGCACAATCCTGTCGTTGTTAAGCTGCTCTATGCTTTCTATGACCGCATCTTCGATGCGCTTCCTCGCAGCGGTTGCGAAACCAGTTGGCTCGGAGCTCTGAGGCAGGTATTCTGTGATGTTGAACGTGTAAGGAAGAAGGCACTGCACGTTCACCCTTTCTTCGCCTTTCCTCAACTTGAAAAAGAAGCGCCCGTTCCCTGCATCGTAGAACCTGTTGATGCGGAAGCCCTCCAGAGACTTGAGTTCCTTGATTAGAGCAGGAAGCTCAAGCGAACACAGAGCGCGCATGCTAAGCCCTTAGCTTCTTGAGGCCCTCCTCTTTTGTGACCTTTGCGAAGGACTGCACCAGCTGGTATGTCTTTTCGGGATTCTGGTCGAAGGCAGTGCCGATCTGCACGATGTCGGCACCGCTGGCATAGACTTCCTTGAGCTCCTGTGCGTTGGATATTCCACCGCCAACTATGTAGGGCACGGTGATCGCGGACTTGACCGCACGTATCATGTCGGCAGGCACGTGGCCTGAATTCTGCAGTTTAGGGTTGGAGCCGGTGTCTGTAAGTATGAACCTGTTGCCCAGGAACTCTCCGGCCATCGCGAGCGATGCGGCCAGCTTCGGCTTCTCCCTAGGAATGAAATTCGCGTCGCTCACCCAGCCTACAGTGCCCCCAGGATACACCACGATGTAGCCGATTGGTATTGGCTCGAGGCCGAACTTCCTGACAGTCGGCGCGGACAGCATCTGCGCCTGCGTTATCCAGTAGGGGTTCCTTGCATTGAGCAGGGACATGAAGTATATCGCGTCGACATGCTTTGTAACCGATGAGATGTTGGACGGGAACAGTATGACTGGCACATCCACTGCTTCCTTTACGCCCTTCACGACGTTGTCCAGGATCTCGCCCTGCAGCTCGGTGCTGCCTCCGATGAGCATGATGTCAGCACCGCCCTTGTCCAGCTGCTTGGCAGCAGCTATTGCGGCATCCTCGCTCTCGTAGTCTATCGGGTCTATCAGGCAGAACAGCATCGCTCCGCTGCGCTCAAGCTTCTCGTATATGTATCGTTCGATTTTTCCTTGTTTCATGTGTGTCACTTATGCAGTATTTTCCGCAGCTCTCACGGGCATGGAAAGGAATTGCTCGGCAAGCATCTTGCCCTCTTTCTCAATGCTTCTTGAAGGCTTAAAGCCAAGCTCCTTCTTTGCCAGGTCTATGCTCACCGTCCTGTCGCTGTTGAGGAACTCGTATTCATCGAATTTTATGTCATTCCTGCCTGCCAGTAGCTTCGCGAACAGGGGGTTTGTGGAATTTCTTATCGGCTGGGCGTTCAGGAACTTAACCATGCTGTCCAGAAACTCCTTCTGTGTGTGTGCGACGCCGTCCGTGATGTTGTACGCCTTGTTTGCGCTCTTCTCCCTGTTCTTGTAGATCTCGAGCAGCGCGTCGACCGCATCGTCAACGTGCACTATTGTCAGGTGGTTGGAGCCCTTCCCGAGATAGCGCATCTTGCCCTCGCTCACAAGCTTGAACACCTTGAAGAAGCTGGATTCGTAGCCTTCGCCGTAGAAGTTCCCCAGCCTTGCTATCGTGTAGTTGAGCCTCGGGTTTGCGGAGCACCACGACTCTATGACGTGCGTCGCCATATACTTGCTCATTGCGTACGGTCCTTCCGGCTTGATCGGAGAAGTCTCAGTGAGCACCTCTCCGGGACGGGCATGGCCGTAAACTGAGACGCTGCTTGTGAATATGAGATTGCCCTTTGCTGGCACAGGATTGGCATCCAGCCACGCCTTTATCACGTTCTCGGTGCCTACGACGTTGGTGTCTATCAGCTGGTCGTATGTGTTCAGGTAGTTGTACGACGCGCCAGCTATGTGAAATATGTTGGTTGCGCCAACGCACGCCTGCCTGAGCGTTTCCTCCTGCTTTGGATTCTTCAACGCAATGTCTGCGACATATGGCACGACACCCGCAGGCAACATGTGCCATTCGTCGTTCGCCTTCGGGGCCTCCTTAAGTATTACCCTGACAATGTTGCCCTCGTCTATAAGACGCTCCGCTACTTTCCTGCCGAGCATCGACGTGGCTCCGGTCACAAGTGATATGCTAGTTTTCGATGGCATGCTCATCACCCTTCCCGTCAAGCAGTGCGACCGCTATGCGCCTGATCTTGCCCTCTGCGAGCCTGCCGATCAGGTACGGCACCCAGTCCTTGCCAAACGGGACATAAACGCTAACGTCAAGCTTGTACTGTTGCAGCTTCTTCATGTCGTGCACGCTGTATCCAAACGGGATCTCGAAAGCGACATTCTTCTTGTAGTTCGACTTCGCCGCTGCAAGCTTCCTCATCATGTCAAAGTCACGGTCCCACACAGAGACCTCGGCGCGCTTTGAGAGCAGCCGGTCTATGTAGTCAGAGTACATGCCAACCGTACTCTTCTGCTCGCGCTTGCCGTCGCTGCCCGGATGGCATCGCACTTTCACAAGGTCTTTGGGCTCTATGCCCCCATTAAGTGTGCTTGCGGCTCCTGCGTGCGCGGGCTGTATCTCAACCCCGACATTGCCGTACTGGCTCCTTAGCTTCCTGTACAAGGCCAGTTGGTCATGCATGCTTGAAGTGCCGTCATGCTCGATCCAGAGCTTTATCTTGCTTTCATATGCCTCTCTTGCTATCTCCTCCAGGTGCCTCTGCATGAGATCAGGGTCTACGGAATAGCCTATCTGCACCGGTCTGAGAGATATGTCGGAGTCGAGATTAAGCCTTGAGACCTGCCTTATGAGCTGCACATAGGCATTGGCATTGTACCTGGCCTTTGCGATGTTCGATACGCCGTCGTTAAGCAGAGTCAAGGTGGTTCGCAGGCCCTTCGCGTTTATTTCCCTGACAGCTTCAAGCGCGGACGCGCTTGTCGGCCCTGCAATGTGCTTCTTGACAAACCTAAACACAAGACGTTCTATTATGCTTCTCTGCTCTGCCAAGTATACCACATCCTCTATTGGGGATTCATCCTTTAATAATCTATTAATTCAGCCTTTAATAACCTATTTGTTGATATTGGAACGCATTTAGAGTTTGCATGTATATAAGAATGGCACCTCCATAGAGGTGCAAGGTTTTTGGATGGATTACGCAAGAAAGAGGATAGTGATAGCCGACATGGACGGAACGCTCACCCCTAGCAAGAGCATGGTGGAACCCAGCATGGTCAAACTCATAACCACACTGCTCAACTACAAGGATTTTGCAGTGATAGGCGGCGGCAGGTATTCGCAGTTCCAGAACCAGTTCGTGGCAGGGCTTCCTTCAAACAGCGCGGCGTTCTCCCGCCTTTACCTGTTCCCCACATGCGCAACAACCTTCTACAGGTTCGTTGACGGTCAGTGGAAGCAGATATACACAGAGAACCTCAGCGCAGATGAACGCGCCAAGATAATGCAGGCATTTGATACCGCACTGGTAGAAGCAGGCTTCAAGAGACCCGAGAGGCTTTTCGGCGAAATGATAGAGGACAGGGGAACGCAGGTGACGTTCTCTGCTTTCGGACAGCTTGCACCGCATGAGCTCAAGAACGAGTGGGACCCCGACGCGCAGAAGCGCCTTAACATCATAAAATATCTTGAGAAACTGATACCTGAATTTGAGATACGCGTAGGGGGCGCAACATCGATAGACGTCACAAAGAAAGGCATAGATAAGGCTTATGGGATCAAGAAGATAAATGAGATTCTGGGCTATGCATTTGATGAGATGATGTTCATAGGCGACGCGCTGTTCGAAGGCGGCAATGACTATCCGGTCAAAAGAACAGGCGTAGAATGCATACAGGTCAAGGGCCCGCAAGATACTGAGAAGATTCTGAAAGAGATAATAGAGAGTAGTAAGTCATAGGCGCGCGTCGCCGCGAATGGCATAGCTCAGGCGCTTCATCGCCTTGATTTTCTCTTCTTTCTCGATGTTCGCGGCATCTATGATGCCGTCCATGCTCTCTATCACGCTGTCGTATGTGGTCCTGTTCACCGGGAAAGGTATCCCATCTTTTCCTCCGAGGTTGTACGAGAACATCACGGGATCCCTATACGCTAGCTCCTTGTCGAATATGAGCGACGCCACGAACGCAAGCGACCTTATTGTGCTCCTGCCTACGCCCCTGGTCAGGAGCAGTTCCTTGTAGTCCTTCGGATCAAGTTCTGCGGCGTTCCTTATCGCCTTGCGCGCCACATCCCCGATGTCAACGCTTTTGAGTATCTCGTGCCGGTCAGGATATGAGCTCTTGAGCACATGGTCGCATTCCTGAAGTGCATCTGTAAGCGAATGCCTTGCCCATTCATTGCTGCCGCATGTCAGGTCTGCGCTTTCAGTGTGCAACGTAGTCTGGATGCCTGTGTGGGGCTCGTTAGCCACGTCCCGCTTGTTTATGAGGTCGCTGAGCCACTGGAACCTTATCGCTTCCCTGCGCTTTGTGTCCATCGCCTGCTGTATCACAGCCCACCTCTTGCTCCTTGTGAACAGGAACGAATGCTGGTAAATGCCTATGTTGTCGTAGACCATGCATGAATCCACCTTGGCGGCGAGCCGGCTGTATTCCTCGAACGCCTCTGCCTCGCCGGCTATTGAAAGGACGTCAGTACCTGCACGTATCTCCTCGGGAGTCTTTAGCCCTGTCTTGCCCTTGCCCCCTGCTATGTATATCTCGCCGCTGTCGTTAAGCGCCTCTTTCAAGGCAGCAACAGTAACAGTAGTGGTTCCGCTGCTGTGCCAGTCGTAGCCTATGGCGCATGCGAATGCCTGAAACCAGTTCGTGTCGCTCAGCCGCGTAAGCAACTCGTCAGTGCCGTACTGGTCCATGATGACAAGAGATATCGCTTTGCCAAGCTTGACCATCCGGCCGTAAAGCCATCGCGGAGCCTTGCCGTAATGCAGTGGCAGCACTGTCGCGTTGTGCATGGTCATTGTTGGACAAGCGAACTATAAAAGACATTCGAAGAGCAGGGTACACGATCTTTTGCAGTCTGGAAATTGACATTTATTGTAAAGTAGTGGCTTAACAAAATAACAACCTTTCACAGATAAATTGCAACAAAAAGCAAAGCATATATATTTCAGAAACAGATGAAGGCACATATAGAAGACAGAAAAAGAGATGCACGAAGTTTTCGATGATCGGATTTAAGAAGTTATAGTGATCGCTTGTACAAAACAAAAGAAGTCAAAATAGAGCAGAATGCCTTTGAAAAAATCAGCAACGTGCTTGGCAAAGTCACCATGAATTCGCTTACGGCTGTGAAGGAAGTAGTGAATCCCTCCGATAAGCCGCTCAAGACAATTTACCTGGCATCTGGCAAGGATGTGGCACATCTCATTGCGGCAACAGGAGCTACAGAGATGATTCTTGTCGACTGGGTAGATCAGAAGGATGCCATAAAGGAGAGCATAAAACAAATCGGAGGAAATATTACGAAGGAATCAAGCTCAGGAAATAGGACTGAAGCATACTTTGATTGGAACGGGAAGAGCAGGAAGCTGATTTTTTACATACTTGATATAAATAATGAAACAGTCAACCGGCTTTCTAAAGAAGGACAATCATTAAATCAACTTTATGCAGAGATGAAAGGCATAGATGTTATTTTCACAAAGTATTCTAATTGTGCACTCCAGAGATACGAACCGCTTGCAAAAGTCATAGAAGAGCTCAGGATTGGAGATTACTACATATCTTGTGGACAGAGTATGAAGTGGCTGGCAGATTCACTAAGCAAAGCGTTTACACCGAATTGTTTTGGATTTGAGGAAGTTAGCATCAGAGAGTATAGATGGGCGGACGGAGGCATAGAATCGCATCTGTATCGCAAGATGAGGCCACTGTCCGGAGTCAGAGAGATGCTGGAAGTAGATGGGCTTCTATTTAGTATCAACGGTATCAGGAACGGGATGTTGGAAGAGGATGTATCTTTTGAAAGGGCCAGACCTGCTTACAAGGAAAAATTGGAGGATATGAAAAGAAAGTTTGATGAATTATCTCCTGAAGTTAGAGAAGAGCTTAAACAGGTAATAGTTAACATGTTGATAGAATCGTCCGGAAATATTTGTAGTTATGGTGCCGCTCTACGTCCGGAATACAATGGATATATCTACATAGGTGAGGGAGGCAAGCTTGTCCCGACACCTGAAATGCTTCTGGAGTTTTCAGGCATGAAAGACGCACAACACGGAGAAGCACCCAGCGCGGACGTCCTGAATGAGTGGATAAAAGAGCTCGAGGAAAGATATGCGAGATACTTAAAAGACCGACGGGAAGATTTCAGGGAGGTTTTTAAGGAATGGTTTAGCCAGTAACAGAACATCTGTCTGAAAGCAGAAGAAGACCGGTATTTATTTTGCTGGAAGTTTGTTGTAGAACCTCCATTCCTGGTTGAGCCGGTCCAGTTCACATTTAGCATACTGTCTCTGGAGCAGGACTAGCTCCGGCGGGGTGAGTTCGCCGAAGCGCTTGATTATAATGGTCTGCTCTTCGCAGCTATTGCCGGTCATCTCCTCTCAAGATTTGTGAGGAGATCAATCTCCGATAAATAAGCATTGTACGCATCGACATTGCCGGTCTTCGCGAACAGAGACGATGCATGGTTTGTAAGGACAGGTTTTATCGCTTCAAAGAATTCGCGTAGTTTTTGTTCAGAAGGTCCAGTTACGTTGTTTTTTGATGCAGACATTCCATCACACTAAATTATATAACGTAGAAGATACTTATATGCTCGGTTTTCTGGCAATTTATTTGCAGAACTTTGTTGTTTTGCAAAGTAGTCGAGGGGAGAGAAAGGTACGCGGAAGATAAAAAAAAGGAGCATCCGCGAGGTTTTTAGGGACTGGATCCGAGTATTCTGAGATGCTTTAGCGTAGCAGCGGAGCTAACTTTTTAACATCATCAGGAAATATTGAAGCCAACACGCCAAGCACTTCGTCCTTCTTGGCGCCTTCAAGCTGGACCAGGTCGGCAGGCTTCTGCGCAGCTTTCCTTGATCTCAATATCTCTGCTATCTCAGATATGCCTTTTGAATGAGCGAGACGGTTGGCATATCCATCAAAGTGCTTTAAATCCACGTATAGAGAAATTTTTGCTACGCCATCGGCGGCCTCGGTCATGCCTGCTTTCCTGAAGATCTGAATCGCGCTTTCTACACTATCCATCTTGCGTATGGCAAATGCAACCGCCTCTTTAATGTGCCCTGAACTCTGAAGAGCTACAAGTTTGTCTGCGTCAGTCTTCAGTTGTGTTTTTTCTTGCTGCATCAAATCTCGTCTCTCTTTCAATTCACACTATTATAAAAACTATTCGTTTTGGAACTTGTAGAACCTCCATTCCTTGTTGAGCGCATCCATCTCGCATCTGTCGTACTGCTTCTGTAGCACGACAAGCTCCGGAGGGGTGAGTTCGCCGAAGCGCTTGATGAGAATGAGCTCTGCATCTCTATTGTTGCCAGTCATTGCTGCTCCCCTCTCAGAAGAAGGAACAGACCGTAGGCGTTGACATCGCCGCTTTTCACTAGCGCAGCCAATGCCTCTGCTGTGCGAGAAGAGGTAGGGATGTCATTATCATGCCCGAGTGGAGCCAGGGTTTCTGCAATGCGATCGAGAATAGCGCATACATTATTACTGTAGTCTATGACATCGCCGGTCTTATTGAGCTTCGCCTCTGCAATTTCTAGCGGCGATGCTCTGCGGAGAGCCATTATGCCATTCTGACTATCGAGGTTCTGCTTCACATAATCACTAACATATATTATTCTTTTTCCAAATATATATACTTTACTTTTTATTACAATTCACTTGTTGAAGTTCGTTGTTTTGTAAAGTCATGCGAGGGCAGACGCACACTAAAACATAGATGCTATGAAGCTTGTTAGGCCTGCATTGCAATCCATTCTTATGCCGGGCATCAAGGACCCTCAGAGCATAGAGAAAGCTTCCAGAAGCAGTTGAATATGTACGTGGAGAAAAGAGAAGAAGACATCCTGGAAGTTTTTAAGGATGGGAGCTAAACCCAGGAAGGCTCCGGCGAGGGGTGAGTTCGCCGAAGCGCTTTATGGGAATGGCAGGTTCTGTGGGCAGAAGTACTTCTATTCCCAGTTCCTGAGAAGCTTCCTGACAGCACCCGTGTCGGTACCTGTGTGGCGGTGCACGATGCGCGCTATCTGATTGTCAGATGCGCCTTGCTCTTTCAGACGTTCAACAACAGCGGTTGCTGATGTAGGCACATATTGTTTGGACATTCAATCACTAACACATATTCTTCGCTTTTCAGATATATATGCATTACTTTTTCCGACAGTTTAAGTGTAAAAGTTAGTTGTTTTGTAAAGGCATACGAGGGAAGCATGTATTAAAATCTGAATCTGTATCGTGGGTTTTCGGCTTATGTATTTATAAATTTTTGCAGATATATGCGGACGATTGTTTGCTTAAAAAAGTCTTTGAGGGCTCTGTGGACTATCTGCAAGTGCTAGACGAGAAAGGCAGCGTGGACGCTGCGCTCTTCCCAAAAGGTCTCGATGACAGCAAGATAATCGAGATGTACAAGTTCCTCTCCTTTACAAGGGCAGTCGATGCAAAGTGCATAAGCCTCCAGAGGCAGGGCAGGCTTGTCACATACGCTCCGTCTATCGGCCAAGAGGCAACGCAGATCGGCAGCGCCATGGCCATGAGGCAGAACGACATATTCGTGCCGAATTTCAGGCAGCATGGCGTCTTTATCGTAAGGGGCCTTCCACTTGACAAGTTCTTCCTGTACTGGAGGGGCTTTGAAGAGGGAAACATGATACCACAGAGTGTGAAAGGCTTACCATACATAGTGCCAGTGGCAACCCAGCTCCTCCATGCAACAGGCATAGCATTTGCTCAGAAGTATGAAAACAAGGACAGTGCAGTCGTAAGCTATGTGGGAGACGGAGGCACTTCAGAAGGGGATTTCTACGAGGCGATGAACTTTGCGGGGGTTTTCAAGGTACCTCTTGTCATGATCATAGAGAACAACCAGTGGGCAATATCCGTGCCGAGAAGCAGGCAGAGCGCGACGGAGACGCTTGCGCAGAAAGCCTTTGCCGCAGGCATAAAGTGCCTGCAAGTGGATGGCAACGATGTGATTGCAGTGTACAAGGCAGTGAGCGATGCGATAGCAGACTCAAAGAATGGCGCAACGCTGATAGAATGCGTCACGTACAGGATGAGCATGCACACAACTTCAGACGATCCTACGAAGTACAGGAAAGATGAAGAGGTGCAGGCCTGGGCGAAGAGGGACCCCATACTGCGCGTCAGGAATTACCTTACAGGCAAGGCACTCTGGAGCGACGCCATGGAAGCGAGCATGCAGGACGAGTTCAAGAAAAAGATAGACGAAGCAGTTGAGAAGGCAGAGGCATTCAAGCCAGACCCGAAAGACATGTTCGAGCATCTGTACAGCTTCATGCCCAAAGCGCTTAAAGATGAGTATGACGATGCGGTGAATGAGAAGTTCTGGCAAGCGTGATAAAATGCAGATGAACATGGCAAATGCGATAAACAGCGCACTTGATGCAATATTGACTGAAAACCCCACGTCAGTCATGCTTGGAGAGGACATTGGAAAGGACGGCGGCGTCTTTAGGGTCACAGATGGATTGTTCGACAAGTACGGCCCAGGCAGAGTGATGGATACGCCGCTTGCAGAGTCAGGCATAATCGGCGTATCGATAGGCATGGCGATCGCAGGCATGCTTCCGATTCCGGAGATACAGTTTGCAGGATTCTCGTACCTTGGCTTCGACCAGCTCGTAAGCCACGCTGCGCGATACAGGAGCAGGACGCGCTCGACGTTCACGGTGCCTATGATAGTGAGGATGCCCGTCAGCGGCGGAGTTAGGGCCCTTGAGCACCATTCCGAAAGCCCTGAAGCATACTATTCGCATCCTGGCGGACTGATAGTGGTAGAGCCCTCATCGCCATACGATGCAAAAGGCCTGCTCATACGTGCGTCGCACATGCACGACACAGTGATGTTTCTGGAGCCGACCATGCTGTACAGGCTGTTCAAGCAGGAAGTCCCTGAAAGCAGCTATGAGGTCGAGATAGGCAAGGCAAACAAGATCAGGGAAGGCGACGACCTGAGCATCATCACATACGGCACGATGGTGAACATGGTGAAGAAAGTAGTGGAGAAGAAGAACCTTTCTGCGGACATAGTGGACCTGCGCACAATAAACCCGATAGATGACGATGCGATAATAAAGAGCGCGAAGAAGACTGGCAAGGTGCTGATAGTGCACGAAGCGCCCAGAAGCTTCGGAGTAGGTGCAGAGATCTCAGCCAGAATAGCAGAAGAGGCCATTTTCGAATTGGATGCACCTATAATGCGCGTGGCCTCACCCAGCATCCCATATCCATTCCCTGGCTATGAGCAGTACTACCTTCCGAACGAGGAGAAGATATCGAAGGCAATAGATAAACTGCTGGCAGAGTGAGCTTATGAAAGAAATAAAATTTGTTGACGTCGGCGAGGGCATTACAGAAGGGCATCTGCAGAAGTGGCTTGTCAAGGACGGCGATCAGGTAAAGGAGGACCAGAGCATCGTGCAGGTCGAGACTGACAAGGCCATTGTCAGCGTGCCTGCACCAATAGACGGAATACTCAAAATAGTGGCAAAGGATGACACAGTGCTACATGTGGGCGACACGCTTGCGTACATAGGCACTTTGCAGGAGCTTGCCGCGATTCCCACACAGCAGGCGCAGGCGGCAGCTCCGAAGAGCGCACAGGCTGCCGCGGAGAAGCCCGCACAGGCGCAGAAGGCAGCACAGAAAGAGATACTTGCAACGCCGTCCCTGCGCAAGCTTGCTCATGATCTCGGCGTCGACCTGGCGCAAGTGCGCGGCACAGGCCCGGCCGGGCGAATACTCGAGAATGATGTGAGAATGTTTGTAGGCAAGGCGCCGCAGCAGAAGGCGGCACCCAAATTCTCGGAGTTGCTGGAGGAGCAGCATGAAGACGACATAGAGCGCATTCCGCTTTCACAGACAAGAAAGGCGATCGCGAAGAACATGGAGGCGTCATTGACGGTTCCAAGCGCTGCGCACATGGATCTCATAGATGCGCAGGCGTTGTTCGATGTGGTGCAGAAGGAGAAGGCGCGCGTCCAGACCGAGCGCGGAGTGAAGCTCACATTCCTGCCTTTCATAATAAAGGCGACGGTGGAGGCGCTGAAGGCTAACCCGAGCTTCAACGCGAGCTACGACCATGAGAAGCTTGAGATAATAAGGAAGAAATACTACAACATAGGGCTTGCGGCAGAAGCTCCAGACGGGCTGAAGGTCGTTGTCATAAAGGACGCCGACAAGAAGAGCATCATAGCCATAGCACAAGAAATACAGCAACTGCACCAGAAGATCAATGACCAGACCATAACCATTGAAGAGATGCGCGACAGCTCGTTCACGATAACGAATGCAGGAAGCCTTGGAAGCGGCTTCCTGTCAGTGCCGATCATAAACCACCCAGACGTCGCGATACTGGGCACTGAACGCATACAGGACATGCCCGTGGTGAAGGACGGCAAGGTCGCAGTGGGCAAGGTGCTCCCTGTATCGCTGGTGTTCGACCACAGGGTCGTTGACGGAGCAGAGGCGGTCAAGTTCTGCGGCGACATCAAAAAACACATCGAGGATGCCGGCTTCCTGAAGGTTGAATGAATTTTGTTGATTGCATGGTGATGGGTTTTATGCCGCAGCAGGTGGACCTTGCCGTTGTCGGAGGCGGCGTAGGCGGCTATTTCGCGGCAATACGCGCAGCGCAGCTGGGCATGAGCGTGGCAATTGTTGAAAAGGACAAGCTGGGAGGGCACTGCCCGAACTACGCGTGCATACCTTCTAAGACGCTGATACACATAGCGGACATATTCTACGCTGCACAGCACTCACAGGAATTCGGCATAAACGCGTCAGCCACTATCGACGCAAAGAAGATGCTGGAGTGGCGCATGGGCGTGTCAAAGAGACTTGAAGACGGAGTTGCTTATCTCTGCAAGTCCAACGGCGTGGACGTGATAGACGCCACAGCCACTTTCATGTCCTCTGATTCGCTCCAGCTCACCAACGGTGTGAAGCTCGAATTCAAGAAAGCGATAATCGCGACGGGATCAGAGCCGACCGCGCTGCAGGGGTTCGAGTTCGGCAGCGAGGTGCTGGATTACAAGCAGGCGCTCATGCTTGACCACATTCCAAAGTCGATGGCGATAGTGGGTGCAGGCTATGTTGCAGTTGAACTAAGCACTCTTTTCGCCAAGTTCGGCACAGAAGTGCACGTGATCGCGCGATCCGACGTGCTGCGCACGTTTGACCAAGACGCAGTCTCGGTGGTTAAAAAACGCATGCAGGAGCTAGGCATAGTTGTGCATGCAGGGGCCACACCCATATCGCACGACAACGGCTCTATAACGCTCAGCAATGGAGAGAAGATCAATGCGGACACGATAGTGGTCGCGATAGGGCTCGCACCATACACCAACAGCCTTGAGTTGAAGAATACGAAGGTCGAGCTCGACGAGAAAGGCTTCATCAAGGTTGACAGCGCGCTGCGCACCTCGGATCCAAACATCCTTGCAGTAGGCGACGTGATAGGCGAACCAATGCTTGCGCACAAAGCCATGCGCCAGGGCATTGTGGCTGCAGAAGTTGCATCGGGATCAAACACGTCTTACGACAACATGGTGGTGCCGGCAGTGATATTTTCAGATCCTGAAGTCGCGGTGGCAGGCAGCGTGGAAGAGGTCAGCGGAATAAAGGTTACAAAATTCCCGATGACAGCGATAGGCAGGGCGATAGCGCTTGATGCCACAAAGGGCTTTGCAAAGATAGCATACGACAGCGATAACGTGATAAAAGGCGTGGAGATAGTATCGGACGACGCGAGCTCCATGATATCAGAGGCGGCGCTTGCGATAGAGATGGGAGCCACACTAGAAGACATCGCAGACACCATACACCCGCATCCGACATACAGCGAATCTCTGCAGGAGGCCGCGGAAGCGGCCCTTGGCAGGCCGATGCATTTCTTCTACGGAGCACAGAAGAAGTAATATATAGAAACGTAAGCAGGTAAGATATCAGAGATGTGTGCATGGATCCCGTACCTGTGCAGTTGCAGCACAAGCAGTACTTTATCAGCTACATCAACAAGGAAACGCCAGACGTCTCGCTGTTCAGATTCGAGGCGCGCGATGCGACCAAGGTCGATTTCCGCCCTGGCATGTTCATGATGGTTGAATATTGCGATGACAGCACATGCACCAAGCTATCGCGGGCATATTCGATAGCTTCGGCGCCGCAGCAGAATTTTCTCGAATTTCTCATAGGCTTGGCACACGGGCAGTTCACTTCACATCTGGACACTGCAAAGGTTGGTGATGATAAATATTACATCACAGGGCCATACGGCCAATTCGCGTTCACTCCGGAGGTAAACAAGAAAGTGCTGTTCCTTGCTGGCGGCACAGGACTTGCGCCGTTCATGTCGATGCTAAGAGAGATAAAGCTGCTTGGCAGCGACACTGACGTGTGCATGCTTTACAGCATCAGGTGCCCCAACGAAATAATAAGAAAGGCAGAACTCGATGAGCTCTCAAGGCAGACAAATATGAAGCTGAGCGTGACAGTGACAAGGCCGCAGCCAGGCGACGGCTGGACTGGTGAAACGGGACACATAGACGCGGACAAGATAAAGAGGCTAGTCCCTGACTACGCTCAGCGCACGCCATACATATGCGGGCCTATGGCTTTTTCAAAGGCGATGAGGGACGCGCTTATCGCGATGGGCGTGCCCACGACAGACATCAAGGCGGACATCTGGGGCTGATATCTAAAAATGAGATGCTCCCAACGGAATTTGGATCCGTGTTTCGAGCGTGAGAGGCTCGCGTCCTTGACCGGGCTAGACGATGGGAGCTACAAGTAATAGCATGCAAAAATAATTAGCGTTGTGCCTTTCTTATGAGTTTGCGCATCCTTGCCGACTTTACGCTGCGAGTCTCAAGCTTCTCTGATACAGTGTCGAGCGCGCTGGAGCAGTGAGATACAGAGAAGTCTATGGCACTGAGTATGAACGCACGCTTCAAGGATTCATCGCTTTCCGGATTTATCCTGCCATGCTCTATCGACCTTATCCTGGAATCAAGCTTTGCAAGGTTCTTTGTGAACTCGGCCGTAGCAGCTTCCGGTATGTGCTCAATTGCAGTACGCTGCCGGAAGTGCATCACCTGGAGCGCGGAGCTGCTTGCCTCGTAGAGCAGCTTGAATGGCTTCTTGTACAGCGCTATCTCTATGTTGGATATCGCCGTGCGTTTCGGCCTGCCTGCGCTCGCCATCATTGCAGGAACCAGCAGCAGGTTGTTCTCAGGCTTTACTCTGCCGAGTACGTGCGCCGATGCTGTGCCCAGATAGTTGCTGCGCTCGTTGTCGGTCATTGAATAGAAAAGATTAACGTAATTGTTCACTGCAGACTTGGTGTTCATATAAGAGAGCGTTGAATCGACTTCTACAGAGGACTGGAGCAGCTTTGCAAGCACCTTCAGGGTGTTGAGATGTGCAAGAAGCTTATGCCTGTACGAACTGGCGCGCGACCCTCTCTTTGTCTTTGCGCCCAGTCTGGCGTACGAAATCGCATATATCATGGACTGGAAAGGCATCAGGTTGACCCTGCAGCATATCTCCTTGAAGACAGCAGTACTGCTCCGGTTTACCTGCAACTGCTTGGTTCTCTCCAATCATGTCGCCCCGCCAATGAAAGGCAGGAAGAGGTTATTTGAATGGAAAGCTTTTTAAATACTCTGACAGGTCGTGGCAGGGAGCTCTTAGGCGCTGTGCTAAGCCAGTACATCTATCTCCTGTTTGCCTCCCGGCCCGCTATGGCCTCGCTTATGGAATACTTCCGGAGGACCTTGGCCTTTATGTCGTCAACGTTTGTAACCCCGCTCTTCATGGCGATGCGCTCTGCCTGCTTGAGCTTGTTTTCGAACGCATGATACGCCTTCATTGCCGCGAAATACGCGTCGCGCTCGTGTATGTCGCTTATGTCCTCGTTCTTAGAGGCAGCGCGTTTTTCCCTTGCGCTGAATTCGTAGTCTGGAGCGTACAGCCTTGCATTGAAAGCGGCATTTATCTTCTTTATCAGCTCGCTTGGCACGGGCTTGTCTGCGGCCACTATCACAGGGGTGCCAACCATCATGATATCAGAGACTATGCTCTCCATACCTGCGAATCGCTTATGGAGATGCGCCAGCAGCCTGCCTTTGAAGTCTATGCACGCAATGCCCACAGTCTTTCCAGTATCTATCCCGACGAGTATGTCCATTTCAGCCCTTTGTCTGGCCCAAGGAGTAGTTTATCGCCAGGTTGAGAGTCTGCGGTATCGTAGCGTACTTGCAGTTCACTACAAGCTCTGGAGTCGTGACGACATTGTAAAGCGATGCAACCTTCGCCTGATAGTCTAGGGACGTTATGGAATTGGCCATGCACGCGTTCATGGAGCTGATGTTGAGATGCGAACCCTGCACCACATCGTAGAGCGTGTTGTTGGAGAGCGGCACGCCCTTGTATGCGATGCTGAGGTTTGATAGGAAGTTGCTGAAACTGCCCTGCTTCGATGCGCATGAAAGGTACCTGCCTAGGAGCTGAGTAGTCGCGGCGCCGTAGCCGTTGTAGAAGCTTATTGCGCTGCCTGCGAATATGAAATAATAGCTCATGTTTATCTCGCTGCCGAAGCGCTTGCTGGCGTTGAGCGCAGTGTAGAGCGCAGGTATTGCCCCAGTTGAGTACGGGTCGGTCACCATATAAACAGGCACCGGCTTCGAGGTCGTGCACAGCGCGCCTCCGTAGATGCTGACAACGCCAGGTGCAACAACCGTGTTGTTTGTGTACAGAACCGGTTTTATCATCGGAGAGAATGAATTCTCAAGCGAGAGGTTTGAGTCGGAGAGCAGCATGGAGAAATTGAATATTGCGTTGCTTATGAACGGATCAGTATAGGGCACGATTATGAACCATGCACTCTGGTTTGGCAGATATGAAATCTTGGATTCGTTCACCAGCACATAGTACGGCAGCAATGAGAAAGAAGTGTTTACTGTGGCGTACGATGCGATCACCTTGTATGCAGCGGCGAGCGCCTGCGTGCTGTTATGCAAAGGCTCTGTGCACGTTCCGTTCACGGCCCCGTACGCGCAGCTCTTTACGACAACGCCAGGCTTGAAGGCGGCCAGCGCGAAAGCCAGCGCTATGAGTATGATGACTATCGCCATTAACTCTATATGAAGATAGTCAAGCCCGTGATTCTTGATCGCCGGCTTCAGTATGAACACGGGCTCTTTCTCTTTAATTGTCGCTGATTTTTTCTTTGCAGGCATATTATCATCACGGGCTCGGCGGGATTCTCTTAAACCTTAACATGCAATAATTTAAAGCTTATTTTGAACCCGCGACCTTCACCTTAGGAGGATGCCGCTCTGTCCAAGCTGAGCTACGAGCCCTGCGCCTAATTGGAATAAGGATTATTTATACCTTAGGATTTGGGCCCTGCCCGAACAAATATTCGACGTAGAGTTCTCAGCAATAAAAAGGGCACTATCAGGAAGAAATATATATTCTCCAACGCATCAGACCGTGCAGGCAACAGGTATCACCATGTGCAGAGTCATAGTGCCTAACACTTATGTGAAGAAAGTTCAGGCGCCGCTGATCTTCTTGGCAGGGCCGGTAAAAAACGCACCGAACTGGAGGGATGTCGCAATAAAATTCATCCTATCTCAAGACCAGGAGGTGGTTGTTGCAGACCCGCGCAAAAAAGTGAGCAGGATCTCCAAACAGCATCTTCTGGACGGAGAGGACGGCTTCTTCCCGATACAAAGGGCGTGGGAGAGGCATTATCTTGATGTGGCGTCAAGGACAGGGGCAATCCTGTTTTGGCTGCCGAAAGCGAAGACGCATGACTGCCGAAAGGCATACGGAGCAAATACCAGGCTGGAACTGGGAGAATGCATTACCAATTACAGACATGACAGATCCGTACGATTCTGTTTAGGAAGCGACGGCAGCTTTGAAGGGTTGGACAGGATCAGCTACGACCTGTCCCTGGATGCCCCAGACAAGATAATTCTTGGAAGTCTGGAAGATACCTGCCTTGAGGCATTGCGGCTGGCACTCAAGAAGAGAAAGCTGCGCAGCAGATAGATCAAAGAAAGAGCATGCTAATCTTATGAAGCGCATCTAGGCCCAGGATGCCGAGCACGCGAGCCAGAGTAGCAAAGCTTAATAATCTGTATACTGTATACATACTACAGATAGCATGAAGACAATAATGATAACAGATAGCGTATATGCGAGCCTGTTCAAGGTGAAGGACGGTAAGAGCTTCAGCGAGCTCCTCGCAGAACTGGTCGCCCTTCCCCAGAAGGAGAAGAAGGCTCTTATGAAGAGAATGGAAGGGATACTCTCTGATAAAGAAGCTGATGCGGCGCTGAGGAAGGTGAGAGAGGCAAGGCATGACATCAAGGCGAGATCTTATGGGCATCCTTCTTGATACTTCGGCAATAATAGAATATATGAGGGGAAATCGTTCGGCAGTAGAGATCATCGACGGGGAGGAGGACATATCAATAAGCGTCATAAGTCATTACGAGACGCTCATAGGAATACAGGATAAAAAAGCCAGAGATAAGGCAGACATCTTCTTCGAAAAGTTCCCGTTGCTGCCTGTGACAAAGCAGGATTCAAGCAGAGCCGTAAAGCTTTACGAATTCCTGAGATTAAAAGGCAAGAGGATAAACATGATAGACCTGCTGATTGCGGCGCAGTGCGACAACAGGGGGTTGAAGCTACTTACAAAGGACATGGATTTTGAAAAGTTGGAAAAGATAGGGCTCAGAACGATATTTATTGGAAAGACTTGATGTTCGAAAAGAACAGTCTTCCTACAAGGCACAGTTGCTACATCTTATGAAGCGCATCTATGCCCAGGATGCCGAGCGCACGAGCCATCGTCCTTGCAAACGCAGAAGTGAGTGCGAGCCTCGCGTTGCGCTGCTTCTCATCTTTTGCTTTCAGGACAGGAACGTTCTCGTAGAATTTGCTGAACGTGGATGCCAGATCACTGGCATACTCTGCAACTGCGTTTGGCCGAAGCTCCCTACACGCCTTCTCTATGATCGAATTCATGAAAGACATCTGCTTTACCAGTACAAACTCGTAGTCCGAGATCGCTGTGGAGAAGTCGGCATTCGGCTCCAGCCTCTCGTCAAAGCCACCATCTTCTAGCATACGCACGGCTCGTGCATGCATATACTGGCAGTACGGGCCCGATGCGCCCTCGAAGTTCAGTGCGCGTTCCCATGTAAACTGGAAACGCTTTTCAGGTGAGAATCTCAGGTACTCGAACTTTATCGATGCGACGGCCACGCTCTTCGCTATCCTTTCCACCTCTTCTGTCGAGAGCTTGAACCGGGAACCCATCGCAGACTGCGCCTTGGATATTGCCTCTTTAAGCAGATTGTCTGCAGTGTAGCCGGCAAGCCAGGTGCCCTTCCTTCCGGAGAGCCCGCCTTCCACGTCGACCTCTCCATAACTCATGTGCACTATGCTGTTTTCGGCACGCTCAGCGCCGATCATCTTGAATGCATACGCCAGTATCATCTGAGGCAGGGCTTGCGCCGAACCTATTATGTTTATTGCGATCCGGGAATTGCCGAATGGCATCGGTGCGCCTTCCGGAGAGGTGGTGTAGATGGGCTTGCCGTCAGGACGCTTCACCATGAACTCAGAGTACTTGAACGTGTTCGCCAGGATTCCGAGCTTCCACATGTGGTGCGCTATGTCCTTCGCCAGATAGGTGGGAGTGCCGTCGCTCCTCATGAGCACGCGCACGTCCTCGCGCAGGCCTGCGAGCGCAGGGGGCAGGTCCTTGATGGTGTTGAGGTTCATCACAACACAGCCAGCATACTTGCCCTCCTTGGGCTTTTCTATGACATTCAGCCGCTCCAGAGCTGCAAGAGCCTTGTCCATTAGCCGCTCGCGTATGATGTCGCCCTCCCAGACAAGCAGGTCGTGGTAAATATGATAGCTGAAAGAGGTCTCGTACTGCGCAGCAACGCATTTTGCAGCAAGCTCCCTGGACAGCTTCGCCTCGTAGGTGCCGTCCTGTTCCATCAGAGCAAGCACCTGTGCCACCTCTGCCTTGACATTGGCATTATCCTCGATGGCCTTGTTAACCTTCACATACTGCTCGCCGAGCCAGTAATCGAATTTTCCTTCAGGCGTGTTGCCAAGATGCATGAAACCCCAGAGGCTCTCGGCCACCTGCAGCCCAAGGTCGTCTATGTAGTTCTCGCGCTCCACATCATAGCCGCATGCACGGTATAAGTTCGAGATGACATCGCCAAGTATCGCGTTCCTCAGGCTGCCGACATGCCACGGCTTGTTCGGATTTATGCTTGGAGCTTCGACAGTCACCTTGATATGGTTGCCCATTACTGAAACGATATCGCTGCTGGAGAGCGCAGAGCTCACCACTTTTCTTGAGAAACCCGCCCGGTCAAGATGGAAATTGAGGTACGCATTCTCTGTGGTAACTTCGCTGACACATTCAGGCACCTTCATTGCACCCTTCACCTGCGCAGCTATGTCCATGGGGGTTTTCTTGTAAGCCTTTGCAAGGTAGAACGCTATCGATGAGGACACGTCGCCAAATGACTTCGACATGCCTATTGTGGCATCTGATGCGTCGTAGCGGTAGCCCGACTTCTCCATTGCCTTTGCTATCGCCTCCGATATCTCCTTTGCTGCTTCTTCATACGGTGCTTGCACGATGTCGTTGTTCTGCTTCATGGAAGTCATGCCCTGCGAGAGGGATGTACTATACTGTGCTTGTAGTAGTTTAAGACTGCCCACCAGATGCCCACGAGTATTGACATTATGCCTATTGCCACAAGTAATCCCACGGCATTGCCGACAGGACTTATGCATTTGCACGGAACTTGGCCAGGAAGCTCCATTGGGCAGTTGCAGATCGCGATACGGTTCAGGCTGAGACCGTAGACCGTAAGCGCTGCACCAAAGATCATCGCGATTGCGCTAGCGACCCAGACAGCATTCTTGGTTTTCTTTTTCTGTTTCTTCTTGCTCTTGTTTTTCATCATATCACATCTTCTCGACAATATCAAATAGTCTCAATACGTCAGGGATTGCTTCGACCACGTCAGTGGCAGTTATGTGCATACCCTTCTGCATCGACAGCAGGTCGCCCGCTTTTGCGTGCGCATGCACGGCAGCAACTGCGCATTCGAACACATCCTTGTGCCTGGAAAGGTAGCTTGCGATCATACCTGAAAGCGCATCGCCAGTGCCCATAGTTGCAAGCGCAGGGCTTGCTGCCATGTTGATCTTCAGCAGCTTTCCGTTGGTAACCACAGTCTCGTTGCCTTTCAATACCAGCGTGCATTTGTAGGAGCGTGCAAACCTTATTGCAGCGCGTATGCGTTCGTGCAGCGCAGAGTGGTCCAGGTTTATCCCAGTAAGTGCCTCAAATTCACCTTCATGCGGGGTAAGGACCATGCGCCCGTTCAGGACGGATTTATCCAGAGCAACAGCTCTAAGTGCGGCAGCATCAAGCACCATCGGCGTATTGCAGCGCTTTATAAATTCAAGGATTGTATCAAGGCTTTCCTTGGTTACGGACATGCCGGATCCCACAGCAACACTGTCGTGCCGTATGCTGCATATGGTCGCGACATCATCAGAGGTAATGGCGCTGTTGGGCAGCACCCTGACAGCAAGGTTAGGGGATTTCTCTTTGAGCTTTATCGCTGCGCTTTTCGGTGCTGCAATGGTAACGTAGCCTGATCCGGTGCGCAAGGCCGCGAACGCGGAAAGCAATGGAGCGCCGTGATATTCCGCGCTGCCGCCCACAACAAGCACAGCCCCAGTGTCGTACTTGTTGGCATTTATAGATCTTGGTTCTGTGGCGAGCATGACGTCTCCAGGGCCCGCAATGAGCTCCATTGCGGCAGGCATACCGATATCTATGATACTGGACTTGCAGCCAGGCTTCTTGCATTGAACCGTCTTCTTGTTCTTGTATATGCTGAACAGCTCGTCGGCCTTTATGCTTGCGATGTTAGGCAGGCCTGTGTCTGCGTGCATGCCTGCAGGCACCTCTATGGATATGACATGCTTGCCCGATTGGTTGATCGCTTTTATTACGTCTGCCATGAATTTCGACAGCCGGCCCTTCAGGCCAATGCCCACCAGCGCCTCGACCACAACATCAGCAGACTTAACAAGCAGGTCCAGTTTGCCCACGCCGTTCTCATCGATTTCCTGCACCTGCAGAATGGAACTGAGCAAGCCATAATTGAATGCGGCAGCATCGTTCGTTATCGCGGCCCTGTTGCGCACGAGCGCGACGCTGACATCGGCACGATCCAGCATGTGCCTGGCCGCGCACATTCCTATTGCGCCCTTTCCGCCCGTGCCGCACACAAAAAGTATCTTCTTTCCGTCATTGCCGCGCAGCGCATGCGCGACGCCAGATCCGGCATTCTCAATAAGAAGCCGCTCATTCATGCCAATGGCATGCAGATTTGCGTTAAGGGCGTAGACGTCCCTTATGTCGAGCGCGCCTTTGGTGAACTTTGTAAACTCTTTTAATCCCTGCATCATCCGCATAAAACCCTTACAAACTGGTGGCGTCTTAAGGCTTTTAAGCTTTGCATGCTAGTGCATATATGTAAAGCGAATTGCTTGCTGTGGGTGTTTGGATCTCGAAAGTGTATAAGCTCAATAACAAGCTTGTGATAAACATTCCGTACGATGTTGCGACAGCGCTCGGCATCCGGGAGGGCGACGATGTCGACTTCTTCCAGTACTCTGGCAAGAGCTTCCTGGTCGCGAAGAAAGCGGATGTCGCTGACCTGCTTGTTAAACTCAAGGGGCAGGGTCCGCAACCGCAGGCGCAGCAGCAGGAAGTCAGAGGCAAGGACACTGTGCTAGATCCAAGCGAGCTAGCGCTGCTCAAGAAACTCGATACGATACGCTACGGGGAGCGCACGAAGGCAACAGTGGAAGGCATGCTTAACCCTGATGAGAAGCAGACGCTGCTGAGGCTCCTCAAGAAGGGATTCGTCACGCTGTTCAGGAAGAGCAACGAGAGCGAGTACAAGTACGGGATAGAGAAGGACATATACGACAAGTTCCTGTACGGGAAGCGCACATACACCGGAAAGCAGGGAGCGCCTGCAAGGGCGCCGCAAGCGCCAGCTCCTGCAACAATGCAGAGGGCAGTGGAGCGCAACCCTGGAAACAGCAACGAGTATGTCAACCTGCTTGAATCGAAAGGGTACATTGTGCTCAAGAGTGAAGCGGAAGCGTCAAGCGTGTCCGCAGCCATGGAGCTGAGCATTAGGCAGGGGCTGGTGCTGGGCACACGCGGATTTGACAAGAAGTTCTACATAGCGCTGCGCGATTTCATAAGCAGGAATACGCCCAAGCTCCTGAAGATCATCGAGAAGAAGAGCACCAGCATAGAGGACATCGCAAAAGAGGCAGGAATCGACGAGGACGGCGCCAGGGCGGTGCTGGTCATACTCGCAGAGAGCGGAGAGGTCACGGAGGTCAGGAAGGACGTTTTCAGGGCAGCGTGACAGGCCCATTCTTTTCCTTATCAATTTACAGCAGAAATGCACTCGACTAGATGCTTCAGAGTTTACAAAATCACAAGTTTCTGCAAACAAACTGCCAGAAATACGAATGCATAAGTATCTCCGGCGTCATATAATGTTAGTGTGAGGGGAAGCGTTGCAACAGCGTCGGAGATAAAGGAGATCCTTAGGGTTGCCATAGAAAAGCAGGAACTGGACGAGTACAACAGCGAGATGTGAATGCCACCCGTACGGAACAAGGAATCAGTTTAAGTCGCGCAGGCAGGTGAATGAGATGGCTGATGAAAAAACAGTAGCGGCACAAACGAGAACAATGCAGTTGCTAAGAACAACTGATAAAGACACCAGCGCCAGCGATAAGGCAATAGCAGACTCCATAAACAGGATACTCGAGAAGGGCATAAATAAAAAAGCGGAGGCAGAGATGAAGAAGGAGGAAGCCGAGAAGAAGAGGAAAATAGACGAGGCGGATAAGAAGATCAAAAGGAAGGAAGCGGATAATGAGATGAAGAGACGAAGGGATGAAGCTGCGAAGGAAAAGAAGGAAATGGCGATGGCGAAGAAGGAGAAGCCGATTACTGATAAGAGCATAGAAGAGTCCATAGATAAGCTGCTCAAGAGGGGCATAAATAAGAAAGCCGAAGCAAAGATGAAGAAGGAGGAATCCGAGAGAGAGAAGAAGAGAGCTGAGGCGGAAAAGAAGGAGAAAAAAGAAGAAGAAAAGAAGAAAAAGAAGGAGGCTAAGGAATCGAAGGAGAAGCCGCCTGAGAAGGCAGACCTGGCCGATTCGATAAATAAATTGCTTAGGAAGGACTCTGCGCTGTAGACGCCCTATTTCCTTTTGGGTTCTCTGTTTCTTTGAGGCAGAGCATACTCGAAAAAACACTCGCCTTTACAAAATAGCAAACAACACCAAGCAAGCTGTAATGAAAAGAAAAGCATATATATCTGGATAAAAGGAAGAGAAAAGGGAGAGTATATGCCGAAAGCAACCATAAAAGACGATAAGACAATTGAAAAGGCGAAGGAAGCGTTCAGCGAGATAACTCCTGATGTGCTTGAGGTGCTAAGCCAGGAGGACAGGGACAAGCTGGAGGCACAGATAGCAAAGCATAATGCATTGATAGAAGAGGCCACTGATCCCGACAAGCTCAGAAACAAAGCAGAGACGTGTTTGAGTGAAAGCGATTGGAGAGGAGCAGTTGAATGCTTAGAGAAGGCAGGAAGCGAGAGCGATATAAATCAGGCGGCCACGCTGCTCGACTATAACGGACTGCACGAGGAGTCAGCTTCGCTGCGTATAGACAAGCTATCCGGAATCAATCCGGCTGACGCGTGGATTGCTGCGAAGGAAAAGTATGTGTTGGACGGGAACTTCCACGATGCAGTGAAGATGGGCAAGAATGCAGGGGAAGACGAGGCGCAGTTGTGGGCGTGGGCAGAATCCAAGTACGCAAGCAAAAAGAAGTTCGTTGAGGCGGAAGAGTGCGCTGAGAAAGCAATAGAAGCGGAAGGGCGCAAAGTTACGCAGCGCGAAAGTCAGAAGCTGTGCGAGAAATACGGAGACATGGCCGCGGCAGAGAAGAAGCGCGACCAGGCATCTAAGCTGTACGCCAAGATAGAAACAAAGACAAGCCAGAGGAAAGCTGCAAACGCGCTCCTGGATGCAGAGGTACCATGGGAAGCATCCGCAACGGAGTGGCTGCTGAAATCAGGGACAATAACAGACATGAAGTCTATCTTGAGTGCGTGCTCTGGCGATCCAGGGAAGGTCGTTGAGGTATTAAAAAGGTTCGAGGAAGCAGGCGACGCAGCCAAGCGCGCTTATGATATGATAGGCAAGGCATTGGGCTGGGAGCCTCAACTCTGTGCGCAGTGGCTCATAGAGTATGTTGGAAAGAATCCAGTAGAGGAGCACGCGAAGGCCGCTGAGCAGCTATCCCAGATTGCAAGGTATCGTGAAGCGGCAGAGGAGTGTGACGAAGCCGCTGCAGCTGCAGGGGCAGGAACGGCAGACGAAGCAACTTATCAGGCCAAGGCGGACAGCTTCAGGAAGATAGCCAAAGCAACGGAAGCCGTAAAGAGGCTCAACAGAAAGTAAAAGTGAAGCAGCCAATATACAGATGACGCCCAGGGCGCAGCGCGCCCGCTACCGGCAACACAGCACAGCAGGATCTCTGCGCATCACCTGAGCGCAGATCAGGCACCTGCTGTGCAACTAAGATTTGAACACGAAAACGCCCTAGTGCCAGTTGTCGTTTTCGCTATTCCTTTGCAACAGACCACCTGGACTAAAATGAGATATGCCCGTTTACCAAATCACAGACTTCCGCAAACAAACTGCAACTAAAAGGAGAGTATAAGTATTAGGAAATTTGAAGCATATATGAGCATGATGCTATGGAATGCAGGAAAGTTGAAATAAGAGGAAAAGATAGTGAAATGCATAGCAACTACGCTCATGAAGATCCGGTGCTTGAACTGCGGAGGGGCCTGCCGGAAAGAACTACGAATAAGAAGAACCTCGAAGATGCAATCTGGTACGCCGTTCGCAGGGAAGCGACCGTTTCAGGCAATAATGCTCTGATGATTAAGAATTCAAATAAGAATATAATGGAGGAAGCCAGCAAGAAGCGCACAGACTCCGATAATGAATGGGAGGAGATGCAGAACAGTCTAAAGGCCAATGGCAATATAGCAAAACTGATAAGAGGAATATCGTTGGGAAAGAGGGCAAAAAACAGCATGGAAGGATACCTCGAGGACGCATTTCGGAGATTCTTCGATGATAAGCTAGCCCAGAAGCAAGCAGAAATGATGTTTAAATCCGGTCTAAATATAAAAGGGCAATTGATAGAATTGCCGCAAGAATAGACGCTTTACGAAGTTAAGAAAGCAGCACCTGCATTAAGGTCGACAGAAAGGCTTATGCTAAGAAATGGTCTATGACGACTATCACGAGCGCGAACGCCACGACGGAGATAAGCACGAGCTTTGGTCCTATCTTAGGCCCTTTTGTTGGCGCATCGTAGAAACTCATCACTCCGGCAGACTGTCGCGGAGATTGCAACCCTGGCATATACACACAATATTAACAAAAATATAAAAACGTTCTTAAGAACACGATATCTCCGCCTGAAATCAGTTTTGGACAACTTTACTTATATTTGTTATGAGAGAGGCCACACAACTAGGTATTCTTGCCGGATATCTCAGAGGCATAGTGATCTTCTGTAATAAAGACAAGTTGACGGTCCAGTATGCCAAGGTTGCTAGCGACTGGATCTCCTCTTTTGTCCATTCGGGGATCTGCATGTTCGCTTCAAGCGGAGAAAGCTTCGAAGGATCGGTGTTTGGGTCAAAATACCCTTTTTCTACAGCCTCTTTGTACAGTCTCGTTCCGTATAATGGGGTGGCTATACTAAATCCTGCACGACTAGCCCCTTTCTTTCTCAGTCTTTTGGCTAAATTTATAGATTTCCATGTCTCCTCTTTTGTCTCCCCTGGCAATCCTATAACAAAGTACAGATTTACTTCTATTCCGTTTCTGGATAACAGCTCCACCGCAGTCTCTACGTCTTGCAGTTTCATCCTCTTGTCTATTATCTCGTCCAATACTCTCTGTGAACCCGATTCGGGGGATAGGTACACCATCTTGCATCCCGACAGTTTCATCTTTTTGGCCAGTTCTTCATTTATCCTGTCTGCTCTGATGCCGTTTGGTGCGGACCATGTTATTTTCAGATTTTTTTCTACTATCATGTCGCATATCCTTCCGAATTTCTCAGTATCCCAGGTCATGTTGTCGTCTTCTAAACAGAAGTGGCGTATGCCAAATTGCTCGTAGTCCCTTTCTATTTCAGAAATGACATTCTCAGGACTTCTGGACCTGAATAATTTACCCATTGAAAGATGTATAGAGCAGAATATGCAGTTCATGGGGCACCCTCTGCTGGTTACTATGCTTGTCCACCTGTCATTGTACGTATCGCGCTCTTTTCTCTGTCCCCACATTCCCATCGGCAACAAGTGATTGGAAGCGGAAGCCTTGAAATACAGTCCCATCGGCAACAAGTCCAGTGCAGGGAAAGGCAACTCATCAAGGTTTCGTATGCGCTCCCTTGCCTCATTTATCTTAATCTCACCGTTATTCTTGAACCCAACGCCCTTTATCTTACTCAGGTCACCATTCTTCGATATGCAGTCAAATAGCTCTTCCACAGTCTTTTCCCCCTCCCCCAAAACAATGAAATCCACAGCAGCATTTCTAAGTGTTTCTTCGGGCCTAACTGTGACATGGGCGCCTCCGACTACCGTTATCACTTTCGGAAAGTTCTTCTTTATCTCACCAAGCACATCCAAGGCATTTATTGAATTGACAGTGAACATCATACTCATGCAAATGAATTCAGGATTTATCTTAGATATTCTACCGATTATTTCCTCTTTAGAAAGCCCATAATAATGGCGATCGCCCACCGTTTTAACTTTCACAAATCCTTCTGCATTAGCATCAAGAAAGGTTACTTCATTGTTTTTTTGCAGGACCCCCGCTATGTATGCTAGCCCCAATGGTTGTTTTAAAAACGGTTTTCCCCAGCTCGCAGGAATGCTTATTGGAGGGTTTAAGCAGAGTATCTTCATGACAGCACCATACCATATAAATGGCAGAAGATCTTTATATGTTTATTGTTCTTCGTCATAGTCGGGGCGGCTCCGTCAGGTGCCGGGATATAGCTATGGGGGACAAAACGGACTTTCTCTTTTCATAAATATTGGAAGATATAAATACTGTTGCGTGGAAGCTTGAGTGGTGCTGGATTGGTAGTGGCTGCAAGCCCGGAAGTCGCAAAGGAAGAAGAGGTCAAGGAAGAGCTAAGCCTCGTAGGTCCGCTAGTGTTCTGGATAGGCTTACTTATCATTGGCATGATCCTTGACATCGCAGCGGCGTACACTGCGCAGTACTATCTCGGTCTATCCAGCTTCATGGCAAAGATGGCAAGCTACATGATCTACATGCCAGGCGGGATCGTCCTGCCGCTCGTGGCAGCTCTGTGGATGGGAGTTCGCGTGAGCAGGGCGAGCAAGAAGCCGAAGACCGTACTCTATGCAGGGCTCATAAACGCGCTTTACGCGTTGATCATCTACATCATATCGATATCTGTAATTTACCTTGTTGTACTGTATGCCAACCCCGCCTCAATCTCAAAGATAACGTTGAACGCATTTCTTGAGTATCTCATAGCGGCGCCTGCAGCAATAACCATCGTGCTCGTGCCTTTGATCTCCACGCTCTCGGCGATTAGGCGCGCATGATCACTTTGCTGCGCTTACAATCCGTATAACGTCGTTGTCCTTCAGGACGTACTCCCTGTCCAGGTGCTTCTTCGTCCTCGCATCTATTGCATAGAGCATGTTCTTTGCAAGATCGGTGTGAATCTTGCCTGCGAGCTCCATCGCAGTGGTGCCCCGCCTAACAAGCAGGGCGTCCGGCAAGACAAAGCCGCCGTGGTCAGAGTACTTGCGCTCATCTTCAACAGGATACACCACTATGTTCTTCGCCGTCTCGAAAACGGCCCTGTTCAGCAGCTCCTGTATGTTGGTGCACTTGCGCCGCAGGAAACCGCGCAGATAATCAAGCGCAGCAGACTGCTCCTGCGGAATGCCTTCTTTCAGCATCTTGAAGTCCCTTGCGCCCGGCACGTAATCTATCAGACCCTGCTTTGCGGCGCGCCTCAATGCGAGCTCCACTGCACCAGAGCAGTCAATGACCTCGGCGTCTCCGAACTCTGATTTCAGCTTAGTTACGTTCGCTTCGGCCTCCCGGGTATCTGACTTGTTCGCGGCCACGAGCATCGGCTTGCTGGTCTTCATCAGTTCCCGTACAAATTTCATCACTTCGGCTTCGCTCCAGCCCTTGCTGCTTGCAGGCAGGTAGCACGCATCTATCGCGGCGCTGACCTGGGCCTTTGTTACACCGAGCCCGGTGAGCACGCTGGCGAGCGCGTCCGCGCTGTCATGGCTTTTTGCTATCGCGCTTTCGTGCCTCTTTATTATCGAGCACAGCCATTCTGCGATCTCGCCAGTAACCATTCCGATGTCGCCTGAAGGATCGCATCCAAGGCAATGATTGCCTCCGGGGTCGGTCTTTCCGCTGGCATCAACAACAACAATCAGGGCGTCTGCGCTTGCAAGGTCGTTCAGGAACTGGTTGCCCATGCCCTTGCCAAGGTGCGCGCCCTCGACCAGGCCCGCGACGTCTATCAGGTTCACAGGTATGTGCCGTATCCCACCAACGCACGTGGAGTTCCTCGCGTTGCACTTGACATTGAGCTCGATGTCTACGCACTTCTTCGTGACGTACGCTACGCCGAGGTTGGGGTTTATAGTGGTGAAGGGATAGTCTGCGATCTCCACCTCGTTTAGCGTCATCGCTGAGAAGATGGTGCTCTTGCCCTTGTTCGGCGCCCCCACTAGTCCGATAAGCATTATATCACTGCCCGCAGGCCATGCGAAGGAATAAATGCATTAAAGATTATAAACATCTTCTGTAGCGTGCAGGGATCGCAAAGCTTGGTCAAATGCGGCGGATTCAGAGTCCGCTCCCTTAGGGGTTCGAGAGTTCAAATCTCTCTCCCTGCACCTTTACCTTCGTCAGATGTGACTCCATGAAGATAGCAATCTGTTCCAGCATGGTGTTCTCAGATAAAATGCTCGAAATCAAGAAGGAGCTTGAAGCCAAGGGCCACGAGGTCTTTGTCTCCAAGTTCATTGATGAGTACACAGATCCGAAGATGAGTGAGAGGGACAAAGAGAAGCTCACAGCATTCCACAAGAAAGAGAAGGATGCAATCAGGGAATTCTGGAAGTCGATAAAAAAGAGCGATGCAATTCTTGTCCTGAACTACAAGAGAAGGGGCATAGAGAATTACATCGGCGGAAATACGCTCATGGAGATTGGGTTTGCGCACGTCCTGAACAAGAGAATCTTTCTGATGAACCAGATACCAGACATAGAATATTACAAGTCTGAAATAGAGGCAGTCAAGCCCACAATAATCAATTCCGATCTGACAAGAATTAAACTATATCCATGAACGTTGGTTAGTCGTTTATGGTTCGACGGTAAGTGGATTTGCGTAAGCTTTTTATATATATGTATGTACATATGCATATGACAAAAATAATATCCCTCACGGACGCAGTCTACATGAAGCTGAAGGGACTCAAGAAGAACAAGTCCTTCTCGCGCGAGATAGACGAACTGCTAGAGAGTTCTTCAAAAAAAGGGGATGTAAAGGAATTGATGAAATATTTTGGAAGTTGGAGCAAAGCCGAGGGCGAGAGATTCCAGAGGGAGATTGCTAGAAGCAGGAAGCGTGCTGTACCGAGGTCCTTTGGATGATACTGGACACGAACATATTGATAGATATCCTGGATGGGAACGACTCCGTAAGGAAAAGTGTAGAACAACTGAAAGAGAAGGCAGCAACCACAGTAATAAGCAAGTACGAGCTTCTGAAAGCGCCTGAGGACAGTCGGACCCATGATCTGCTGGGCACGTTGGACCTATATTCTTTTGATGAACCAGCTCCTGCTAGGTCTGCCCACATATTCAAGGAGCTGAAGAAGAAAGGGCATATGATAAACGAACTTGACATTCTGATAGCAGCTATAGCAATAGCTCATGATGAACTGTTAGTGACTAGGGACAAAGACTTCAAAGAAGTCGATGGCCTGAAGCTCTTGATCATATGAGCTTCGAGTGTTAACGCCCTAAGCTAATTACTTGCCGCTACGCAATCCTATCCAGATCCCGTTCGGGTCCTTCACAAAACCCATGGCGAAGCCTTCATCTTCCCATAGTTTCATGGCCACTGGCGCGCCGTTCGCCACTAGCTTGTTGTACAGCTTCTTTGCGTCGTCTACTTCGAACATCAGATGATCAAGCTCAGAACCGCTCTTGTACGGCTCGTAGTGCACGCAGTTCTTTGCAAAGTACATCAGATTCAGGCGCTGCTTGCTGTCCTTCGCAGCGAGCATCACCACCTTCTCGCCCGGCACCCAGCTCCGCCTGCCCGTGATATGCATCCCCATCTGCTTTGTGTAGAACGCTATCGACTTTTTCAGGTCCTTGACCCTTACGCTTGTGTAGATCAATCCCATGCAACCGACCATAGCAGAGTAAGAAGTGAAAGTATTTAGTATATAAGACTTGTAGTCTAATTTCAACACATTAGGATCTGCATGGACATTATCAATGCACGGGGCCTCACCAAGAAGTTTGACAAGTTCACCGCGGTCAGGGGCATCGACCTCAGCATAAAGGAGGGCGAGATATTCGGATTGCTTGGCCCGAACGGCGCAGGGAAGACGACCACGCTCTCTATGCTCTCCACGCTGATACCGCCCACCGCAGGCACTGCTTCTGTCAACGGGTTCGACGTCAGGAAAGAGCCTTCGAAGGTGAGGGCAAGCATAGGCTTCGTATTCCAGGACCCGAGCTCCGACGACCTGCTCACAGGCAGGGAGAACCTCTACCTGCACGCGCTCATGTACGGAGTTGACATGAAGGACATTAACAAAAAGATGGATGACGTGTTGGAGCTTGTCGACCTCACAAAGAGGCAGCACGAACGTATGAGAACATATTCCGGAGGCATGAGGAGAAGGCTGGAACTTGCAAGGGGGCTTCTCCACGAACCCAAGGTGCTTTTCCTTGACGAGCCCACTCTGGGGCTGGATCCACAGACAAGGGAGCACCTCTGGAAATACATAAAGAAGCTATCGACAGAAAGGAAGGTCACGATAATAATAACGACGCACTACATGGAAGAGGCGGACCTGCTCTGCGACAGGATTGCAATAATAGACCACGGCAAGATAGTGGTGACCGACACCCCAATCAATCTCAAGAAGAAACTCGGAGGCGACGTGGTCAGGATTACGGTGAACAAGCCGAATATCAAGAGCCTAAAGAGTCTGAAGTACATAAAGAGCACGGAATATGCTAACGGCATTCTGACGCTCGCGGTTAACGATGCGGGCATGCACCTCCAGGAGATACTTAAGAAGGCAGGCAATGTGGAGAGCGTGGAGTCAAGGTCGCCCACGCTCAACGACGTCTTCCTGCACTTCACAGGAAACGAGATACGCGAATCTGATGAATCTGATGCTGAGGGCGGCTGGAGCGAACGGATGATGCATTCAGGGAACAAGTGATGCTATGAGCGAGCTTAGCGGATTGTATGCGCTGTGGTACAGGGAGTTCAAGGTGTTCATAAGGGAAAGGTCCAGGATAGTGAGCTCGCTAGTGCAACCGCTGATGTGGTTGGTGATATTCGGAACCGGACTCGGATCTGTGGTCGAGATCAGCGGAGCCAATTACCAGGCGTACATATTCCCAGGCATACTTGTTATGACCGTGCTGTTCGGGTCGCTTTTCTTTGGACTCTACATAATAATGGACAAGAGAGTGGATTTCCTCAAGGAAGTGCTCGTGGCTCCGCTTAGCAGGACAACAATATTCTTCGGCAAGGTGCTGGGCGGCGCGACTGACGGAGCCATAGAGATATGCATACTGCTAGTGCTCGGCCAACTCTTCTTCGGAATACATTTCACACTTTATTCGCTGTTCGTGAGCCTGGTGGTCATAGCCTTGCTTATGGTTGCAATAATAAGCCTGGGCCTCACATTCGGCTCGTTGATGAGCAGCCCCGAGGGCTTCGGACTGATGTCAAGCTTTGTGATATTCCCGCTGTTCTTCCTGAGCGGAGCGCTCTTCCCGGTGAAGAACCTTCCGTCATGGCTGTACGCTTTCGTAGCGGTGAACCCTGTGTCTTACGCGGTTGACGCTCTCAGAACGGTGATACTGCGCACGCCGAGCGGCTTCGGAGGACTCGGGATAGACTTCATAGTGATAGTGGCCTTCGCATTGGCCATGGTCGGCATAGGAACGCAGGCACTGAAGAGGATGAAGATCTGAATCAGCTTTTTGCAGCGGCGCCCGCAGAAGCCGAACCCGGAGCAATTGCACTCGCAACTACGGAGAAAGTGCCCGTAGGCAGCCTCACCATTATCGCATCCAGTCCATCATGGCCCAGTATGCGCGCCAGCTTCTTTGCGGCGTCGTGCTTGATGGAGTCGCCAATTGTTATTCTTGCGTATTGCAGCTTCTCGAAGCGCATCCTCTCGAATGCTTTCGATGGGACCATCATGAGCTTGCCGTTGTCCAGGAACGCCACGAGCTCGAGCTTCATGTTCCGATGCCATTCGCGCTCGCCCTTGAGCAGGAAGCTTCCTGCGCCCAGGTAGCCCTTTTCGCTTGATTTGCTGACCTGCTCCCTTCGCATCGCGTACACGTCCACGGCGCCCAGCATCTGCTTCCATGCGCTGGAATAGCATGCTGCAAACTGCGCAGCCTCCTCCTTTGTGCCGCTGTCCGCAGCTGCGCCGTCCTTGAGGACAACCACAGGAGCGCCGAATATGTCCGCATGGAAGAAGAGATCGCTTTCGCCGAAGTACTTTGAGTTAAGCATCTCATTCTGCTGCGCGTCACGGCCGCCTATCGCGAGCATGCCGCTGCTCGTGAAGAACCAGTGGAACTTCTCATACCATTCTGCCTTGGTAACCTTGAGGATTTTTGGAGCCTGCCGCACGCCTCCCTTGGCGCCCGCAGCCTCAAGCCTCTTCTGCAGTTCCTTGATCGCATCGACTGCGCCGGCCTTCTTCGCAAGAAGCTTCTTTGCCTTCTTGTAGAGCTCGTCCGCGTTATCCTGCGCAGATTTCGTGAAGTCGATCCTTACTTCCATAGAATCTCAGATGGGCAGCGTGCCCGACATGATCAGCGATATTATCAAGGATATGACGAACCCGAGGGTTCCGACAAGAAGGATGCCCACTATTATGACCTTTGCGCTCTTGTTGAACTCGTCTGCACTGGGCCTATAGCTCATGCTCAGGACGTGCCTGGAATCCGACATAAAGCGCTGAAGCTTATCCAATATGCCCATACGAATCCTCTTTAATGATTGGCGTTAATGTTTATAAGATAATCAGGTGACTGCGTGTTCAACTACAAGGAAGTCGTTATACACTTCGGGGAGATCTGGCTGAAGGGCGAGAACAGGAGGTTTTTTGTTAACGCGCTCTACAGGAACGTGCGCGACGCGCTCTTGGAAGAGAAATACGACTCGCTGGAGAACATGCGCGACAGGTTCATGCTGCACCTTAATGAGAAATCGGACATGCACTCCATACTGGGCAAGCTGGGGTACGTGTTCGGCATAAGCTGGTTCGCGCCAGTAGCGGTAACGAAGAACAGCATAGCGGATATCGTAGAGTGTGCACGCGAGATAATAGAGCCCGGTTCCACCGTCAGGATCGTGGCGCATAGAAGCCTGAAGAGCGTGAACTTCTCTTCAAAGGACATCGTGGACACGCTCCTGGACAGGGCGAAGAAGCTGAAGTTTGACATGGACAAGAAAGCCAGGAAGAGGCTCTATGTGAACGTGACAAACCGCGGATCATTCCTTTACGTCAAGAAAATAATGGGGCTTGGAGGACTCCCTGTAGGCACCTCAGGCAAGGCAGTGATACTGCTTTCCGGCGGGATAGACTCCCCCGTCGCTTCGTTCTACGCAATGAAGCGCGGCCTCGAGCCGATATACGTTCACGTGCACGCCTTCCAGAGCAACGACGATGAGAGGCTGTCCAAGATAGACAAGCTGACCGGGGCGCTGTCAAAATATTACGGCAAGGCAGAGACTTACATTATTCCAGGCTATGTGTACCAGTCCTTTGTGATGAATACGCCCTCAAAGTACGGTAACCTGCTATTCAAGCTGTTCATCTACAGGCTTGCGGGAGGCATCGCAAAGAAGGAGAAGGCATCATGCATAGTCACGGGCGAGAGTCTCGGCCAGGTGGCATCGCAGACCGCATCGAACCTCAATGCGACCACCCATAACATAGACCCGTTCATCATGAGGCCGCTGATAGGCTTTGACAAACAGGAGATCGTAAACGTCGCGAAGAAGATCGGCACCTTCGAGCTCTCGATCGGCACGTACAAGGACGTATGCCAGACAAACTCGAGAAATACTGTTCTAGTTAGCGACGCCAAGGGGCTTCGCGCAGTCTATAAGGCGGCAAAGCTGGACACGGCGCTGCGCATGACCATGAAAAAAGCGAAGATGATTACGCTGGGCCAGTGACGTACTTCAGCACGTCTTCCGCGCTCCTCTCTATGCCGTAGTGCTTTGAGAAGTAGCGCACGATGTTCTCGACATCGCGGCGCAGGAAGCGCATGGCATTCGGATGCCTCAGCACCACAGCCTGGCCGAAGTCTATCATGTACGGAGTGCTGCCCTTCATGAGAACGTTGTACTCGCTGAGGTCGGCGTGCACGAGTTCGCGCAGGTACAGGCGGCGTATCTGCCCTATTATTGAGTTCATCACATGCTCGGGATCTTCAAGCACAGCGTCCTTAAGATGCGGCGCAGGCACGCCCTCGTCGCTGCCTATGAACTCCATGGCCAGTATGGTGCCGTTGAACATGTACGGCTTTGGCGCGTTCGCGCCTGCTAGCCTCGCGATCTCGAGATTGCCGTATTCCTTCTTGCACCACGTGTTGATTATCGCGTGCTTGCTCTTGCTCACCTTTGAGAACCGGGGATCGCCGATTATGTAGTCGGTCATGTTCAGGAACGACGACGTCTCCACCCTGTAGAACTTCATTATGACGTACTTGGCGCCTTTCGCGACCTCAGCGTCTCCGGCCTCTGCCACATAGACTTCGGCCTCCTTGCCGCGGGCGATTATGAAGCCCAGCCGGCTCATCACCCCCTTGTTGAAGAACTTGCTGAGATAGACCATTGTCTGGTCGTCGAATATCCCGGAGTCTATCTTCAGCTGCTCCTTCAGCATGTGTGCTTCGCGCGACGGGCGCTTCTTTCTTCCCAGCCTCCTTGCCATGGAATCACTCTATATGCCATACCTTTTTAAGCTTTTGTTTAGATATAAAAAGAGTGATTGAATGGCAAAGAAAGATGACGTGATGGTGGTAGACCCTAGCATGGAGTTTGAACGTATGCTGAGCTACAAGGAGAAGCAAGGCATATGGGTAATGTACCAGACCCTGTTCTGGAGCATATACCTGCTGTCAGAGGCAATACTGCTCATAAAATACGTCCCCGAGGGGATGAGTGTCGTGATGTTCTCAGGATGGTCGCTTGTGATGCTTGCCCTGTTCACAATCATATTCGGCGTAAGCGTCACCCTGCACCTGAAGCTGATGAAGAGGTATGGTTGACTGATTGACTTGGGCCCTGTGGGCCCATTCTATTCCTTTTTATATTCTTTCTGCACAATCTGATCCAATGACAACAAACATCTACGAGCTAAGGCAATACAAGCTACTGCTCGCAATCCCAATAGCATTGATGCTGCTTGGAATCTACTTCATACCAAGCATGCAGCTCGACTCTTCGCTAAAGGGAGGCATAAACCTGCAGCTGCAGACCAATGCGACGCTTGACGTGAGGCAGCTCACAACACAGATAAACACAAAGATTCCGGGAGCCCAGGCCAGCGTTTCAATCGCACCAGGAGGCATCTCAGTCATCATGGCCACAAATGCCAGCATAGCAAGCGCAGAGACGGCGCTGCTTGGCATTTACAACGCATATGGCAATTATTCCAAGGCATCGGTCAACATCACCATGCTGCAGGACGAGATCAAGACGCAGCCTGGCAACGCAACGCTGCAGGGCATGATGACCAGCGCACAGACAGCTCAGCAGAGTGCGCGCAGGAGCATCAACATGACGCTAGCAGAAGAGCTAGGATACCTGAAACAGTTCATAGGCAGCACAGCATACAACAGCAGCAGCGTCGCATTGATGCTCAACGAGTCCAAGGAGGCATACGCGAACGCAAGTGCAAAATACGAGTCGCATGTCGTTGCTACGTTCCACGGGATCCTGCCGTTCTCAACATACTCGTACAACGAGGTAACACCGACGCTGGGCGCATTCTTCCTGAACCAGATGCTCGACGTCATCATAGCCGCATTCGTGCTCGTCGCGATCGCGGTCCTTGTGATATTCAAGAGCCCAATACCAGCTTTCACGGTGGTCTTTGGGGCAGTAAACGACATAGTGGTGGCGCTGGGAGTGATGGCAGTGCTTGGCATACCGCTGGGCATATCATCGATAGGCGGGCTGCTCATGCTGATAGGCTATGCCATAGACACTGACATGCTCGCCGCGATAAGGGTCCTGAAGAGGACCGACGGCACACCTCCAGAGAGGGCGCTATCGGCCATGAAGACAGGCACCACGATGACATTTGCTGCCATAGTCTCATTTGCCGTGCTGTTCATAGTATCGTATTTCACATTCGTACAGACGTACTTCGAGATATCTAGCGTCGTGCTTGCCGGGCTCATAGCAGACCTGGCAGCAACATGGCTGGGCAGCATGCCTCTGCTGCTCTGGTACAAGCACAGGAAAGAGGCACATAGAGAGGTGCGCAGATGAGCCTATTAGAATATTTCAAGGACAGGAGGATCCTGACTGCAATAATCATAGTCATAGCCCTTGCAGCGCTTGACTTGCATTCCGGTGTGCATCTTGGCATCGAGTTCGTGGGAGGCACCCAGATACCGATAACGCTGGAGCACTCGGTGAACCTTACCACGATGAGCGCCCTGATCTCCGACCTGCAGCAGAGGGTCTCGACCTTCGGGCTTAAGCAGGTCACGGTGGAGGGCGTGGGAGATTCTCACGTCTATGTGATAATACCGACAGTGGCAGGCAGCGACATCAACCAGACCCTTGCAATAATACAGAGCCAGGGAAATTATGAAGGAGTGGTCAACGGCAAGGAAGCGATAAACGGCTCCGGAATAATCCCCGGAAGCATAGGAGCGATCCCTCCGCAGATCATGAACAACAGTGTGGAGTGGGCAGTCACGTTCTATCTCACTCAGAGCGCTGCGGCGCGGTTCGCAGACGTAGTCCTTGGCCAGGGCAACCAGCCACTCTACATGTTCCTGGACAGGCCGAGCTCAACTGTCATCGTGATAAACTCGACGCTTCTGGCCAACGCGTCATCGGGCCTTAGCCAGGGCCAGGCGCTCGCAGCGATGCAGAAGGCGCTGAGCCTGGGCGACGCTTCGATCCCTGTGATAGCGGTGAGCGGCACCAACTCCAGCATAAGCAATGCCGAGAACATGCTCAAGAGCCACGCATCATACAAGAAGGTGATAGCAAGCAGGGGGATAAGCAGCGTGCTGCTGGCCTACATGCAGGGCCAGAACTATAGCGTGAAGCTGGAGAGCAACGCGAACATGACACCTGTGTACGGCAAGACGTATAACGGCAGCATAGTGGATACGTGGCCTGCGGTCGGCCTGCTGTCATCTCCAATACTTAGCCCTGGCGTCACTAACGGCAACGTGAGCCAGTCATACCAGATATCCGGCGCTGCGCCGCAAACGCTCGCACAGGCAGACAAGATAACGTATGCGCAATCGCAAGGGAAGGAGATCTCAAGCATACTGAGCGGCGGCGCGCTTCCCGTCTCGATAATCGCAGGCACGCCCACAACGATACCCGCAACGCTTGGAGGCCACTTCCTGTACATAAGCGCGATAATAGGGCTTGGCGCCGTACTGGCGATTTCGGCGCTGATGACAATCAGGTACAGGCGGGCGTTCCTTGTGGTGCCGATACTGCTCACCACGTTCATGGAGCTATTCATCATATTCTCGATAATAGGGCTTGTGGGGACGATAGACCTTGCCGCTGTCGCAGGCATGATAGCTGTGGTCGGCACAGGAGTCGACGCCCAGATCATCATAACTGACGAGATAATCACCAAGAAAGGCGAAGCTATGATGAAGACCGTGCTCGAGAATGCATTCTACATAATATGGACTGATGCGCTTCTCCTTGTCATTGCCATGCTTCCTCTGTTCTTCTCGACGTCGCTCGTCGAGGTCATCGGCTTCTCCGAGTCGACGATAATAGGTGCACTGCTCGGCGTGATCATAACAAGGCCGGCATACAGCGCGATAGTGAGCAGGCACTACGGTGTATGAGTGAACTGCCCAACGTGCAACAGGTCAAGCAAGGAATGCAGGTTCATAGGCGAATTCTGCGAGTTCTGCGCCACGGACATTGCGAAGAGGCAGGCGCCGTCGATCGCAGAAATGCAGCAGTGCAGGTGGTGCGGGCGCTTGTGGCTCAAGGGCAAGTACATTGAGATGGACAACGATTCTATAGGCAGGAGCATAGAGTCCACGATGAAGATGCCAGGCTGGAAAGCAGAGGTCCTGAGCGTCGCGAACAGGGATGCGCTCGTCCGCTTCTATTACGGCGCCGAGAAGGGCGTCTTCTTTGAGAAGAAATTGCACCTGAAGATCACGCGAAGGACATGCGATGAATGCTTCAAGAAGAGCTCCGGCTATTACGAGGCGATAGTGCAGCTGCGCGGAGATCCCAAAAAGGTAGATAAGGAAGCTGGCAGCATAGACAGGTGGCTGCAGAACAGGAATGCATTCGTGACGAAGTCAGACAGGATCGAGGGCGGCTACGACGTGTACGTCAGCAGCAAGAACCTCATAAGCGAGTACTTCATGCAGAGAAAGATGAAGCCCAAGAAATCGTGGACGCTCTACGGCATAAAGGAGGGCAAGAGCGTGTACAGGAACACGTACCTGGTGCGGCTGTAGCAAAACACTGCAGATTTTGAAATATCCTCGCACCTACAGACCAGCAGATATAAAAGCTATGCGACACTGCCAAATGTCGCTGTCGGCATCATGCCGTTGGGGGGGATAGCTCTTCTTCTCGCCCATTGATAAAAGTTCGTTGCAGAATTTGAGCCACCAAGCTGATAATATGCAGTAGTTAGAGTTGGTGGAGCACCTGTAGATGAAAGGACATAGTTATACATCGCATACGTTGTTCCTCCACCTGGTGCTGCATAAATAGAAAGTATTGCGTTTACAGTAGTTCCTAATGTTGTTCCTGCAAATGAACCTTGACCACTACTACCCCCATACAGAACATAGGACTGAAGTGTTCCTGAATTACCTTCAAAATATACGCCCAGATTAGAACCAGTTTGCCCTGTGACAACTGAAAAGAACCTATCATTGCCATTCGTATCCGTTTGGTAGCCATACATTTCCGAGATGTACGCTGTAGAATCCCAACTCGCTGCTGACGCAACGAAATTATTATTGCTAACTGATGTTTCTTTCAATCCTGTTCCTGTAGTATAAGTAGGACTTCCCACAATTGTCCATTTTCCATTCGATGTCAATGATCCACTTGAGAAGTCGTCATAGAAGCTGAACACATTCGCACCGTAGTCGTATGTCGCATAGGAGCCTGACAGCTCAGGCGCTTCGCCGGTCAGGGCGCCAAACAGGTTCGTTGCAGTGGAAGCGAAGCCCATGTAAATCGTATTCGAGCACGAGGCGCAGAGGAAATTGCCGCTCGGATAGATGCGGAGCCAGTAGATGGTGTTCGTGGAGCCCGAGAGCCCTGTGTTGCCTGCCGTGTTCAACCCAACATTACTTATAGAACCCTCAAGCCAGGAAGGTATGATTGTGCCGTTATAATAGAAGAATTCGGCATTGCCCAGGTTTCCTGCCTCGTATGCCGAGTATATTGCTGAATTGACAGGTATCATTATCTGTGCGTTTGCCGAGAACGCTGATGTCTGGGTGTTGGTGAGCGTTATAGGGACTTCGTACAGAATTCCGCTTGGGAGCGGCGGCACTGTCGGTGCGGCTGTTGCCGCTACTGCTCCGGTGCTCATTGCCGGCATCGAGCCGCCGGGCAGGTAGGTCCTTGCCCGCGCCCATGTCGCAGTCATACTGCCAGTTGGAGTGGAAGATTCAAAAAGATTGAAGCTTAGCCAGAACTTCCCTATTGATAATGATGAATCTGATGATGAAAGAGGATATGTTGCTCCATAATTCATTGAGCCTCCCTCTGAGCCTGTGGCAGCCCACCATATCTGCCAAATTCCATTCGTATATGAGGCACCTGTCGATGCAAGCTGGTTAAAGGAATCGGTTGGTGATAGATACGCAAATCTTCTAGTCCCGCATATCACACACAAATCATATCGGTAAGCCGGGTCTAAATCGCCGCTAACTATTGTATTAGTAGTAGAATCGGATATTTGTGGATTGCTCGGAGCACCAGTAGCTGATGAGACATAAATTTCAGAATACGCAGGATAGGCAATTGAATATATTGTGTAAACACCTTCTGCTTGATTCTGAGCCGTGGTTGCAAGAGTCAGCCCGCTACTTACAGATGGAGTCCCACCACCATTATTATTATAGGTAAACCATTTGGTCGCATTCAAACTTGAGCCGTGGAAGTCGTCATAGAACATGAATACATTAGAGCCATCGTCATAATATGCATATGAGCTTGAGAGTTGTGGAGCTTCACCATTTATTGCATTACTAAATAGGTTCGTCGAGGTGGAAGCAAAGCCCATGTAGATCGTGTTGGAGCATGAGGCGCACAGGAACGTGTTGCTCGGATAGATGCGGACCCAGTAGATGGTGTTCGTGGACAACGTAGAGAGATATACTGCATTTGCTGCATAGTTCAGCAGCGCGTTGCTTGACGAGCCCTCGAGCCAG
>CAISDH010000002.1 GCA_903884115.1 uncultured Microcaldota archaeon | reverse complement strand
TGCAGAAGTTGAAGAGGCTTTCATACCCCCAGGCAATGATTTTGTGGATTTCGTCTGCCCTATTCGGTGCATACTTGATTGCATTGGCAGCTGCGTTTTCTCCTTCTGAAAGGTAACTATGGCTCGGGGAGTGATCTAAACAGTAATTCAGGCGGTTTATGAATGCGTCAGCCATAATGCCGTGGAGCACCACTTTCTTTTCAGGTATGGCCTTGAGCGCTTCTTTCACCATGCGCTCGGCTGCGGAATAACGTTCATCGGATTCCGGGTATTTGGTCATTTCCTTTGCATAGGCGAGCGCGTATTCGAGGATTTTTTCTTTCAAAACAGGTTCGTCGCTGGCAGGCGCATGAGCCAATGCAGATGATAGAAGCCCAACCGCGCCAAAATAGTCCCCTTTTTGTATGCTTTTTTCCGACAAATGTATTGCCAGGGGCATTATGTCTGAAGCGAGATAGCTGAGCCCAGTGCTGAAATTGGGGCGCAGAAGTGGGTATTTTTCGATTCCTTTTTTAAGCAGTTTAAGGGCCTCTTTGGAATCCCCAGTGGAATTTCTTATTTCGGCTGCCTCAACGTAGTTTTCAAATATCGGCTTGCGGTACCCCATCTTGTCATATGATACGTATTTCTGGTAAAGATTGTATTTTGCCTTGTCGAAGTTGCGCTTTATGAAAAGGTTCGCTATTGTTGCGCGCGGATGCGTTGGTGCCGGTCTAGTAATGTAATCATTCATACATATCACCCACTTATAACCTATATCTACAACAATCAATTTATAAACCTTCATCTGGTTGGGGCACCCAGGCGTCGTGGGTTTGGCAAGGGCGCCGGTGTTAACTGAAAATCAGCGTGAGCATTACTCCTTCTTCCCGAACAGGTTCGAAAGCCTTCTTCCAATGCTGTTCTGCGCCTTTATCGTCTCCTCTGCCTCGTGCACGGCAAGTGTTTCCTCCACTTCCGAGAGCCTGTTGCCGTAGCTCTTCATCCTGTTTTCGTATGTGCGGGTCTCAATCTTGCCCTTCTCAAGGTAGTCCGTCTGCAGTTCCCTTACCAGCTCCTCAAGCCTGACTTTCTCTGCCATGAGCCTTGCCGACTTGCCCTTGAAGTTGAAGTAGTTGCGCTTCATCGTTTCCAGTTCCACCTTCCTCTGTATGGCCTTGCCAAGCTGCGCGTCGTACTGCTGCACTGAGGAGGTGTATTCGGATGTGCTCATCTTGCCCGAGTCGAAGTAGTCCGTCTGCACCTGTTTTATCAGGCCTAAAAGTATGCCCTCCTCATTTGACAGCTGCTGCAATTCGTGGTTCATCATCCAGAAGCGCACGTCCACGTATATCACCATGACTGCTGCCGAGAGCACCACGAGCCCTGCGAGTATCTGGAGGAAGTATTTCTTCACGAACGCATCAAGCGAGAAGTTCTGCTGCGTTTCAAGTGCGTATGTCAAATCAGCCTCGTTCAGCCGGAGCATTGCGTTGTTGTAGTCGCCCCTCGCAAACGCCGATTCCGCAAGCGAGT
>CAISDH010000001.1 GCA_903884115.1 uncultured Microcaldota archaeon | reverse complement strand
TCTTTTTGAAACTCTTTAGTAGCTTCTACGTCCATCACATCAGGCTCTGACCTTTACGGTATACTTTGCTGTTCTTTCCTTACCTGAACTGATATTTTTGAGTATTTTCTGGGCAGCCTTTTCGTAGAGTTCATCTTCTGTTATTCTATGTATCTGATCAAATTCAAAGAGCGCCAAGCGTATAGCTTCGGTCTTAGTCTTGGCGTAGCCCTCTTGAAGTATCTTATCCAGTATGTCTGCAGTGTACCCTCTCAACTCTATATTTATGTTTGTCATACTATCAATCTTATAATAATTTTATAAGGAATTATTATAAATATCTTTCGTTTGTATTGGAAGCAAAAACTCTATTCCTGCCTCTTTATTATGCGATCAGCGGCTTCCTACGCCAAGCTCAAGAAGCAGCCTGCCTATAATCTCCTCCATATGGGTGCTGTCCGTGCTCATGCCTGCGGCCCTGACGTGGCCTCCGCCCGCAAGCTCGTAATCGACAGACTTCTTTATCCTCGCTATGGCCTCGAGCAGTTTCACCCTGTCCGATACGTCGCTGCTGACCCTTATCGAGATGTTGTACCTGGAGTGGACTATCGTCACTGTGTTCTGGTTGTTGAGAGATTCAATGCGCTTCTGCAGTACGGAGCTCAGCCTTCCCAAGGGCGGGAACTCAAGATTCAGCGCAGATATGTGCCCGAAATCCAGCACAAACACGTTTATGCCCGTGCGCGACTTGTAGCTCTTTATCCGCTTCATGCTCTCTGTCAGCGCCTCCTCCTGCATGCCGCTCGCGCGCACGAAGGCCTCGTCCCGCCTCTCCTTGTCGACCAGCACCGCATTCATGCCTGCGGGCTTTACGCTGCCGGATCTGCTTACAGTAAGAAAGTCGAGTATCAGCGCGTTCTTCTTTGCTGTTGCATCGTCCCTCGCGTACACGCTGTAGTCGCAAATGAGTGAGGCGTCTTTCAGATCCTCGACATCCACCTTGCACAGCAGCTCCGCTGCCAGGCAGGAGAGCAGTCCTGCGGTGAAGTCGGAATCCGCGCCGAGATCCCAGCTGTTCAGGTAAAGGCTGGCCGCCTGCCTGGGAAAGCCGGGATATGGCGGATGATGGTCGAGCACAATCACTGTTGCAATCTTCTGCATTGCCTCCAGCGACTGCACGCTCTCCGGAGACGTGCCGAAATCCGTGATGAGAAGCACAGGCTTCTCTATGCTTTTCCAGGGGCTGAAGAACATCCTGTCCCTGTCAAGCTCCTCTCCGCTGTATGCTATGCGCTTGTTCATGCGCCATGCGACTGCAGACTCGCTTATCCCAAATCTTTCCTGAAGGCAAGCAACCGCCCTGTAGAGCGCGATCGCGCCGCTTGCCCCGTCTCCGTCGTTGTGAAAGCGCACGATGACGGGCGCGCCTGTCAGTATCGCCCTTGCGAATGCTGTTGCTGCCTCGGCAAGCCTGGGCAGGATTGCCTCGGCCTGCTTGCGATAAGGCTTGTCATTCAGGTCTATGCGCTTGGCATTTGCGCCGATGTGCAATGCGCCGATCTGCTTCTGCAGGAGCGCACCGTATTCCTTCTCGCTGGCCTTGCTGCTCTTGAGCACTGCGCCATCGTCCATCTCCACCTTGTCGTACAGTTCAAGTTCCAGCACCGAACTCAACTGCAAAGGCGCATTCCCCACGATGCTGTACAGCATGCCACCGTCATGCATGAGCGTTGCAGCTGACACTATGCCTTCTCTTGTAGTCAAAGTCTAACCTCATCACACTGTCTCATTTGACGCGCTCTTAGCATACTTCGCACTAATGACGCAGTTCTGCTCGATCGTAGAATTGTTTATGTATGAGCAGTACGAAGAATCGTTGTATCTCATCGCAATTGCGGATATGCACGAGTACTGGTATTGCAGGTCTGTCGTGTTGCTTATCTGCATGCACAGGCTTACGTTCTTCTCGCTCACTGCCCGCGCGCTCAGCAGCCCGTACTCGCAAGCGGACTTCAGCCCCGCAGGGGCGTAGTTGCACACCGTTTCATTTGTGATGTTCGTGCTCTGCGTTGGATGCGTGAAATTTGCATTGCAGAGCGTGCCCATGGATCCTGATAAAAAGTCGCACAGGCTTCTGTTCTGCGTATTCAAAGCCAGATGGTAATAGCAATAGCTCTGCGGCGTGGCGTTGATCAAAGAGAACTCAAAAAATTGCGGGCTGGTGGTGATGTTCATGTCGAACATGCCTTCAAGAAGCGACATGTTGTGCGTGTCAGGCAATGCCGTGCAATAGCTGGCGTTCTCGCCCGTTGTCGCGTTGCTGTAATCGTGCAGGTAGGCGCACTCCGACCTCAGAGTGGCGTTCCCTATGAGTGCGCAGTCATATGCGCTTGCAAACCTGTCTTCGCTTGCAATGTTGTATGCGCAGGTCGAGTTGTACGGTGCGCCTGCGAAAGCGCAGTCGTTGATGTTGCGCGTCGCGTTGCTGACGCTTAAGACGCAGCCTGCCATTTCATTTGTTGCGGCGACATGCGTGCACAGGGTTATATTGGCGGTGTGCTCTGCAACGCTTGCTATGCAGCTGTCTCGCACCTGCGCGTAGCCTATGAGGCTGCAGATCGACGCGTTGTTTTCAATGCCGGCAAGCGTGTCAAGGCAGGCACTTCTCTGCGACTGCAGTATTGCGCCCTCACATCGCTGAAGCGCGCTGCCGCGGTTTCCAAAAAGCACCAGAAGCAGGGCGACGCACACAACGATTGCAGTCGCTGCGATGTAGATCCTGTGCCGCTGTTCCGCGGGAAGCATCGGCCCGCCGGCTTTTTGCCGGTCTGGCTTTCTCCAGCCGGATAGAAAGCCCAGCATCGGATCACTGCTCCACTGTGAATATTCTGAATCCCTGCGGTGTTATTTCATATGGGGCGAGCGCCAGGCTGTGGTCGCTTCCGCGCATCTTTATTATCTCCATAGTCAGAACGCGCCTTTCTTCAGCTTCGCTCTGATACATCGCAAGTATGCCGTCGAATATGAAGTATTCGGGGCTGAACCTTAGGTTCTTGCGTTCAGTGGACTGCAGCTCTGTGGTCAGGAATGACGTAACTCCGATGCGCTTGAGGTTGGATACGAGTGCCAGCATCGACTTGTAGTACATGAAGGGATTCCCTAGCATGAGCTTCAGGAGCGATATCGAGTCTATGACAACGACCTTTGCATCGTTGGACTTTATTATGCCCTCAAGGTCCGACACGATGTTGCCGAACGAATACATGGTGTCCGTCGCCTCTGTTGTTATGCGCAGCGCCGAGGCTGTGCCGTCTACAATGATCTTTTTGTCCGCTATAAGCGCGTCTATGTCCGGGAGCGCTGAGAAGGTCTGCTTGGCATTTCTTATGACTGCGGCAGGCTGCTCGTCGAACGTTATGAAAGCTGCGTTTGTGCCTGCCTTCGCGACGTTGTACAGTATATTGAACGTCAGCAGCGTCTTACCTGCACCAGGCCCTCCGGTGATGAGCATCTGGCTCTGTTCCGGCACCCCGCCACAAAGCATCGTATCGATTCCAGGAATGCCCGTTTTAACCCGCACTATATCGCTCATGAAAACACGACACTATAATGCAATAAAGTTTTAATAATGTGCTTGAAGCAGCTTTCCTCATGGAAATCCGCGCCAAGAACCTGAAGGTCTACCTTAAAAGCCTGGAAGCGGGCGACGCAGGCGATATGGCTAAGAACGCCAACAATGCTGAGATTGCCCATTACATAGGAAGGCCTGGGGAATTTCCGCATCCATACACAAAAGAAAATGCATCATTATTCATAGAAGATGCTGCAAGGACGTACCGGGAGAAGAGTGCGTTCCATTTCGGCATGCATCTCAATGAAGGCACGCTCATAGGTGCGTGCGGCGTCCACAAGATAGACTACAATAACATGCGCGGAGAGATAGGTTACTGGCTTGGCAGGCCCTATTGGGGCAAAGGCTACACAAAAGAGGCGCTTGCGCTGCTGCTGGGGTTCTGCTTCAAGAACCTGCGCCTGAACAGGGTGTCGGCGACCGTGCTGGCGTTCAATGAACGCTCGATAAACTTGCTGCGCTCTCTTAATTTCACAGAGGAGGGTGCGCTAAGGCAGGATACGCTGTACGGTGACACGTTCGTAGATGACATGGTGTTCAGCATGCTCAAGCACGAGTACGACGGCGACGAAAGTGCCCGTATCGAGACCGCGGAATGAGGGGCATGCCGCGATGGCCAAATGTCAATCATAGAGTATATATTCTTTAACTTCCAGACTTTCAGGTCTCATTTGGGTATTCGCATGATAAAAAAATTCGTATATTGCGGATTGCTTCTTATTGCAATTGCCATAATAGCCTTCTTGGCTGCAGGCGCGGCACTGAGCGGCAGCATGGGCACCCTGCCTTTTAAAAACATTACAGTGCCAAATGACAACTTCGCATACCTGCTCATCAACACCTCGGATGCTTCAACTGCGATAGTAAGTGCTGCGTTGAGCAGTGCAATCAACCTCTACATCTTCAACAGCAGCGACTTCAACTTGTGGCGTCAACACGTGACAGGCAACAGCTCTGTAAACGGACTGAGATACGCACAGATGCTGTACCGTGGCAACAGCACGTTCATATTTGCAAACACCCCGCTGATGATGCCTGAGAACGCCAGTTTCGTGCTCCCGAAAAGCGAACTCTACAACAACAGCATCTACTTTGTCATGGACAATACGAACGGCAGCACCTCTTCAGGCAAAACAGTCAGTGCAAGAGTCATATACCTGATCATGGACTCCGCAACAATCGCAAAGTATCGTTCGCTTACTAACAGCCAACTGTACACAGGTATCGCCGCGCTCATCATATTTGCGGCAGGCGTAGTGATAGTGATCTATGGGCTGTTGAAGAAGGAGGCGCAGAGCCCTTCTATCCAGGTTCCTACTGGCAAAAAGGAGGCCAACAAAGATTATATAGACTCTCTGTACAAGAACGTAAGCAAGGGAAGGCGCAGTAAGGGTAACAGTCAGTAATTGCTGTGCAGGTTGACCTATATGGATGAACTTAGGGAGAAAATAGCGGGAGAAATAACGCTGTCCGCCAGCCCAGGCAGCACCATGAAGAAATGGCGTGAGCTCTTCGGAATCACGCAGATGGAGCTCGCAAAGAGGATAAAGATATCAACCAGCACCATAAGCGACTACGAAAGCAACAGGCGTCTTAGTCCTGGCGTCGGCGTGATAAAGCGCTTTGTAGATACGCTGTTCAAGATCGACGAGGGGAACGGAGGCACGATCGTCGGGCAGCTCGAGCAGCTCTCTCCGCAGAAAGAGGTGAAGGAGCCCTTCTATGTCATACATGACTTCATAGCCCCGATAAGCGGCGTAGACTTCAACAGGATAATAGAGGGCAAGATCGTCGCGAACCCGAATTATCTTGATTCGATAAAGCTTTTCGGCTACACCCGTCTGGACAGCCTGCGCGTCATACTTGAGCTGTCGCCTGCGGAATATCCCAAGCTCTTCGGGTCAACAACAGAAAGGGCTTTCATATTCGAGAAAGTGTCTACAGGAAGGTCCCCGCTTGTTGTCGTGAGGGTCGCGCCGATAAAGCCGAAGGTAGTGGTCATACACAACGTCACCAACGTTGACAAGCTTGCGATAAAGATCGCGCAGGTGGAGCACATCCCTCTCCTGACAACGAAGCTTGACATCGACGAGATCTACAAGAGACTGGAGAAGCTATGATGATGGCATGCCATCCAAATCCCTCCCTAACGCTAAGTCTGAAATCAAGCGGCTGGGATATGAGGTAGTGCATGTCCCTGACGAAGTGGTTGGAAAATACGTAGCGGCGTATAACATAGTCTACAAAGGGAAGCACATGAAGGAGCCGAAATATGATAAGGGAGTAGATGTGCCTCCAAACCAGGTCTGGGTGTCTGAAAAGTTCAAGGTGTACGATAAGATCATACTGTTCCATGAATTGCAGGAGTGGAAATACCGCAGTGCAGGTTATGACCGGAAAACTGCGCACCTAATGGCGAAGAAGGCCGAAGAAGAGGCATTCGGAGAGGAAGCTGTAAAATTCCGTAAGTTAATAGAAAGGTGATCCTGCGCCCAATTGCGGAGCCTCGCCCAAGAAGAAAGGGTTAAAGGCTTAAACGTCTTCTAAACCTATCTCACAAAATCACTGCGATGGGCTGGATAACCGAAATGTGAAATGAATGGTCGCGAAAAAGGGCGCAGGGGCAGATTTAGCTGCCGGTTTAAAGGAACTCGTGAGAAAGTTTGCCCTAAAGAATGCGCAGGACTTCGGGAAAGCGATGGAGGGCGCAGTTCTTGGCAAAGTCATAGGTGCAAATCCTTCTCTGCGGTCGAATACGGCCAAACTCTCAGAAGTAGTGAGGGAGCAGGTTGCCGCGGTCAACAAGCTTGACAAGGCAGCAATCGAGAATGAGCTCGCGAAGTATGCCGATGAATTCAAGACGGCAGAAGCAGAAAGGGCAGAGAAATCTTCAAAACATAGTTTTGAAATAGCCGGTGCAGTGGAAGGTCATTTTGTCACGAGGTTCCCTCCAGAACCTGGAGGTTACCTTCACATCGGCCATGCGAAAGCGGTTTTCATAGAAGATGCGCTCAGACAGAGGTACAACGGCAAGTTCATGCTGTATTTCGATGACACGAATCCAGACCTTGAGAAGCAGGAGTTCGTCGAGGCGATACACGAAGACCTGAAATGGCTTGGGATAAAGTTCGACGGCGAATACTACGCCAGCGACCACATTCCGATTCTCTACGAGCATGCGAAAAACGCAATAGGCAAAGGCAAGGCATACGTCTGCACGTGCGACCTTGAGAGGACGAAGGAGCTCAGGTTCTCTGGCACAGGCTGCGAGCACAAGTCGCAGAGCATAGAGAAGAACATGGGGCTCTGGAAGATGATGCTTGACGGGAAGTTCGGCAGCGGCAAGGCAGTGCTGCGCCTCAATTCCGACATGAAGGCGCCGAACACAACCATGCGCGACCCGGCATTGTTCAGGATAAAGCACGCAAAGCACTACAGGCAGGGCGACAAGTATTCCGTATGGCCCACCTACGACTTCTGCACGCCGATAATCGACTCCATAAAGGGAATAACCGACGTCCTGAGGGACAAGAACTATGAGATGCGCGACGAGCTCTACTTTGCAGTACTGGATCTGCTCGGTCTCAGGAAGCCGAGGATAACAAGCTTCGCACGTCTTGAGATTGCAAACAACGTCACGTCAAAAAGGAAGGTTCGTGCGCTAATAGCCGAAAAGCGCATCAGCGGCTGGGACGATCCCCGGCTTGTCATGATAAAGGCGCTGAAGAGGAGGGGCGTGACACTTGAGGCCCTGCGCGAATTTGCACTTAGTTTTGGTATGGGCAAGTCTGAAAGCATCGTGCCGATAGAGATACTTCTCAATATAAATCGCAAGATGCTGGATCCCATCGCAAAAAGGCTCTTCTTCATTGAGCATCCCTTTGAATTGAAGATAGAAGGCCTGAGTGGGAAAGACGGCGATGTGTCGCTTAAGCTGCATCCTACCGAGAAACTGGGGTACAGAGAATATTCAACAAATACCGGGTTGTATGTGGCCGCAGAAGATGCCGCCAAGTTAAAGGCCGGTGACACAGTGCGGCTCAAAGAGGCTTACAACATAAAGCTTGAAAAAGTAGGCGCCAAGGTCATCACCGCTGCATATACGGGCAAAGAGCAGGTCGATGCATCAGTGCCCAAGTTGCGCTGGATAAGCAAGACCAATGCGGTAAAATGCGAGCTCTGGGACATAGGTGAGCTGCTTGTCGGCGATGCGTTCAACGAGGACAGCATAAAGAAGCGCCAGGGGCATGTCGAAGGATATGCGACCGAACTGAGTGATGCGGACATAGTGCAATTCGAAGGCTGCGGCATGTACAAGCTCGACAGCAGGAAGAGCATGCGCTTCCTCTCTTTGTAAGGAAAAGCCCAAGTTATGCGTCGGATATTTATAATCTAGATGCCGCTTCCACAAGGTATAAAAGCAGCGTCTGCCAACGTTATTTGCTTAATCTACGGCTTCAGGATAAATTAAAGGTGAATGTATACGAAAGCATTGATACTTTGCGGTGGATTCGCGACAAGGCTCGCGCCGATAACGTACTTCGTGCCTAAGCCTCTGCTTCCGGTCGGCGTGGCAGGCAAGCCCATAGTGGAGTACATAGTGGCCGACCTGATAAACGCAGGCATAAACAAGATGGTCATATCAACAAACGAGAAGTTCTCGCAGCAGTTCAAGTACTGGGTGCAGACCCGGGTGAACGCGCCGGGAATCGTCATAAAGCTGGTTGTCGAGAAGGGAAAGAGCGACGGCGAGAAGCTCGGCCAGATAAGGGGCATAGCCTATGACATACAGAAGGCAGGCATAGCTTCCGATCTTGCGATCATAGCAGGGGACAACATATACGACCTTGCAATCAAGGACGTCATCGCGTTTTTCAACGAGCACAAGAAGCCGACTGTCGTGCTCTACGACACGAAGTCATTGCAGGAATCATCAAAATTCGGCGTTGTAGAGCTCTCAGGAGACAAGATAGTGTCATTCACTGAGAAGCCTCCAGAGCCCAAGTCCACGCTGGTGAGCACGGGCATATACCTGCTTCCAAAGGAATCGCTCGGGTTGTTCACCGAGTACCTCAATGCCGAGGGCAGCAACCACGACTCAATGGGCTATTTCATAGCATGGCTCATACGCCGCACTGACGTGCTCGGCTACGTCCACAAGGGCGAGTGGTATGACATAGGCACCCTTGACACGTACAAGAAGGTCTTCGACGAATACAATGCAAAGATGCATTGACGTCGTAGCTCTGTTTCTTCGCTTTGCAAAGGCATATAAATGTTCCTATCGGTGACTCGAAAGGGATATATATCTCCTGCAGGCCAGTAGGCATGTACTGCGCGTAATGCAGTGCGTCGAGATGTCTGCCATGCACTGGAAATCTAAGCCCGAAAATAACGTGCCGAAGTTGGACGGGTCTGCACTGCCTAAAGACGAGTATGCAAAGAGTAAAACGCAAGATCTCCAGGAGAAACTCAGAACCAATGAAAAGGCAGCAAACCCTGCACCTAAGTTTTCGTTTGAACGCAAGGAAGAGCTTGAAGCGCCCGCGCATATACAACGGAATTCCGAGGAGAAGAATGAAGAGCAGGAAATGCTAATGAAGCTTCAACGGAACACGGAAGTTCAGCAAGAAGAAGGGCATACGACATTAGCAGGCGTGAAGGAGAAGACCGACCGGATAAGGGCAGGATCAGGTGAGATATACACTGAAGAGGAGCGCGAGATCCTTAAGGATTGGGCTGATGGCGCGATGAACACTCTCGCCGGAATGAAGAAAAACATCAGAAGCCTGTTTAAGAAAGCAAGCGGGTAAGCGCCCTGGGGGCATCGATAGCTCGTGCCTTCCATAAAGTATAAATGCCCTATATTCCAGGGTCAGAAACTTTTATATATTACCTGTGCCGTATATGTTGTAGAACGTGGTGGTTCAATGGATACAGAGAAAAAAGAAACAAAACAACAACCAAAAGACGCTGATGTGATGTCTTCTCCAAAGGAATCATTGGAGCAGAAGTCACCGGGAAGGCTGCACGAATGGAGGAATGAACATGTCGCATCAAACATTGTAAAAAAAGCGTATGCAGAAATTTCTGATAAAGGTCAATATCATGTAATGCTGGAGCTGGCGCTTATCAAAGATGACATAGCTAAGGCAACACGTGACGTAGGTGCGCTGCAAAGCGTATTGAAAAAGAAGCAACATGACTCAGGAGAACTTTCAGAAATCTCTAACAAGGCATTCAAGTCTTTCGACAATGTAAAGGCGTCATATGACAAAGAAATGTTGCAATTCAAGAAATTTGAAGTTAGCGCTTCGAACGCGCTTGTGGCAAGGATGAAT